>CAZNWF010000280.1:0-1531 GCA_964576485.1 uncultured Geobacter sp. | reverse complement strand
GGGGGTGCCCCATGATACTCTGGGCTTTTCCCGGACAGCCGCTGCAGTGGGAACAAAGTACACCTGACGATATTGACTTCCTTGCCATTGCTGACCTCTGCCGGACATGTTGCGGTTATGACATGATCACGCACCAGACGATACCCGGTCGTCTGCTCAGCCATCATACCTGCTTGCAGATCTACGGTGTGGCCATGTCGCTCTACCGGACCAGAAAGCTGCGCAACGACGGTTGTCGTCCCGCCCTGATCGTCGAGCATTCCCTGGGGATCTACGCTGCGCTGGCTGCCGCAAACAGTATCACTGAGCAGGAGGCCCTGGAGTTGGTCTGTCGGATCGGCAGCAGCATGGCCCGGATGAGCACCGTTAACACCTATGCCCTGGGCTGTGTGATCGGCCTGCAGGCTGCTCCGTTGGAGGAGGCAGCCCGTAACAACGGGGTGTTTGTGGCAAACTATAATACCTCCCGTCACTTCCTGCTGGCTGGTGCACAGCAGGGGATTGAAGCCGCCCTGGCAGAATGTCAGGCGCAAGGAGCCTTCAGCGTCAGCAGTTTCCCCTGCGAAGCCCCGCTGCATACGCCGCTGATGTCCGGGGTTGCTGCTGATCTGGCAGCCATTGTTGCTGAGTATCATGTTGCAGAACCGCAGATTCCGCTGATTGAGTCACTTGGACAAACCCGTCTGACCGCTGACGCTATTCCCGCCTTTCTGGTTGATGAATTGCAACAACCGGTCTACTGGGAGCGCACCTGGAAGGCGGTTCGTGCAGCCGGTTTCAATCGCTGCATAGAGGTGGGCAGTGGCCAGGCCCTGACCAAGTTTAACCGCTGGATCGATTCGGAGGCAGGTACGTTGTGAAACCCTATGAAACAACCATAACCGTTCGTTTTAACGAAGTGGATGCCTACCGGGTGGTCTGGCATGGTCATTATGTTGCCTGGATGGAAATTGGCCGTAACAACCTGTCCACCCAGTTCGGCCTTGGGCCGGATGACCTGTTGGCTTTGGGCTACCAGGGGCCGGTGGTGTCACTTGAACTGAAGTATCTGCGACCCGCCCTGTTTAATGATGTTGTGACGGTTCGTACCTGGCTGGAGGATGATGCAGCGGCCATGCTGCGTTTTCGCTGTGAGATGCTGTCTGCAGATGGTCAGCGTCTGGCAAGTGGACTGGTCTGCCATGCCCTGACTGATCTGAACGGCGTACTGCAGTATCGCCTGCCGGCTGAAATTGAACAGCGGGTGGCAAACATGCGGGCCTGGCTGGATGAAGGTGCCTGCCCATGAAACTGCTGCTGGTTTCTGCAAATCGGGAACGTTCTCCCTATCCGGTCTTTCCCCTTGGTCTGGCCTTTCTGGCTGCCCCACTCAAACAGGCCGGTCATCAGCTGGCAGTGCTGGATCTCTGTTTTGAAGCTGATCCCCTTGCTGCGCTACAGGCGACTCTTGTTACTGAACAGCCTGAGGCGGTGATTATTTCGCTGCGCAATCTTGATAATGTTACCTGGCCTGATGCCCGTTCCTATCTGT
>CAZNWF010000279.1:0-1541 GCA_964576485.1 uncultured Geobacter sp. | reverse complement strand
GGAAGGTCTCAACCGTATCAATGGTCTGTACCGTATGATCATGAACGTCCCGTAGAAACAGACGGGTGGCATCATTGATCAGTTCGGTGTCATCCCGTTCCAGAAACGACAGCACTTCGCGCAACGGCCAGGTTGATTTGCGCAGATAGATCACCTCTTTTTTCAGATCATTCAACTGTACCAGGGTGCGGGGATGGGGGTGCAGGGCAACCTCCTCCTCAATGTTGACCAGCCGTTCCCCAAAGCCTTCCAGCACCGTAAAATAGCGGTCAACCACCGCATCCAGCAGGGTGTAGAGCAGATAGTCTGCCCCCAGGGTGCGGAACTTGCCCTTGGCGGAACGGATTCGTTCTCGGACCGGTCCAAAAGCATCCCCCCGGATTCCTTCCTGAAAGGTCAGCACATAGTCCCTGCCCAGCACCAGACTCAATTGCTCAGCCGCAAAATCACCATCCGGCAGGGGTAGCAGCATTTTGACCACCACAAACAGGTACTCATCATAATCCTCAACCTTGGGGCGCTGCAGGGTGCTGACAATATCCTCCAGCACCAGAGGATGCAGGTTGTAGGCTTCACCCAGACTGCGGATGGTTTCAACCTGATGTACCCCTTCCACATCAACCCAGACCACCCCCGATGACCTGGGCTGAAGAAGGCTTAGGTCAAGGGTTTCAGAGCAGGTCTCCTGCAACTCCTGCTCATTATAGGAAAAGACCGAGATACTGACCGCATCTGCCGGCGCTTCGCCAATATGGATCAGGCTGCCGGGAGGTAACCCTTCCTTGGCTGAGCGTGTCCTGAATAGTCTTTTGTGGCGTTTCATGGTCTTAAATTCCCAGGATATCGGCCATGCGCAGCAGGTCTTCATTCAGCTTTTTCTGACCACCTCTTACCACCATTTCAAGCAGGGTAGTGGTCAAGGAGTTGGTTGACAGGCCAACCATGACCCCTTTGGTGCCGGATAGCAGCAGCTCAACTGATTTTCTGCCAAAGCGGCTGCCCAGCAGGCGGTCAAACACCGTGGGAGCGCCGCCCCGTTGGTAGTGCCCCAGCACGGTTACGCGGGTCTCAAACCCCACTGCATCCTTGATCCCATCGGCTATTGCCTGGGCATGGCCGGCCCCTTCTGCCATGATGATCAGGGCATTGGTGCGCCCCTCTTCATAGCGGCGACGTAGTTGGTGACACATTTCGGTCAGGTCCAGCTCCACCTCCGGCACAATGGCAAACTCGGCCCCGGTGGCAATGGCTGCAGTTGAGGCCAGATAGCCGGAATTACGGCCCATTACCTCTACAATAAAGGCTCGGTCATGGGATGAGGCGGTATCCTTGATGCAGTCCACGGCATAGATGATGTTGTTCAGGGCCGTATCCACCCCCAACGACATGTCCGTATAGGCGATGTCATTGTCAATGCTGGCCGGGATGCCGATTACCGGAAAGCCCATCTTGTCCAGCGCCAGGGCGCCGGACAGGGAACCATCACCCCCCACCACGATCAGCCCTTCCACCCGTTCCTTCATCAGGTTGTCCAGGGCCTT
>CAZNWF010000278.1:0-1559 GCA_964576485.1 uncultured Geobacter sp. | reverse complement strand
CGCAGGGTACCGGCAACCAGCTCACCAAACGGGAGATTATCCTCAACAACCAGGATACTACCGCTGGTTATGTGGCGATCCGAATCAGGCATTATCGCTCTTTTTCAGACACCAGCCATCCTTGTTAGTCTGCGGCGTGCGGGCTATGGCCAGAGAATCGGGCGGCACATCACGGGTTACCGTGGTACCGGCTGCGATCAGGGCATTGGCCCCCACCGATACCGGAGCCACCAGCTGCACATCACTACCCACAAAGACCCCATCCCCAATCACGGTCTTGTGCTTGCGCTTGCCGTCATAATTGCAGGTAATGGTACCGCAACCGATGTTGACATCTCGCCCCACCTCGGCATCCCCCAGATAGGTCAGGTGAGAGGCTTTTGAGCCGACCCCCATGGTCACCTTTTTGGTTTCCACGAAGTTACCGATCTTGACCTGGGCCTGTAGCACTGTTCCGGGCCGCAGATGGGCCATGGGGCCGATGGCAACATCTTCAGAGACCTGCGATTCAGCCAGTACGCTGCCCGCCTTGAGATGCACCCGGTCAGCGATACTGCAGTCAATAACCTGCACATTACTCTCAAGTTCACAACTACAACCGATGGTTGTCCTGCCGCGCAGGACGCAACCAGGCCAGATGGTCGTATCAGCCCCCACCTGGACGCCGGCATCAACATAGGTCTGATCAGGGTCAATCAGGGTTACCCCGGACAGCATCAACTGCAGGTTGATCCGCTGACGCACTATTCTGGCGGCATGGGCCAACTGCACCCGGTCATTGACCCCCATAATTTCATCAGCATCATCGGCAACAACCGCCGCACAACCGGCATGTTCTGCCACGGCAATCCCCACCAGATCGGTCAGATAGTATTCGTTCTGGGCATTCTCGCTGCCCAGACGTCCGATATGGGCCCGCAGGAAGGCAAGATCCATGCAGTAGATACCGCTATTGACCTCATCAATGGACTGTTCTTCAGGACTGGCATCCTTCTGTTCCACAATCCGACGGACCCGGCCTTCACTATCCCTGACGATCCTGCCGTAGCCAAACGGCTTATCCAGCCTGGCAGTCAAAACTGTAACTGCAGCGCCGGAGGCAGCATGTTCCCTTGCCAGACGCTGCAGCGTTGCTCCGGTAAGCAATGGTGTATCACCACAAAGAATCAGGACCGATCCGGTCAGACCGTCCAACTGCGGCAGGCCGCAGGAAACCGCATGACCAGTGCCCAGCTGTTCCTCCTGCAGGGTGATCCTGATCCCGGTATCAGCCGAGAAACATTTTTGCACCTGGTCCGCCTGGTGACCGGCTACTACCACAATCTGGGCAGCTCCGGCTTCCCTGGCTGCAGCAAGGGGCCAGCCCAGCATCGGCCTGCCAGCCAGTTCATGCAGCACCTTAACCAGACCTGACTTCATACGGGTTCCCTTGCCTGCTGCAAGTATCAATGCGGCATTGACTGACATAGACGCACTCCAAGATAAGGTTTATCTTTTGTTTTATAGCCGCCAGTACTGGCAGCGTCAAGGTCTTATCGGCATAATTACTTTACAGCACT
>CAZNWF010000277.1:0-1592 GCA_964576485.1 uncultured Geobacter sp. | reverse complement strand
TGATGACTGGCTGCGGGAACAACAGCTTGAGGCTGCCCCGCCCGTTGCAGCAAAAACGGTTCAGGAAAAGGGCAAACCCCTGAAAGAGCGGCCCCGCAAGCTCTCCTTCAAGGAAGAGCGTGAACTGGAGGGGTTGCCGGAGCGGATCACGGTCCTTGAGGCGGAGCAGGAGCAGATCCACAGCACCCTGGCTGATCCTGAATTTTATAAAAATCGCGGGGCTGAGGCGGTGCCCCTGAATGCCCGTCTTGAAGCTATTGATGCAGAACTGCTGGCTAGCTATGCGCGCTGGGAAGAGCTGGAGGCGTTACGATGACAGCAGGCGATCCTTTACACGGCATCACCCTGGAAACACTAGTGAAGACGCTGGTCGAGCAGATCGGCTGGGCTGCAATGGGCAAAGCTGTTGATATCCGCTGCTTTACCCATGATCCGAACATCAAATCCAGCCTTACCTTTCTGCGCCGCACCCCCTGGGCCAGAGCCAAGGTCGAAGAGCTCTATCTTCGACAGAAAGCGGTATCCTGTGAAAAACACTGACATCTCCTTTGACTCCCTTGGCCTGCGCCCTGAACTGTTAAGCGCGGTTGCCAGCCTGGGCTACACCAGCCCCACCCCGATTCAGGCCGAGGCGATTCCGACCATTTTTGAGGGGGGCGACCTGCTTGCCGGCGCCCAGACCGGCACCGGCAAGACCGCAGCCTTTGCCCTGCCGATCGTGCAGATGCTGGCTGAAACCACCCCCGCAGAGAAGCGCAGAAAGCCCCGCGCCTTGGTACTGGTCCCCACCCGTGAGTTGGCTGCCCAGGTCAGCGACGAGATGAACCGCTTTGCCCGCCGTCTGTCACTGCGTTCCACCATGATCTATGGCGGCGTGACCATTCAGGCCCAGATCGAACGGCTGCACCGTGGTGTGGATATTGTGGTGGCAACGCCGGGACGGCTGCTGGATCATGCCGAGCGAGGCACGATTGACCTCTCTAGGATCAAGTTTCTGGTGTTGGATGAGGCAGACCGGATGCTGGATCTGGGCTTTATCGATGAGATCAAAAAGGTGGCAGAGTACCTGCCAGCCAAGCATCAGGCATTACTATTTTCGGCAACGTACTCCCAAAACATCAAACAGTTGGCTGATGAGCTGCTGGATCATCCCAAACGGGTTGAGGTGGCTCGCCGCACCCTGACCGCCGAGGCGGTGACCCAGGCGATCTATCAGGTGGAGCGCAGCCGTAAGCGGGAGATGCTATCGTTTTTGATCCGTAAAAACGGCTGGAATCAGGTGCTGGTCTTCACCCGTACCCGCTACGGCGCAGACAAGCTGACTGAAGAACTGCTGTTTGACGGGATTAAGGCCGCAGCTATCCACAGCAACAAGAGCCAGTCGATCCGCACCCGTACCCTGGCGGAATTCAAACAGGGCACCTTCCGGGTGCTGGTGGCAACTGATGTGGCTGCCCGCGGACTGGATATTGAACGGCTACCTCATGTGGTGAACTACGATCTGCCCCAGGTGCCTGAAGACTATGTACATCGAATTGGCCGCACCGGCCGTGCCGGAGAAGAGGGGATCGCCATCTCGCTGGTGAGCCAGG
>CAZNWF010000276.1:0-1631 GCA_964576485.1 uncultured Geobacter sp. | reverse complement strand
CGCGCGCTCCATGCCGCAGTTCGGTCTGCTAATGATGCTGGTGCTGCTGCCGTTGCAAATCCTTTCAGGCAGCACCACGCCGCGAGAAAGCATGCCTGACGCTGTCCAGTGGATCATGCTGGCTGCACCGAACACCCATTTTGTGATGCTGGCCCAGGCCATCCTCTACCGTGGTGCAGGGATTACGGTGGTCTGGCCCCAGTTTGTCGCCCTGGGTTTGATCGGGGCCGTACTGTTTGTTCTCTCGTTGGCACGATTCCGCAAAACCATCACCACCATGGTCTAGACTGCTGCCTATCCTTCCTTTTTCTCGAATCTCCGTTTGCCGCCTGCCGAAAGTTGCACTATACTGCGCTGCAGACTGGTTTGAGGCAACGGAGGGCAGTATGGCACAAAACACCATCTATCTGATCGGTTTCGGTATCGCCGGCTGTGAGGGATTAAGCTCCAGGGCGCTGGAGGCGATTGATAATGCTGAAGTGCTGGTGGGACGCCAGCGTCATCTGGATCGCTTGCCTGATTTTAGCGGAGAAAAGATGGTGCTGGGTGAACTGGCACCGCTGCTGGCCTTTTTACAGGCTACCGACAAACGGGTGGCGGTGCTGGCTACCGGTGATCCCAACTTTTTCGGTACCGGTCGCTTTCTGCTGCGTAACCTGCCGAAGGAACGGCTGGAGATCTTTGCCAATGTTACCAGTATGCAGTACGCCTTTGCCCGGATCAAAGAACCCTGGGATGATGCCATCTTTCTGGCGGTGAAAGGTCGTGGCATGGGGCCTTCCATTGATAAGATCGTGGCAGCGGAAAAGGCCTGTATCCTGACCGATGATGTCAATACACCGGCGGCGCTGGCGAAAGAGTTGTTGGCCCGTGGCGCCGAAGGGTACGAGGCTTGGGTCTGTGAAGATCTGGGTATGCCGACCGAAAAATTTACCCGCACCGATGTGAAAGGGTTGCTGTCTCTCAAACATTCAGACCTGAATATCCTGATTCTGATCCGTACCTGGGAGCCAAACCTGGCCCAGTATCCGTTGATCGGCATTGATGATGATGAATTTGCCTCCTTTAAGAAGCTATTTACCCGCCAGGAGGTCCGTGCGGTAACCCTGGCCAAACTGAAGTTGCAGAATGATCTGGTCTTGTGGGATATCGGTGCCGGTTCCGGCTCGGTTTCCATCGAGGCATCCAACCTGATTCCCAACGGCAAGCTGTTTGCCATCGAGAAAAACAGCCAGTACGTCACCTTTTTAAAGCAGAACCTGGATAAGTTCTGTGCCCGCAACGTCAAACTGGTGGAGGCCTATGCCCCGGAAGGGCTGGATGATCTGCCGGACCCGGACCGGGTCTTTATCGGCGGGGCAGGTGGCAACCTGGAAGAGATCATTGAACAGGTTGACCGGCGCCTGAAGGCTGACGGCCTGATCGTGATCAACGCGGTGACCCTTGATACCCTGACCAAGAGTATTGAGGCACTTGAATACCACGGTTATCAGGTCGAAGTGGTCTGCATTAACGTCTCCCGTACCCGCCCCCTGACGGAATTCAAACTTTTTGAGGCCCAGAATCCGGTCTATATTATCACCGCCTGGAAAGGCGCCGAATAGCAGGATTTCAAAAATCTACTCAGGAGG
>CAZNWF010000275.1:0-1745 GCA_964576485.1 uncultured Geobacter sp. | reverse complement strand
AAAACCTACTACCGACAGCTGGATAAAGAGGGGCAACTGCCGTTTTTAGGATCATCACTGTTATCCCAATACGACAGTGACAGTGATGGATCACTGAACAGCGACGAGATGGACAGCCTGATGGAAAGCATCAAGCCCAAGCATGAGCGGAATGCCATGCTGAACAATGAAGAGCAATCCGGCAGCCAATCCAGCGGACTTGATACCAGTTCATTGGCATCATACCTTTCCAACTCCGGGCAGGACCTGGTCTCCAGCCTGATCTCCATGCTACAACAGTTACAAAGCTCATCGTCTTCAGATGACAGTGAAGACAGCACCATCAGCAGCAGCTCCGCAGTAAACGGCAAACAAGGTCCGCCACCACCGCCACCACCCAAGCCGGAAGAGATGTTCAACGAGCTTGACAGTGACAGCAGCGGCACTCTTTCTTCAGATGAGCTGCAGACCCTGCTGGACAAGATGGCAGAGATGACCGGTCAATCGCAAGACGCTTCTACCCTGATCACCCAGTATGACAGTGACAGCGATGGTTCGCTGAACAGCGATGAGATGGATAGCATGATGAAAAGCATGGGACCACCTCCACCGCCACCTCCCCAACAGGCCCGGTCCGGCAGCAGCAGTTCTGATGAAAGCAGCAGCTCATTGCAGGGTGCCCTTGCTTCACTGCTGCAGAACAGTGATCAAAGCAGTGTTTCAACTCTGCTGAAACTTCTTAAAAGCAGTTCAAGCAGTACCCAGTCTATCAACATAATTTCATAACCACAGGATCTGGTGCCTTCAGGAGTTGTCAGGATTACATGACCGGCAATTCCTGAAGGCCAATCTGTCAGAGGAAACCCATGTCAATTATTTCAGCCACTGACAAGATGTTTTCCGCCATAGTTGACAGCCAAGGCACGCGCAGCAGCATAGCAAATACCATGCTTTCCACGGCAATCAGCTACATGGAAGATGAAAACTACACCCAAGCAGCTCAGGCGTTGCGTGCATCAATATCGTATGATCCTGAATCAACAGATGCGTACAACTACCTGGCATCGGCATACCTTCAGCTTGGCAAAAACAAGGAAGCCATAACCGCCTACAAATCTTCCTTGCAGCTAGACAATAGTCAGGCAGATATTCACGTCAACCTGGCCAATGTGCATATCGCAGAAAACAATACCACGGAAGCAGAAAAGGAATATAAGGCAGCAGTTCAGGCCGACACGACCGACGCCGCAGCTCCCTATACCTATGGACTGTTTTTACTGAACAATGATCGCGCTTCTGAAGCTATCACCCAGTTTACCAAGGCAAGCAAGCTGGAGCCCAATGACGGCAACATCAACTACGCGCTGGGTTCAGCCTATAACAAACAGGGGCGTTATTCAGAGGCGACAACCCAGCTTAAGATGGCCATTGCCAGAAAGGGGGATGATTTCTATGCAGGCTATTCCGAGTTGGGATTTGCCTATGTCGGCCTGGGTGACAAGGATAGCGTCAACAGCATCATTGATTATCTTAATGACACTGAAGATTCTACCGCAATAAGCTACGCCGAAACACTGGAAGATGCCATTCATCAACCCAAGATACTTGGCACCATCGACTCCGGCACCTCGCTACTTACCGCACTTGGCGCATCAACGCCGGTTTACTTTCTGGACATTTCCCTTGCCGAACCTACAAGCTCTAAAAATTTGGCTCTTCAGCAGAATCTGTGGATTACACAAGGTTCTGGCAAGTTGCCAAGTGTA
>CAZNWF010000274.1:0-1761 GCA_964576485.1 uncultured Geobacter sp. | reverse complement strand
GGGATCTGCCCGGCTGGATGACCTGGCAAACCTGCTGCCTGCCCGGCTGACTGCCGTGCTGGTTATCCCCGCAGCCCTGCTGCTAAGGTTACATGCCGGGAATGCCTGGAGAATCTTCCGGCGTGACCGCCACAACCACCCCAGCCCCAATGGTGGCCAGATTGAGGCAGCAGTAGCTGGAGCCCTGGGGGTACGGTTGGGCGGGGTTAACAGCTACTTTGGTCAGCCCAGCAGCAGGCCGTTTATGGGTGATCCGTTGCAGCCACTGCAGGCATGGCATATCCTGCAGGCGGTGCGGCTGATGTGGCTGGTCTATGGGATGGTGGCGTTGGTTGGGGTGGGCTGCAGGTTTGTACGGTAGCGAAAAGCATTTAGAAACACGGAACAACAGAGCAACTGAGCAGGATTAAAACAATTTGCCGCTAAAGATCGCATAGATCACAAATAATTACAGCCTGTCAGGACAGGTTTAAGGCCCGCCTGCCAGGCGAAGGGAAACCTTTAACAGCTTGTGTGTCTTTTGTTTCCTTGCGTTCTTTAACGGCAAACAAGCTTTTGGGATTGATTTCTCTGTTGCTCCGTTGCTTGTATGTTTCGTAACCTGCCGTTTAAATTCTATTCATCCCCCAGATGTTTGTTAGGAATCAGATAGTTGCGGATGTAATCGCTGACTGCCGCTTCCAGTGAAAGGGTTGCTGCACTGTAGCCGGTCTGGCGGATCTTCTCGGTCTCGGCGCAGGTGTGATACTGGTAGGTGTTGCGGATCGACTCCGGCATGTCAATGTAGTCAATCGCCACCGGCAGATCCATGGCGTTAAAGACCGCCGTTGCCAGCCGGTTCCAGCTGGCGGTGCTGCCGCCCCCCACGTTAAAGATACCGGCTGCCCCGCGGTTATCCAGAAAGTGCAGGGTCATGGCCGCTGCATCCTTGACATAGACAAAATCCCGCACCTGCTCGCCATCGGCATAGTCCGGCCGGTGGGATTTGAACAGCTTGAGCCGACCGGTCTCGGAGATCTGTTCAAAGGCCTTCTGCACCAGTGAGCGCATCTCCCCCTTGTGCTGCTCATTGGGGCCGTAGACGTTGTAGTATTTTAGCCCCACCAGCTCGGTCAGCAACCCCTGCTGCTGTGCCCAGAGATCAAACAACTGCTTGGAATAACCGTACATATTCATGGGGCGCAACTTGGCCAGCCGTGTCTCGTCATCGGAAAAACCCAGTTCTCCGTTGCCATAGGTGGCTGCGCTGGAGGCGTAGATGAAGCGGGCCCCCTGTTCTTTGGCAAACAGGGCCGCCTTGCGGGAGTATTCAAAATTGTTGCGGATTAAGTAGCTGGCATCCCGCTCCGTGGTGGCAGAACAGGCCCCCAGATGGATAATCGCCTGCAGCGGGCCGGAGAGGCGTGATGGCAGACTGCCGTTGTCCAACAAGGCCTCAAAGGCATCCTTTTCAAGGTAATCCCTGAATTTAAGTGGCGCCAGGTTACGCCACTTTTCCGTCAGACCCAGGTGATCCACCACCAGAATATTTTCACTACCGCGTTGATTCAGGCCATGCACAACAGCGCTGCCGATCAGGCCGGCGCCTCCGGTTACGATGATCATGGTGTTCTCTCCTTCAGAGCATACTCATACAGGATAATTGCGAAAGAATTGAGTTCTGTCAAACTCATTTCAGAATTGTTTTGTTAAAACAGGCAGGCTACTATCTTTTCGCCCAAGCCCTACTGCAAGGAGACCCTGCCATGCGCCATCGTTCTG
>CAZNWF010000273.1:0-1767 GCA_964576485.1 uncultured Geobacter sp. | reverse complement strand
CTGGTGGCAGCCACGATCCTTTCCGCCTTTGCCATGTTGCTGATAGTGAGGTGATGCAGATGGTTGCTTTTGCAGATCAACTGCTGGTGCTGGTGATGCTGATCAACTTCATCATGCTCGGCTCCAGCCGGATGGCCTTTGTGATCAGGGCCGTGGCTGCCCAGGGGGTGATACTGGGGATTATACCCGGCCTGATGCACCCTTTTTCCGGGCACCTGCTGGCCATTACGGTCAGCATCATCCTGGCCAAAGGGGTTGTGATCCCCTATCTGCTCAATGATGCGGTCCGTAAGGCCCAAATCAGGCGTGAGGTTGAGCCGTTCATCGGCTATGTGCCGACCCTGCTTTTGGGGGCGGTTTTTACGGCCCTTGCCTTTGTGTTTGCCCAGAAGCTGCCGCTGGCGCCAGAGCATCGTGATCTGTTGTTTGTGCCGGCTTCCATCGCCACCCTGATGACCGGTTTTTTGATCCTGACCACCCGCAAAAAGGCGATTTCACAGGTTATCGGCTATCTGGTGCTGGAAAACGGGATCTTTATCTTTGGCTTGCTGCTGACCGAGGCGATGCCGTTTATGGTTGAAGCTGGTGCATTGCTGGACCTTCTGGTGGGGATTTTTGTGATGGGAATTGTGATCAACCATATCAGCCGTGAGTTTTCGACCGTAGACACCTCACGACTGCAGACGCTGCGGGAGGAGTAGGGGGATGCTGACCTATCTGCTCGTGCTGCTGCCGCTGTTGGGGGGCCTGGTTGCCTGGCTGATACCGGACAACCGTTTGCGTCCGCTTCTGTTGCCGGTCATCGCCCTGCCGCATCTGGCCTTAAGCCTCTATCTGATCGTCACACCATCAATCAAGGTGCCGGGCAGCTGGCTCTGGCTGGACCCACTGGGCAAGATTACCCTGCTGGCAATCAGCGCCCTGTTTGCGGTCTGCGCGGTCTACGGGGTTGGCTACCTGGCCTACCGTCAGGAACGTTCCAACCGGGTACTTTGCCTGGGGCTGCTGGTCTGTCTGGCAGCCATGTCGCTGGTGACCCTTTGCCAGCATCTGGGGCTGCTCTGGGTGGCAGTGGAGACCACTACGGTTTCCATGGCGCCGCTGATCTATTTTAACCGTAATGCCCGTTCCATTGAGGCCACCTGGAAGTATCTGCTGATCTGTTCAGTGGGGATCGCCCTGGCTTTGCTGGGACTGCTGTTTCTGGCCTATGCCACCCACGTTGCCCATCAGGATGCCACCCTGCTGTTGTCTGATCTGCTGGAGGATGCCAAGCTGTTGAACCGCGGCTGGCTGCATGCGGCCTTTATTTTTCTGCTGGTGGGCTACGGCTCAAAGCTGGGGCTGGCTCCGCTGCATACCTGGAAGCCGGATGCCTATGGCGAGGCCCCTGGTCTGGTGGGGGCGCTCTTGGCTGGCGGTCTGGTTAACTGTGCCTTTCTCGCTATCCTGCGGGTCTACCAGATCTGTCTGGCCTCGGTGACCGAGCTGCTGTTCTTCCAGCAGGTGCTGGTGGGGTTGGGGCTGCTTTCCATGGCGGTGGCCGCCATCTTCATGGCCCGCCAGCATGACTTCAAGCGGATGCTGGCCTATTCCAGTGTTGAGCATGTCGGTATCCTGGCGGTTGGTCTGGGGATCGGTAAAGGCGCTCTGTTCGGGGTGCTGTTTCACCTGATTAACAACGGCCTCACCAAGGGGGTGCTGTTTCTCTCCTCCGGCAATATTCATCGCTCCTATGGTGGCAAGACGGTCGAGATCGTACAAGGG
>CAZNWF010000272.1:0-1771 GCA_964576485.1 uncultured Geobacter sp. | reverse complement strand
GTAAGATTACCGGTGCCATGGAACGGGTGATTGTTGCTATGGAACCATTGATGGGGAGTCTTGGACTTCCTACGGATGCCGCTGTGGCTTTTATCTTTGGCTTCTTTCGCCGTGATTACGGTGCTGCCGGTCTATATGACCTGCAGAGCAAGGGACTGTTGGATGGCCGTCAGCTGACCGTTGCGGCGGTGACGTTGACCCTGTTTATTCCTTGTGTGGCCCAGTTTCTGATGATGCTGAAAGAGCGGGGCTGGAAGGTTTCGCTGCTTATTTTCTGTTTTGTCAGCCTGGTGGCCTTTGGCAGCGGCTACGTGCTGAATCAACTACTGCTGGTGACACGGTTGTTGGGTTAGAGCGGTGCAGTGCGGGTTCTGCGGACATAGGTTTGATGCATCTGAGGTGACACAAACCAGTTGCGGCGCCTGCGCTGGCGGTTGTCATGGGGTGCATTGTCCGCGTTGCGGTTATAAGAATGTTCAGGAACCTGATTTTTTGAAACGGTTGAAGCAGATGGTATCAAGAAAAAAAGAGGAGCGCGAACCATGAAACTTTCCGAGCAGGCTGAAGATATTATTGAACGACTCTGGATTGATGTTGAAGAGGAAAACGCCGCTTTTCTCGATCTGGAGCCCATGCAGCTGCTCCCTGATGCAGAGCCGGTCAAGGAGTTGACCCGTAATGCCCTGGCGGAGGTGCGCAAGGGAATGCTCTATATTCGTCCAGAAGGGCGAGAAGTGGGGCGTATGACCGTCAGGAGGCATCGTCTGGCCGAGCGTTTGATGATGGATGTCTTTAACATCAAGGGAGATGATGCTGACCTTTTTGCCTGCCAGTTTGAGCATCTTTTAAAGGGCGGAGTGGATATCAAGCTGTGTACCATGCTCAACCACCCTACCACGTGCCCCCATGGTAAACCGATTCCACCTGGTGAATGCTGTGCCGAGGCACGTAGACAAGGCGATCTGGGGGTGGTGCCACTGACCGAATTCAAGTCCGGCCAAGAGGGGGAGATTGCTTATATCCTGACCGAGGACAACAAGAAGATGCAGAAGCTGATGGCAATGGGGGTTTTGCCCGGCAACCGGATCATACTGGTGCAGGCATTTCCTTCGTATATCTTTCGGGTCGGATTTTCTGAATTTGCCATTGATACGGCCCTGGCACGGGAAATCTTTGTCAGGAAGACGCAGCCGTAATTGACAAAAAGACGGTTATGCAGCTAGTATCAAAGTCTATTTTACCCGTATGGAAAGGTTCGTATGAAAATTATTGTCCTACTGGGCGACGGCATGTCCGATGAGCCCTGTGCAGAATTAGATGGCAAAACCCCGCTGCAGGCTGCACAAACCCCCAATATGGACCGGATGGCCCGGACCGGACAGGTGGGGTTGGCGCATACCGTGCCGAGCGGCTTGCCTCCGGGCAGCGATGTGGCCAATCTGTCAGTATTCGGGTATGACCCCCGCAGTTGCTATACTGGCCGCTCTCCCCTTGAGGCGATCAGTATGGGGGTGACCCTTGGTCCCCATGATGTTGCTTTCAGGATGAATCTGGTGACCCTGAGCCCCCACAACGGCAAGATCTACTTGGAGGATTTTTCGGCTGGTCATATTGGCAGCGAAGAATCCCACCAGTTAATTGCCACCCTGCAGGCTGAACTGGGGGATGAACGTTTTGAGTTTCACCCCGGCGTGGGCTACCGCCATCTGCTGGTCTGGCGTAACGGCAAGGATGCCATGACCGCCACCCCTCCCCATGATATCAGCGGTAA
>CAZNWF010000271.1:0-1776 GCA_964576485.1 uncultured Geobacter sp. | reverse complement strand
TCCAAAGGGGTGCAGGCCGAGATCATCAAACTGTACGGTTCCATTGAACTGGGGCCGCTGGTTGGGCTTTCCGAGCGGATCGTTGACCTGGTCTCCACCGGCGAGACTCTGCGTCAGAACGGTCTGGTGGAGGTTGAAACCATCGCTGAGATCACCACCCGTCTGGTGGTGAACCGGGCCTCGCTTAAGACCAAGCACCAGCGGATACGTGGGATCATTGACGGGCTTGAGCGGGTGCTGGGTTAAGTACGTTTATCTCGCATTAAAATGACAGGATCTGTATGTATTCACGAATTCTGAAACAGATGCGGGAAGCGGTCAGGTTGCGGAACTATGTCGTTACCCTGCACGCAACTGAAGAGATGGATGATGATGGTTTTTCCATTTTTGATGTGGAACGCTGCATCCTGAATGGTGAAATAACCGAGCGCCAGAAAGAACACAGCTCTGCTGAATGGAAATATCTGATGCAGGGGATAACTTTTCATTCAAAAGGTATTTGTGTTGTTGCAAAGTTTAGCGTAACCGGAAAGCTGGTTATCATTACGGTTTTTGCAGCCTGAAAGGAGCCTCTCTCATGATCTGCGATATCTGCGGTAAAGATGGGGTTACAACAAAGCAGGTAACAAGAAGCTTTGGAAAAAAGAAAGATCTGCTGATTATTGAGGATATCCCTGTACTCACTTGTCCTTTGTGTGGCGAAAGTTATATGACCGCTGAAACTCTCCATGAGATAGAGCGGATCAAGATGCATCGTCATAGTTTTGCAGTAAAGCGTTCGGTGGAAGTGACGGCGTTTGCGTGATTGCATAATAGGAACAGTACTTTTATGCTGATAAAGTGGATCATGGCCTCATAGTAATGAACAACGAAAAGAGATGATGAAGAAAATGCCGGGCGAACGCCTGCTGATCGCTCTTGAGCTTTCAGATGTTTGTCTATTGCTAAGTAGACCTGCACGAGCGACTTTGGAGAAAGAAAGGAAGCGTAGGACGCATTCAGCGGGGCAACAGGTACAGGTTTGTGGCGTGTTGCCTGCAAGTAAAAGTGTCACCCTTGATGAGATGGATACTGCTATCCGGTCACGGGGTCGCAAAACAAGATAATCTAAACGATTAGAGGTTAGATACATATGCTGTTTCTTGACATCAACGACACCAACTTTGACCAACAGTTTGCTGCCATCCTGACCCGTGGCGAGGAAACCTCGCTGCAGGTGACCGAGGTGGTGCAAAGAATTATTCAGGATATCCGTAAAAGTGGCGATGACGCCCTGCTGGAATATACCAACCGCTTTGATCGTCTGGGGCTGGCCGATGCTGCTGGTCTGGAGATAACCACTGCCGAGATTGAGGCTGCGGTTGCTGCTGTGCCTGTTGATGATCTGGCTGCCCTGCAACTGGCGGTTGAACGGGTTGCCCGTTTCCATGAAAAACAAAAAACACAGACCTGGCTGTCAACTGAAGAGCCGGACATCCTGCTGGGCCAGAAGGTGACCCCCTTGAACCGGGTCGGCATCTATGTGCCAGGCGGCAAGGCCAGCTATCCCAGCAGTGTGATCATGAACGCCGTACCAGCCAAGGTGGCCGCGGTGCGGGAGATCATCATGGTCTGCCCCACACCGGGGGGCGAGATCAATCCGGCGGTGCTGGCTGCAGCAAAACTTGCCGGTGTGGACCGGATTTTTCGGGTGGGCGGGGCACAGGCCGTGGCTGCCCTGGCCTATGGCACTGCCAGCATCCCCAAGGTGGATAAGATCACCGGGCCGGGCAACAT
>CAZNWF010000270.1:0-1828 GCA_964576485.1 uncultured Geobacter sp. | reverse complement strand
GGCGGTCTTCAATCTGTTGTACCTCCTGCCGGTAATCCACCACAAGGTGCAGTCCCGAATATTGTAGATCCGCTTGAAGGTCGGGATGATCTTTTCATCATGGGTTACCACGATAACCGCTGTCTGGTACTGCTGCGCCATATCATTGAGGATACGGATCACCCCCAGCGCCCGCTGACTGTCCAACGGAGCAGTCGGTTCATCTGCCAGAACAACCGGGGGACGATTGATCAGACCACGGGCAATGGCTACCCGCTGCTGTTCACCACCGGAAAGCTGTGCAGGCATGGCCTTGGCGCGGTGTTCCACCTCCAGGGCGGCCAGTAGTTCCCTGGCCCGCTTGCGTGCCTCCTGATTCGGCACACCGGCCAGCATCGGCAAGAGGGCAACATTATCGGTCACATCCAGAAACGGGATCAGGTAGGGCGCCTGAAAGACAAAGCCGATACGATCGCGGCGCAGTGCCCGCAGATCCCGCACCTGCCAGCCGTTGTCATAGATTACCTCGTCCCCCAGCACGATCCGTCCGGCAGTCGGGTCGATCACCGCCCCCAGGCATTTCAGCAGGGTACTCTTGCCGGAACCGGATGGCCCCACCAGTCCGATCACCTCACCCGGCGCCACCTGCAGTTCCACCCCCTGCAAGGCATCAACCGCCGTGTCGCCACTGCCGTAGCGTTTCCTCAGTCCTTCAATCCGAATACCGGTTCCTGCCACCGTGTTATCCCCCTATCGCTTCTGCCGGATCAACCTGCAACGCCATTCGGATGGCAACCAGACTCGCCAGCGCACAGATCACCAGCACCACCATAAAGCCAATCAGGGAATCAATCGGCACCAACAGCACGTACTTGGGGAAGTAGGGGGCCGCAAAGGTGGCGCTGATCTTGCCCACCGCAAAACCGATGGTACCCAGGGCCAACGACTGCTGCATGATCATGGCGGCAATGGTGCGATTGCGGGTGCCGATCAGCTTCAAAACGGCGATCTCACGGATCTTGTCCATGGTCAGGGTGTAGATGATGAAGGCAACAATGGTGGCGCTGACCAGGGCCAGGATCACCAGAAACATGCCGATCTGCCGGGCCGAGGTGGCAATCAGCTTACCCACCAGGATCTCTTCCATCTGCGTCCTGCTGTACACGGTCAACCGCTTCCAGCGACGGATTGCTGCTGCAACCTCAGTGGGATCGTGGCCGTTTTTGACCGTCACCAGTACGGCATTGACGTAAGGGTTGCTGCTCTGCGATACCTGCACCGCATTAAGCAGGCCGGGCACACCGGGGCGGTTGAAGGCCGGATTGGCCTCGGTGCGCCGCCTGTTCTGCCAGATCGCATCGTTATCCTTCAAAAACTGGGCCTCCTGGGCATCCTTGAGCGGGATAAAGACCATTGGATCACCGCTTGATGAGACCATGCGGCGGGTCAACCCCACCACAGTGTAGCGGTTGCGCCGGATATCCAACTGATCGCCGATTTTGAAACCGGTGGCCAGGTCAACCACCGCCTCGTAATGGCCCCGTGTCATCTGGCGACCAGCCGTCAGATAGGTCGGCCAGCCTGGCACAGCGCCGACCTGCCCGGAAGCCACCCCCACCACCATAGAACGCACATCCTGCTGCCCTTTTCGTACCTGCATGGTCAGATAGGTAATATTGGCGGCCTCTGCAACCCCCGGCATGGCCCGGATACCGCGATAGAGATCATCATTGATGCTGGAAGACTCGGCATAGGGGCCCAGCGTATCGCGCTGTACCACCCACAGGTCCGCACCGCTGTTGTCCAGCAGGGCCATGCCGTCATCCACCATCCCCCGGTAGACACCAGC
>CAZNWF010000269.1:0-1856 GCA_964576485.1 uncultured Geobacter sp. | reverse complement strand
AACAATAACATGGAATGGCTATATTGCAACATTATTTGCAGAACGCAATACTAGTCTGCTATCACGGTGCATACATCAGCTTTCAAAGGATCTTCCATGTCTCATCCCCTCTCAGGCGCATCCTGCAAAAAGCCTGCTGCCGTTGCTAATATAAAACGTCAACTGGCATCACATCAGCAGAATCAGCGACGAGCCTACCCTGAAACCGTCAACCTCCCCTTTAACCGTCAGGCCCTGCCGGATGGTTTTGTACTGCACCCGACTCCTCAGCCGGCAAGCGACACCGATGGTGTCTGGGTACTGCTGCAAGGTGGTAGCGTTGTGATGCAAGATATTGCTGGTAAACTGACACTGCCAGCGGGGCCCAAACCGGATTGGCTGGAGCTCAAGCACCCTCCCCTGTCATTTGCCTCGTTGCAGGGGAAACCGGTACGGGTGGCATCAGTCCCTGCCGGCCTTCAGATTCCGGCAGAACTGGTGGCAGAACCATTCAATGCCTTTCATGAACGGATTACTCCGGAACTGATGACGGTTGCCGGCATCGGCAAACAGCTGCTGCACTGGCAACGAATGGGCCGTTTCTGTTCATACTGCGGCCAGCCCTTAGAGCAACTACCAGAGAGCTGGGGCAAAACGTGTACTGACTGCAACAATGAGCATTACCCCCATATCCATCCCTGCGCCATTGTACTGATCCGCCGTGACGATCAACTGTTATTGATCCACAAGCCGGAGTGGCCGACCGGACGTTACAGTCTGGTGGCAGGTTTTCTTGATGTTGGGGAGTCTCTGGAAGAGTGTGCCATACGGGAGGCAATGGAAGAAACCGGTGTGACCATTAAAAACGTGCGCTATGTTGCCAGCCAGGCCTGGCCGTTTCCTTCGCAGCAAATGGTTGGATTTGTGGCTGACTACGCCTACGGTGCTATCAAGGTGGATGGCAACGAGATTGATGATGCCCGCTGGTTCACGGTCGGCTCACTGCCGTCACTGCCGGCCAGCCGTAGTATTGCCCGCTTTCTGATCGACAATTGCTCTACCCTGTAAACAAAAACGGCACGAGGTCATTATCTGACACCGTGCCGTTCATATTTATACCTGTTGCACCAATCAATCCTAAGAAACAAGCAGCTCCATCAAACCATACCCCTCAGCCAGCACCAATCCGGTTGCCTTGGCCTGGGTTTCGTCGTAGGAAGCCGCTCCGTTGCCGTTATCCTGGCCCGGACGATAGATGACAAACGGTACCGGGTCGCTGGTATGGGTCATCTTCTGTACCGGTGTAGGATGATCAGGGCAGCAGAGGATACGCAGATCATCAAAACGATCCGCACCGGCCAACACCGTCCCCACCACCAGATTGTCAAAATCCTCAATTGCCTTGATCTTGTGCTGCAGATTACCGCTGTGGGAGGCCTCATCCGGTGCCTCAACATGCAGATAGACAAAATCAAGCCGCTCCAGGGCGGCCAGGGCAGCTTCGGCCTTACCTTTGTAGTTGGTATCAATATAGCCGGTTGCGCCCGGCACATTGATTACTTCCAGACCGGCGGAGAGACCGATCCCCTTTAAAAGGTCAACCGCAGAGATGACTGCACCGGACAGACCAAACTTTTCCTGATACGGTTGCAGCACCGGCGATTTGCCATGCCCCCAGAGCCAGATTGAGGTGGCGGGCAGTTCATCCCGTTCTATGCGTTGTTTGTTGACCGGATGATTATGCAGCACCATCTGGGAGGAATTCATCAGATTGATCAGCTCTTCCGCACCATCCCCCTTGGGCAGGTACTCCAGCACCTTCTTACCGCTGATATCATGGGGAGGGGTGGCGGTCATGGCATCCTTGCCGTTACGCC
>CAZNWF010000268.1:0-1878 GCA_964576485.1 uncultured Geobacter sp. | reverse complement strand
GCGGTGGACAAGTTCGAATATCAACGCGGCTACAAGTTCTCCACCTATGCCACCTGGTGGATCCGTCAGGCCATCACCCGCGCCATTGCCGATCAGGCCCGCACCATCCGGATTCCGGTCCATATGATCGAAACCATCAACAAACTGATCCGCACCAGCCGTCAGCTGGTACAGGAAAACGGTCGTGAGCCGGCGCCGGAAGAGATCGCCGAGCGGATGCAACTGCCGCTGGACAAAGTGCGCAAAGTTCTGAAGATCGCCAAAGAGCCGATTTCCCTGGAAACCCCGATTGGAGAGGAAGAAGATTCCCACCTGGGCGATTTCATTGAAGACAAGGGAGTGGTCAACCCCCTTGAGGCGGTGATCAAGGCCAACCTGTCCGAACAGACCTCCCGCGTACTTTCAACCCTGACCCCACGGGAAGAAAAGGTACTGCGGATGCGTTTCGGTATCGGCGAGAAGAGTGACCACACCCTGGAAGAGGTAGGCCAGGACTTTGAGGTTACCCGTGAGCGGATTCGTCAGATCGAAGCCAAGGCATTGCGTAAACTGCGTCACCCCAGCCGCAGCAAAAAACTGAAAAGTTTTGTAGAGTAGCCACATGCAGACAGCTCTCAGCCACCGTCAGCCATTCCGTTTCATTGTGGTTCTCAGTCTCCTGATCAGCCTGCTGCAGCTTAGCCCGGCCAGAGCAGAAACCGATGATTCATCGCTCTTTATGGAGGCATTCACCTCCTTTCAGGGTAAGGATTACCTGCGCAGCATTGAAAAGCTCAACCATATGGGACAGCTTTTCCCGGACTCTCCCCTGCGGGATGTCTCGCTGCTCATGCTGGCCAGAGCGCAGCACCGCTCTGGTGATAACGACTCCGCTGCGCAAACTATCAACCAGTTCAATAAAGAATTTGGTAATGGCACCCTTGCCGACTCCATTGAGGCAGACCTTACTGCGTTGGCCAAGCGTCGCCAGGCGGGCGAAAAACTGGCGCCCAACAAACATCTCCGTGCTGCAGCCCTGAAGATACGTAACGAACAGTTAGCCATGGAACGTGCCGCTGCTCTGAAGGCTGAGCAGGAACGCCTGGCACAAGAGCGGGCTGATCGGGAGCGGGTTGCACGGGAGCGGGCCGAAGCTGAACGTAAAGAGCGTGATCGACTGGCTGCCCTCAAGGCTGCCAAGGATGCGGTCAGGTTTGAGATTGAAACAGCGTCGATTCCAATGCAGGAAGTTGGGACTGCAGCCAGCATACCGTTCCAGCTGGTTAACCATGGTAAGGATACTGAAGAATTTACCCTTGAAGCCATGCTGCCATCGGGCGTAGAGGGGATGATTGCTCAGGCGGCTGACCGCACCCAGCCGGTACAAAAGATCACCCTGCAGCCCCGTCAGCATGCAGAGTTGCTAATCGCCTTCAAGATGCCCAGCGACCGCGTAGACGGCTCACGGATTACCGCCACGGCCAAAGCTACCTCAACTAAATTTAATGACATCAGCAGATCTAAAGAACTGACCATAACCGCTGCAGCACCGCTCTTGCGTGCGGTCTCCCGCCTGCAGCAGGCCGCTGTAGCAGGAGAGGCTGGCAGTTACAAGGTCACCCTGCTGAACGTCGGTTCAAAGGCGGCAAAAGAGATAGATCTGCGGATCAGCCTGCCCCAGCAGCTTAAGCTGACCGATGCCGGCGGCAATGGCTGCTGGATTGAAAATGAACAGCTGGCAGCCTGCCGCATTGATACCGTCGCATCAGGTAATCTGGTTGAGCGCAGCCTGAAGGTTGCTGTCAGACCTGATACTGCCGGGAAGACTGCCAAAGGCACGGTAGAGGTACTGCAGACCGGGCTGCAGGTAAAGGAAAGTTTCAGCGGTGCTGCGTTTAC
>CAZNWF010000267.1:0-1884 GCA_964576485.1 uncultured Geobacter sp. | reverse complement strand
CTGGGGGTTACCACCGCGCTGGCAGAGGCGTTGGAACAGCGTGATCCCTATACCGGTGGTCATACCCGGCGAGTACATGAATATTCAGTGCTGATTGCCAGTCACCTTGGATTATCACAGGAAGAGATGGATACCCTGCGTCTGGCTGCCATTATGCACGACATCGGTAAAATAGGGGTCTCTGATCAGGTTCTGCGTAAACCTGGCCGTTTGAATGAAGAAGAGTTTCGTGAGATGTGCCGCCACCCTGAAGCTGGTGTGGATATTATTGAGCATTTGCCCCAACTGGCGCGAGTGGTGCCGGGGGTGCTGTATCACCATGAACAGTTTGACGGCAGCGGGTATCCCCACAAGCGACAGGCAGAAGAGATTCCGTTGCATGCCAGAATCATTGCCGTGGCTGATGCCTTTGACGCCATGACATCGGACCGGCCCTACCGAAAGGCGCTTAGCTTTGAGGCTGCTTTTACTGAACTTAAACGTTGTGCAGGGCAGCAATTTGATCCTCAGTTGGTTGATATTTTTACGCAATCATGGCTTGCTGGAGAGCTGGCACTGCCGAATAAAGAGGAATAATCGTTGATAATAGATTGACGGCTGCTGGAGGCTTGTGCTAAATAGAAAAACTCTTCACCTGTTTTTGGTGAAATAGATAGTTGGATGTACCATACGAAATCAGATGATTTCGGTGCGTAGCGCAGCCTGGTAGCGCACTAGACTGGGGGTCTAGGGGTCGAAGGTTCGAATCCTTTCGCACCGACCATAAACAAAAACAGGGACTTAGCCAAATTGGTTGAGTCCCTGTTTTTGTTTGAGGTACACTGTTTTCATTTTGTAGCGCATATGTCTGAATAGTTGAGGTTACTGTGGATAGTTCTCAGATTGTTAAGCCCATCTCTACCTTGGTTGATACCTTGTGCACCGATCATCTCCAGGGAAAAGACGAGGTGGTTCGTCTTGCCATGATCGCCATGCTTTCTGGCGGTCATATCCTGATTGAGGATCTGCCGGGGCTGGGCAAGACCACCATCGCCCTGGCCCTGGCTGGGGTCACCGGTCTTTCCTTTGGCAGGGTGCAATGTACCAGTGATCTGCTGCCCACTGACATCACCGGACTGTCGGTGTTCAATCGGGGGGAAGGCCAGTTTAGTTTTATTCCGGGCCCGATTTTTAACAATATTGTGCTGCTGGATGAGATCAACCGTGCCATGCCCCGTACCCAGAGCGCCATGCTTGAGGCGATGGAGGAACGTCGGGTAACGGTTGAAGGTACCACTCACCAGTTGCCTGACCCGTTTATGGTCTTTGCCACCCAGAACCCTTCTGACCAGAGCGGCACTTTTCTGCTGCCGGAATCCCAGCTTGACCGTTTTCTGATCTGCACCGGCATCGGCTATCCGCCTGAGGCGCTTGAACGTTCGATTATCGCAAGTGGTGGCATCAGGGAGCAGATCGCCGGCATTACGCCGTTGGTGTCAGTCAGCGAGATCCTGGCGGCCCGGCAGACCGTTACCCAGGATATCTATCTGGCTGACAAGGTTGTCGGGTATATCCATGCCCTGGTCAAGGCCACCCGTACCCATCCGCTGATTCAGGCCGGGCTTTCCACCAGGGCTGCCATTAGTCTGGCCCTGGCAGCCCGTGCAGCGGCGTTTCTGGCAGGTCGCAGCTATGTTGCGCCTGATGATGTAAAAGGTATCGCCTGCGCGGTCTGTGCCCACCGGTTGGTGATACGGGCAGGGCAGGCTACTGACAGAGGAGAACTGCTACGGGAGATCATCAGCAGCATACCACTTCCTTTGGTCTAAGGATCAGCAAGGCCGGGGCCCTCTACATCGTCATCACCATTCTGCTCGGGTTTTCAGCCGTGAACACCGGCAATAA
>CAZNWF010000266.1:0-1886 GCA_964576485.1 uncultured Geobacter sp. | reverse complement strand
TCGCCAGCCGGTTATCTCGTAAACGTTAGAAGCTTCAAAAATGAATTTCAGCGGCTATTTTTCATATTGTTTATTTGTATCCAGTCGATTACATTAAGAGCATGTTCATACTCAAAACTATCCCTGAATTTGACGCATGGCTTGACGGCATAAAAGACCGTACCACTCGACTGCGCCTGAGCCGACGCCTCGACAAAGCTCAGCGTGGCAGCCTTGGTGACATAAAGCCGGTCAGCGACGGTGTGTTTGAAATGCGGGAACATTTTGGCCCCGGTTGGCGTATATACTACATTCAGCGAAATAATGTACTTATCGTGATGCTGGGCGGTGGTAACAAAAGCACACAAGCTAAGGACATAGCAAAGGCAATCGAACTTGCCAGCACCCTGGAGGACTAAACGATGAAAAAAAACATAAAAATTTCATACCTGCCAGAGTTTGACATGGCAACACAATTGAAGAGCGAGGAAGACATTGCTGCTTATGTGACTATGGTTATTGAAGAAGGAGACTCATCCGAACTTGCTCATGCACTTGGAGTTGCAGCTCGTGCACGCGGAATGAGTGAAATTGCACAGGCTGCAGGTATCACTCGTGAAGCCTTGTACAAAGCACTCCGTCCAAACTCTCACCCACGTTTTGACACCATTAACCGTGTATGCTCAGCACTTGGCGTACGCTTGGTAGCTCAGCCCGTACATATGTAAACAAGCCCTCCACTTCTAACGGCTCAATCAACTCGGACTGGCTTACTCTGCGCTGAATTTCACCAGTTTCTCAGTCGTCATTTGGTCGGTTATCTCGTAAACGTTAAAACATCGGAATAACGGCATAATGATTATGTTGACTTTGCCCCTACCATGCCGTACGATTTAACGTACGAATAATGGAGGATATTCCGATGACAACATTAACAGCTACCGCAGCGAGAAAAAGTCTCTACAACCTTGTAGATGATGTTGCCCTATCCCACGACCCAATACAAATAATTGGCAAACGTCATTCAGCGGTTCTTGTCTCCGAAGATGATTGGCGGGCAATCCAGGAAACCCTTTTCTTAACTTCAATTCCTGGCATGCGCGAATCCATCCAGAAGGGTCTTAATACGCCAATCGAAGAATGCAGCGAGGAGCTGCCATGGTAGGCTGGAAGCTTGTTTACACGAAGCAGGCTCAAAAAGATGCCCAAAAGCTTTCACGCTCAAATCTTAAATCTCATGCAGAAAAAAACCTTGAAATCCTAAAAGACAACCCTTTCCAGAACCCTCCACCTTATGAAAAGCTTATAGGCGACTTGGCCGGTGCATATTCAAGGCGCATCAATATTCAACATAGAATCGTTTACCAGGTATTGGAAGAGATCAAGACCGTCAAGGTTCTCAGAATGTGGACGCATTATGAATGACACCTGTTCTAACGACTCAATCAACTTGGGCTGGCTTACTGTGCGCTGAATTTCACCCGTTTCCCAATCGTCAGTTGGTTGATATGGTGATCATAAGGCGTTTAGCCTCACGACGACAGTAGATTGATTTACAGAGTCCTCAATGCACAAACGCCCTGCCCGGATAATCCGGACAGGGCGTTTGTGGTTTACAACAGGACACCTGACTGCTTAACGCTGGCTGCGGCCCCGTTGCTGATAGCCTGATTTTGATTTGGGAGCAGCACCGCCTTTACCGGCACCAGCGCCCTGACGACGTTGACCACCGGCTGCAAAGGGACGACGCCCTTTACCGGCACCATTGCCGCCACGGCCGGGGACCGGCAGGGTGCTGACCGGCTCTAACCCGGGGATGGTGTGCATCTGGACGGTCTGACCGGTGTACCGTTGAATCCGCTGCAGATAGACGGCATCAGCAGGGGATACAAAGGAGATGGCAACTC
>CAZNWF010000265.1:0-1888 GCA_964576485.1 uncultured Geobacter sp. | reverse complement strand
ATGAGTCGCGGGGCGTTTGCGTTCTGTCACGCATGATTCAACTTGGATAAGTTAACCTAAAAATTGCATTTAACACGGAGGCACCGAGACACGGAGATAACAAAAAAAGCGAGATAGAACAAAAGCAAATGCCATTCTTATTCACCAGGCTGGTTTGCCTTGATGTTTGTTAATATCCCTTGATTTCTCTGTGTTCCGCGTGGCTCCATATTTAAATTGCTTTTTTTAGGGTTAAAGAAAACGTGTGGCTAGCTGTTCGAGCGACTGAACAATTGTATCTGCCTGCCCAAGTTTTTCAGCCTGATAACTGTTAGTCACAGCAACAACACTAAGTCCTGCCCCCTTGGCGGACTGTATGCCAGCTGGTGTATCTTCAATAGCATAGATGAGGCTATCTTTATTTAGCTTATCAGAAAAGCTAAACAGTAGCTTTTCTTTCGCGCTTAAGTAGCTTGCTGGATGGGGTTTGCTTTGGGGGACATCATCTGCTGTGACTATGTGAGAAAAGTATTGCTTTATGTTCAGTTGTTCCAGTATCGGCATGATGTCTGACCGAAGAGCACCACTACTGATTGCCAAAGGTATGGCTTTTGCTGACAATTTGTGTATAAGTTCAATCACACCGGTATAGGGTGTTACTCCTCGTGAGACTACCTGCTCAAAAATGCCAGCCTTTTGGCTAATAAGTTCCTGAAGCCTATCGGATGTCAAGGTTTTCCCTGCAGTTCTAAATGCTTCTCTAAAGGCATCCCGGTCATCAAACCCCATGTAGGTATTTATATACTCATCCCATGTGTAGCCTAACCCAAGTGGTTCTAGGATGTCCTGGAATACCTGATAATGAATCGGTTCAGTATCAACAATAACCCCGTCAAAATCAAAGATAACAGCATCTGGGTGCATAGTGTCGATTTCCTTAAGTAAAAGTAAAGGGCAGGAGTATATTCCTGCCCTTTGATCTAGCATATTCTGCGTTGATTAGGAACGGTTATTTCTTGAATTTTGGAAGTGGTGAGGCAATTCCTGCAGCAATATCAATTGATCTGGAGGGATCTCCTTGACTGTCAGTTCCGTTTGAAATTTTATTGCGAATCCGTGCATTTACGCGTGCCAGATCAATGCCGGTGGAGGAGACAACTTCAGCAAGTACTTCTTCTGTTGCGATAAGGTGGTATGCCATGTTTTCAACCTTTTGTACCAAGACATCAAGTGTTTCACTAAGCGTCCCAACCAGGCAGGATAAGGTAGACAGATTTTCTACAACAAGTTGTTCTCCTGAAATATCTGCTGGTTTTGCCGCCAATTTTCTTGCTGGTTTTACTGGTGCATTTTTAGGTGCAGCCTTTGCCGAGACCTTCGTAGTCGATTTTTTTTCTGTTTTGATTGTTGCCATGGTGGAAACTTCTCCTTTCGTGATGGTTGTAAGTAAGCTGAATCTTCAAAACTGTTAATTACAGAGTAACACGGACCTTGATCTGGTCAAGTGCTCGAAAGAAAAAAAATGGTGTCTCTTGAGAACGTTTTACGGTTGACGATTCGGGATTATGGATTATTATTATAAAGCTTGATTGCTGGTGTTGTGTGGATTCAGCAATCACGTCAGTTAATCATCTTACATGAGGAGGAACAGGTATGGCTTTGCGGGTTGCAATTAACGGTTTTGGACGTATCGGTAGGATGGTTCTCAGGGCGGCTTGCAAGGACAAGAATATTGAGTTTGTTGCCATCAATGACCTGACTTCTGCTGCCACTTTGGCACATCTCTTTAAGTATGATTCTGTTCACGGTACTTTCCCTGGCAGGGTGGAGGCCAAAGACGATCAACTGATTATTAATGGTAAGGCAATTAAGATTTTTGCTGTTAAGAATCCTGAAGAACTGCCTTGGA
>CAZNWF010000264.1:0-1891 GCA_964576485.1 uncultured Geobacter sp. | reverse complement strand
GCCTGCATGGCCTGAAAGAACCGGGTGATCTGCTGGATTGCGGGAATTCCGGCACGACTATCCGTTTGATGACCGGCCTACTGTCTGGTCAAAGCTTCTTTTCGGTGCTTACCGGTGATCAGTATTTGCGTAAACGGCCCATGAAGCGGGTGGTGGAGCCGTTAGCCCGGATGGGGGCACAGATTGCCGGGCGCGGTGGCGGTACCCTTGCTCCTTTGGCCATTACCGGCGCCAGTTTGTCCGGCATTGACTACCAGTCACCGATTGCCAGCGCCCAGGTGAAATCAGCCCTGATGCTGGCTGGCCTGTACGCTGCTGGGGAGACAAAAGTAACAGAACCCTCACTTTCCCGTGATCATTCCGAGCGGATGTTTCGTTTTTTTGGCGCAGACCTTGATACTTTCTGTAATGGTGTTGCCGTGCGTGGCGGCAGGGAGTTAAAGGGGCAAGATATTGTGGTGCCTGGCGATATCTCCTCCGCAGCCTTCTTTCTGGTGGCTGCCCTGATTGTACCTGGCTCAGAACTGCTGATCCGCAATGTCGGGGTAAATCCTACCCGTACCGGTGTGATTGATATCCTGCTGGCAATGGGCGGAGATATAATCTTGCAGAATCAGCGTGAGGTCTCAGGTGAGCCGGTGGCTGATCTGCTGGTTCGTTCATCTCGTCTAAAAGGGATTGATATCGGTGGCGATCTGGTGCCCCGTGCCATTGATGAATTTCCGGCTATCTGTGTGGCTGCTGCAGTGGCTGAAGGCACAACCACCATCAAAGATGCCAAAGAGTTGCGGGTTAAGGAAACAGACCGGATTGCCGCCATGGCCAGTAATCTGCGTACTGTCGGAGCAGGGCAGATTGATGAAACGGACGATGGCATGATCATCCAGGGTGTTGAGTCGCTGTCAGGTGGTACGGTGACCAGTTGTGGTGATCACCGGATCGCCATGTCGTTGTCGGTGGCAGCATTGGTCTGCAAGCATGAAATACAGATTGATGATGTTTCCTGTGTTGCCACTTCTTTTCCTGGGTTTTACGAATTGTTAACCAAGGTGGCAGCACGATGACGCGTGAACGTGGTGTTGTCATTGCGGTTGATGGACCTTCCGGCGCCGGTAAAAGCACGATCAGCAGGGCACTGTCAAAACGTCTTGGGTATCTTGAGATCGATACCGGCGCCATGTACCGGGCAATGGCCTGGCTGGCCCGTGAGGCAGGCCTTGATTTTGAAAGCCATCAGGCAGTCAAGGCATTCAGTGATCATGCCGAGGTTGAACTGCAGCTCCACAATGGTTCAACCCGGGTGCTGGCAAATGGCCAGGATGTAACCAGCGAGATCCGTACCCCTGAAATTTCCATGCTTACCTCAAGGATCTCAACCCTTGCGCCAGTGCGTGAAGCGATGATGAGTCTGCAGCGGAAAATGGGGGCCAAGGGTGGTGTTGTGCTGGATGGTCGTGACATTGGGACCGTGGTATTCCCTGATGCGGAAATTAAATTCTTTCTGTCAGCATCTGCTGAAGAGCGGGGACGTCGCCGGTTTCTGGAACTGCAAGCTAAAGGAGTGCAGACTACTCTGCAGGAAACGATTGATAACGTTGCCCAACGAGATCAGCAGGATTCAGGGCGGGAGCTTGCCCCCCTGCGTCAGGCCGATGATGCGATCCCGATTGATTCTACCGGACTGACCATTGAGCAGGTAATTGCCCTGATGGAACAGGTCTATCGTGATCGAACAGCAGGAAAGGATATCGAGCAATGAAGGTGATGTTGGCAAAACGGGCAGGATTCTGCTTCGGTGTAAAACGAGCCACCCAGATGGCCTTTGAGGCAGCAGGCAAGGATCAAAAAACCTTTACCCTGGGGCCAATTATCCATTCTCCACAGGTTGTTA
>CAZNWF010000263.1:0-1896 GCA_964576485.1 uncultured Geobacter sp. | reverse complement strand
TGTTACGGCTAAGCCAGAGTGACCAGAAACAGACGGTGTTAATTGTCCGGGCTTTGACGAAAAAGATGTCCACGATCGGCCGTCATAGTAACTACAACTACAGAAAATCAATACTAACCAGATATAGCACCCTATAAGAAAAGCAGGCATAAAACCTGCTTTTCTTATATATAGAGAGAAGATAGCCAAGATTAGATCAAGCAATACTTGTGAGCGGCCTTAAGCGCACAGGCAACAGTGATTCCGTCAACGGGGCCAAGCAATTCGACTAACCGCTCCTTATTCATGAATAAATCGGTAAAATCTGAAAGAAGCGTGCCAACGCCCCAGTCTGGCAAGCAAATGAAATGACCGAAGCAAGTATTACCGACGATGGCATACAGGCCGGAACGACTTTGGATTTTCAACTCAGTGACTGTGTTGCCGAGGGAACTGAGTGGCTCGATCCAGCCATCCCAAGTCTCCTCAGGAGTCAACTGGCGGTCGGAACAATGGAAATGGATTCTGAAATCCATAAGGAACCTCCTTGAACGGATATTTTTTCTCGAGAATCAGGACAGTTCAGCCTGGATAACCAGCTTGACCATGTGGTCGTCAATGACCCGCCGGCCATGCTGAGCACCATGCATCAGGCAAATCGTGCAGAGTTTGTTGATCAGCCGGGCGGCACCATTGGAAAACAGGTGAATTTCGGCGATCGCTGCATCGGAAAAGACGGCATGATCGGTACCGGCATACTTCAAATGAGCCTGAATATATTCCGTTACCTGTGACTGGTCGAAATGAGCCAGGCGATACTGCAGGTCAACTCTTTGACGAATGGCCGCATAGGTCTGAAGCTGCAATCTGTCCCATAATTCGGACTGCCCAGCTAGGATCAGGGCCATGGGACTCATCGCATCCATATGGAAATTGAGCAAAAAGCGAACTTCCTCGAGCATTTCCCGGTCCAGCAGGTGTGCCTCATCGATCACGACAACGGGGCGCTGGTGGTGCAAACCCCGCATCAGCTCGACCTGGTGATGCAATTGCCGTTTGGCGTCACCCCTGTAAAACCGCGACTCACAGCCGAGTTGCTCGAGTAAACCCTTGTAGAAGTGACGGGGCGTGAGCTTGGAATCAGCCAGGTAGAGGAGTTTATAGGCGGCAGGATCCAGCCGGTCGCTGAATTTGCGGATGATGGTCGTCTTGCCGATACCGCTGGCACCGGTGATGACCATGAACAGCTGCCTTTGCGCGACATATTCCAGCCGGCCAACCACTTCCTGCATGAGTATCGAGTCATAAAGGCAATCGGTTGGGATATCGCGGGAAAAAGGGGTGCGCGAGAAACCATAGAATGTTTCAAACATGACCTTCACCAACCAATCTGCGGAAAGAGACAGCCGTTACCTGCTGTTTCTGCCGTTTGCTGTTTTGTTCGGCTGCAGATTGCAGCAACCGCGATGACTTTGCGGGCTGAGGCAGCATCCGCTCGGGCAGTTTTGGTCTGGGACCGGTCCGTTCTCCGATCACCAGTTTGGTCGCCTGCCAAGGTTCGTGCCCCTCGTACTCCAGGGTCAGGACGGAAATGTCGGCCGGGTCGTAGATGACGGTAACGATACAGCCAACGAAATGGAGTCCGGCTTCGTATTTTTCACCCATGAAGCTGATACAGCCGGCTTTATCCACTTTGCGATCTTCACAGTGCTGAAAGGCAAGCGCAATGGTTTGCGGATCCAAAAAGCGCAAGGGTGTCGGATCACTATTGTAGGTTGTCTGCGGACTGAGGTTGTCTTTGAGTCCGGAATGAGCCTTGTTCTGATAACATTCATCCAGCCAGATCCAGAATAATTCGTTAAGTCTCGTCAAGGTCCGCGGGTTTTCCAGTCTGACCTCGGCCAGAAAACTGTCGAC
>CAZNWF010000262.1:0-1910 GCA_964576485.1 uncultured Geobacter sp. | reverse complement strand
CACTGCGGCCGGTTGATGCAGAAGACAGGGATGAAATCAAACAGGCAGCAATCTGCGCCATTAAGGCTGTAGAACGGGATCTGAATGACCATAATAATGGGCATCAGCCATAATACTATTACTCATGTTTAAGGAGAATACACATGTTAGCAGCTAAAAAAGTAATCTTTACCCTGGCAGCATTGGCAGCAATGGTCGTACCGGCAGTAGCAGCATCCGTTGATCACGGCAAGGCCTCCAATTTTGTTATCTGGGCTTTCCTCTCCCTTTGCGGCCTGATTGTCGTTGCCCAGGTGCTGCCGCTGATCCGCAAAATGAATGCGGATGTTGCGATGACCGCAGAAAAGGCGCGTTTGAAAAGACAGCAGGAATCACACTAAGCAGCTCTGAATGGTTTTGAAAGGAGGGACGCCCTGATGTACGCACAACGTCTGCCGATGCAACATATTGCTGTAGTCTCTGCTGTTATTGCAGCCTGTAGCCTGCTACCACGGATTGGAATGGCTGACCCAGGTTTTGGTTTTGGAGAAGGCGCTCAAAAAAATCAATCCTGCCTGACCTGTCATAAAAATAAGGAACTGGTCGGTGCCTCCAACCAGATTAATCCAAAGACTTTTCAGCATACTACCCATGCCCAGCTCGGTTGTAAGACCTGCCATAATACGGTCTCTGATAGTCACCCCAAGGATGGAAAACCGGCTCGGACAACCACCTGTTCAGACTGCCATGCCGATATTGCAACCCAGTATTCAATCAGCAAGCACTCCCTAAGTGTTACGAACTGTAGTGCCTGCCATAATCCTCATGCCGTACACAAGCCGGGCGAGCTTTATGCGCTTGATCTCAACAAAACCTGCACATCGTGCCATAATCAAGACAGAATCACGGCCAGTCATGCCCAGTGGCTGCCACAGACGAATCTTCACCTCGGATCAATCACCTGTACCACCTGCCATACCAAGTCTGATAACTACGTACTGTCTGTGTATGTTTCACGGCGGGATCAGAAAGGCAAAGGCTCAGGCGCAACCGTTGCCGATTACGCATACCTCAAAGCCAAGGCCGGTTCTGACAACATAACCAAGCTGGTTGACAGAAATCTGGATAGCTATATCTCCATAGAAGAGTTGAGAAACTTCAATTCCAATCCTGCAAACAAGGATCTGTATCTGAAAGCGGTCCTGACGCCTGCAAAAACAACGCATGCCTTCCAGATATCGGATAAAAGTTGGAACTGCACCGCCTGCCATGCTTCAGGCCCTGATGCTGCCCAGGTCAGCCGTCTGGTCCTGCCAAAGCAGGACGGAACCTTTCAGCATATGGATATTGAAAAAGGTGCGAGCATAGCTGCACTTAACGTAATCCCCGATTTTTACATGATGGGATCATCCCGGAATACTATCCTGAATATGTTTGGAGCAGCTATCCTGGTAGGCGGCATGGTCATGCCGGTCGGTCACGGATTCTTCCGCTTTCTAACACGCAACAACAGAAAAAAGGAGTAGCCATTATGAACGCCAAATTAATCTATCTGCAACCGACACCGGTTAGAATATGGCACTGGCTGAATGCTTTTGGTATCGTTACACTGATTGTTTCAGGCGCCCAGATCCGTTTTCCTGAATATGTTACTGTCTGCGGAAATTATCGCTCTGCTATCCTGTTGCATAATACTGCCGGCATCGTTGTTGCGCTCTCCTTCTCGTTCTGGTTTTTCTATTATAAGTGGGTGTCTGGTGCGCTCACCAATATCTATGTTCCAAAGCTGGATGAGCTATCAAATGGACTTATAAAACAGATGTTTTTTTACTTTTATGGCTACTTTAAGGGCGCATCTGCCCCGTTTCATGCGACACCTGACAGCAAATTCAATCCGATGCAGAAATCAGCCTATCTTGCTATTATGTTTG
>CAZNWF010000261.1:0-1965 GCA_964576485.1 uncultured Geobacter sp. | reverse complement strand
ATAACCGTAGCAGGATAGTTGGTGAAGGTTGTAAATGCCTTCTGCCAGCCTTTGCCCGGCATGGCCAGACTGGTATGCTTAACACTTCGTTGCGGCGTAGATCGGTTGTTACCTGCACAGGCTGGCGCCGCTAAAAGAATCAGGTTGAGTGAGACCAGTATCAGGTTTACAATGACCATGGGTAGGGGTGCTTTCACTGTTTAACCCCTGAAACACAGCATGCGTTTGGAATCGCTCCTGGTACGGGATTTTTGAGGTAACAGACTCCACCCGCTTCCTGTATTCCCGGTTTTACCCAGGTGTATGCCTTGCAACAAACTATGCCGATACAGGCTAATAAACGCCGGGTGTTTTTCTGCATGAGAAGCTCCTTTGCTGTGTAGTACCCCTTTTTCAATCTGCATTCCCGTCAAAAAAGTCATTACTGTCTTACCAGCTCTACCCTGCGGTTTTTGGCTTTACCCTCTTCGGTCGTGTTTTCCGCAACAGGTTTGGACATGCCAAATCCCTGTGCGGTCATTCTTGCTCTGTTGACCCCTTTGGCGGCAACCGCATGCATAACAGATTTTGCCCGTGCCTCTGACAACTTCTGATTGGCCGCTGCATTGCCAGTATTGTCAGTGTGACCTTCAATGGATATTTTCAATGAGCTTTCGGCATTCATCATCTCGACTATCTCATCAACGGTCTTGAGTGAATCAGGCTTGATGGTGGCCTTGTTGGTGTCAAAGTTGATATACAGCGTCACCTTGCCGGTCTGTTTAATACTGTCGAGCATCGGATTTGCGACAACCTCTTGCTCCATCGCCTGTTTCTCCACAATCACCAGTTCAAAACGTTTGTCTGCAACCGCCCGTACCTGTACCCAGGTCTCGCTGCCCTTCTGCGGTATCATAATGGTCGTATGGTGGAACATCCCATAGCCGCCATCATCAAAAATAACCTTGCCTCCCTGTTTTGTGGCGGCATTCTGAAAGTTTCTGATCACCTGAAGATTACTGACAGACCTGCCTGCTTTCGGGTCAAGCTGATAGCCAAGCCAGTAGTATTTTCCCTCTACCCGCTTGCGGTTGTCCTTTCCCTTGGCTACGATGAAGTCAAATTTGTCGTATTCCTTCGTTTTGTAATCAGTGCCAGCATAGCGAGGCATCCTCGTGAAAAGCTCCGGGTCCTTGAAGCCTGGCTTATCTGCCAGGGCGAAAGCCAGGCAGGATATACTCATAAACATAACCAGAACCAACAGCGTCTTGAGTGCTTTCATGGTTTCCTCCCTTTTCTTGTCGGTCTGTTCTGAATAAGCCACCTACTTCTTCAACACCAGCGCAATCAGTATCAGTACAATGATACTTGCCACCACCGTCATGGCTATCTTGGCGGTTGACCAGGGGCGTTCCCCCTGCACTTCTCCGGTAGAACCGTTGATCAAAAAACGGTAGGATTTGTCGCCGTACTTATAGGCACTGATCCAGACCGGCAGGAGGATATGCTTGAAGGTGATACCGTCAAACTGGGTTCGTACGGTGGTAATCCGCTGCTGGTCACCGCCGATATCTGCAGCGACGGTCTTCCTGATCGCTCCATCCATCTCCTGTTTGGCCCGTTCAAAGCCATCCCCCAGATCAACCTGATAGGCCTCAGCCTGAAAACCGCTCATATAGGCGTCCTGATAGGGTACCAGGCTTTTCAGGTCCCACGGTTCCAGTTCATTAACGATCTCTGGCGGCAGAGAGCGACCAGCCTGAACAATGACATCATCAAAGTTCTGCCAGACCGTGCCGCTGGCATGGTACCAACGGGTGCGGCGCACCTGGCGGCTGCGCTGCACCGGATCCCCGTCGTCATCGGTCTCGGTAAAGCGTTCGGTTTCGTAGTAATCCTCACCCCGTTCCCCCTCGTACCAGGTGGTTGATTTGGCATCAAAGGTCCAGTAGGGGATGTACATCCCTTTGATGCCGCCATCCCGTG
>CAZNWF010000260.1:0-1966 GCA_964576485.1 uncultured Geobacter sp. | reverse complement strand
CCTAAAATTTTTCTTTAACTTCAAATAGTTGAATCTTTGTTTCAGCGCTTGGTAAGTACCTGTGAAAGCTGTGAATGAATTATGGATAACTTATACACAGGATGAGATTTTCCGGTTTATCCCCAAACTACTGACACCCTGTGTACAGCCTTACCCCCAGGAAATCCCCCCTTTGGCAACAAGTAAAGCCTGTCGTGAGAGTCGCATTGTTGCCTAGCCCTTGAGGACCTGCAACAACACATGCAGATCATGATTGAGTTCGTTGTCTTTGGTACGCAGCGAATCGATGGTCTTGACGGCGTGAATGACGGTTGTATGGTCACGACCGCCAAAGGCATCACCGATTTCGGGAAAGCTATGCGAAGTCACTTCCCGTGACAGCCACATGGCAATCTGCCGTGGTCTGGCGATGGCACGCGTGCGCTTCTTGGAAAAAATCTCGCCCACCTTGATCTTGTAGTAATCGGCCACGGTTTTTTGGATGTAGTCGATACCGATGTTGCGTACTGAGTTGATCAGGTCCTTGAGTGCTTCCTTGGCCAGATCGAGCGCAATTGGACGACCATGGAAAGAGGCGTACGCCAGCACCTTCTTCAATGCGCCCTCCAGCTCACGCACATTGGAACGCAGATGTTTTGCAATGAAAAAGGCCACTTCATCACTGAGGCGGATATTTTCTGCCTCGGCTTTTTTCTGCAGGATGGCAACCCGCATTTCCAGTTCGGGTGGTTCGATCTGGACGGTTAAACCCCAGTCGAAGCGGGTCACCAGGCGATCATCCAGGCCATTGATATCTTTCGGATAGGTATCGCAGGTGATGATGATCTGTTTGCGTGCTTCGATCAGTGCATTGAAAAGAAAGAAAAATTCTTCCTGAGAGCGGTTCTTGCCATTGAAGAACTGCACATCGTCGAGCAGCAGGACGTCAATGGAACGGTAGGTGCGCTTGAAGGTATCAAAGGATTTTTGCTGGTAAGCGCGCACCACGTCCGAGTAGTAGTCCTCGGCATGGACATAACGGACGATGGCATCGGGGCGTTCCGCCACGATGTGATTGCCGATGGCGTGGATGAGGTGAGTCTTGCCCAGGCCGGCCCCACCATAGATGAAGAGCGGGTTGTAGGCACCGCCGGGATTGCCCGCAACCTGTACCGCTGCAGCACGGGCCAGATCATTGGCACGACCAACCACCAGATTGTCGAAAGTGAAATTAGAGAACAGGCGCGACTTTTCGTAGTTGCCAGGGGTTTTGCTGCGCTGTTTTTTGGCTGGCAGAGTTTCCTGAATTCCTGAGCCTGACTGGGCCGGCAATGAATTTTCCGTGGCTTCGCCATGATCATTATGGGTCGACGATTCATTGCGGCTTGTCGCAGCGCTGGGGCGCTTGCCGGGAGTGGCCCCCTGATTACCGATCAGCAGGTTGATGCTGACCGGGGCAGCAAAGAATTCCTGAGCCTGGGCTTCAATCTGGTGCAGAAATTTTTCCCGCACCCACTTCAGGATGAAGCCGTTGGGAGCAAGCAGTTGCAGTCCCTTTTCCTGAGCCGTACTTTCGCCTTCCAGGCGCAGCGGTTTGATCCAGGTGTTGAATTGCTGCGCCGGCAGTTCTGCAGCAAAACGCTGCAGACAGGATTCCCAGAAAGCGGACATGAAAAAAGAGACTCCCTATCCTCGCAAAACTCGTTGAACAAGCTGGGCAAAGGATTTCAACTATCTGATTTTGTTATGAATAAATAGGCTTCACGTTTTTATTCAGCTTGCCTGGCAGGCGCTGGGGTTGCGTTCTACATAGAGGGACGCAACAAAAAAAGTGAAAGCCGCAGGTCGTGGATTTTAACCCGCGAACAAAAAGTTATCCACAGCTTGTGGAAATAAATCAGCTTGACAGCCGCAGGTGAAACACGGTGTAATCACGCGTTTTTCTCCGCTCACTCAAGGAATTACGACATGAAACGCACCTATCAAC
>CAZNWF010000259.1:0-1976 GCA_964576485.1 uncultured Geobacter sp. | reverse complement strand
ATGGGACGAGAAATCGACCGCAAGACCTTTACCCCAGTGTGCAGTAGCGCGCTGTGGGTAAAGGTCTTTTTTATTTCCCTGTTTTTTTACGTGAGCTGCACTACTGCCGCTCAAACCACATACCAGAAAAGGAGCTACCTATGCACTGTCCCGTCTGCCCTGAAACAAACCTGGTCATGTCAGATCGCCAGGGAGTAGAAATTGATTATTGTCCCACATGCCGTGGCGTCTGGCTTGACCGGGGAGAGTTGGATAAGATAATCGCGCGGTCAACAGCACAGGACGTTCCTCGTCAGCCTGTACATCAGCAGTTTGGCCATTATTCAGACAAACACCATGGTCACGGCCATGGCTACCAGTACAAGAAAAAGAAATCGTTTTTAGAAGAACTTTTTGACTAATGCACTGTTCTCTGGTGGTTTTACGGCCACCGGGGGGTACAAGAAAAGGATACTCCCATGTCTTCTCATGTTGTCCTGTGGAGCGCATTTGCGTTGTTGGTAGTTGTCATGCTGGCCGTTGACCTGGGGATGAACCGCAAGAGCCATCAGGTCTCATTCAAAGAGGCACTGGGCTGGAGCCTGGTCTGGGTGGGGCTTGCCCTGGCATTCAATGCAGGTATTTATTGTATGATGGGCAAGCAACCGGCCCTTGAATTTTTGACCGGCTACCTGATCGAGAAATCGCTCTCGGTTGATAACCTGTTCGTCTTCATTATGATTTTTACCGTCTTTGGGGTGCGGGGCGAGTTGCAGGCACGGGTGCTCAAGTGGGGTATTCTGGGCGCGCTGGTCATGCGTGTGATCTTCATTTTTGTGGGGGCTGAGCTGCTGCAGCGCTTCCAGTGGTTGTTCTACATCTTTGGCGCGATACTGCTGTACACCGCCTGGAAGATGGCCTTTGGCCCCAGCCATGAAATGGAGCCTGATAAAAATCCGTTGGTACGGCTGGCTCGTAAATTCCTGCCTATGACCAAAAAGATCAGAGGCGACTGGTTCTTTACGCGAAGGATGCAAGTATGGTTGGCCAGCCCACTGTTCATGGTGCTGCTGGTGGTGGAAAGCAGTGACCTGGTCTTTGCCCTTGATTCCATACCGGCCATTTTTGCCATTACCCTGGATCCGTTTATTGTGCTGACCTCCAATGTCTTTGCCATTATGGGTCTCCGGGCGCTCTATTTTCTGCTGGCCGGGGTGATGGGGATGTTCATCTATCTTAAATACGGCATTTCGTTCATCCTTGGGTTTGTAGGGATAAAGATGATCCTGATCATGCTGGGGGTACATATACCGATTGCACTTTCACTGGGTATCATTATTGTCAGTCTGGCCGTTGCCGTTTGTCTTTCGCTACTGGCAAGCAAGCGGAATGAGCTTGCCAGCAAGTCTGGCCTTCCAAATAAAGCCTGATTTGTTTGTAAGGCGACTGTCTGGGAACTGCTAACTGCCATGCTGCTTCTGGAAGCTATATTCGGCATTGCTGGTCTGGTGGCAGCACCGGTACTTTATGCTTGGCTCAAGGCTGAAGTTGAAATTCAACCCCAGCTATTCCATTAGGCGGCGCACAGGGCCTGCACGAGCCCTGCCGGATGTTTTTCGGCATCTTTTTGCCCGTTTTTCTCACCAATAGCTACGGCTGTTGCCTCGTTAAACGGACGAAAATCTGCTCGCAAACCATCTCGGCAGCATCTCGTGCCCCAATGGAAAATCTGGGTTAAAAAGTCATGAGTGCTTATCGCAGAGTGCTGTCTTGACATCCGTGAGTAGCTTAATGGTATGAAGATTCTGGCCTGGAAGGTTGTGTTTCTGCTGTAACGGTGCTTCTTTTGCGGTATACTACCCCCTATGAGTAAATCAGCTCGACATACGCCGGTTACGGCACCAGCCACCACCGACGCAATTTTGGAAAGCATCTCCGATGGCGTCTTTACCGTTGATCCTGAGTGGAGGATTACCTCCTTTAACCGGGCAGCGGAA
>CAZNWF010000258.1:0-2009 GCA_964576485.1 uncultured Geobacter sp. | reverse complement strand
AACCGGGCCAGCGCCATTGATACCTTTGAACGCCTGATCAGGCGCTCTACCTGCCGGTATCTGGTCTTTGTGGAAAACAATTATCCAGAGGTAAAGAACCTGATGAATCAACTCTCTGCCCATCTTTTTGATAAAGGGCTGACCAGATCAAAGCCTGTTGCCGAAACAACAACCATCTATCCAAACTTCCGTCTGCCGCAGGTGCTGCAGCAACATCTCTTTACCTGTGAAGATGGATTGAAACCAAAATCCAGAGTGACGTTTCACCATATTGTGCTTGAGATAGCGAGGTAAGCCATGATCATCTCCGCCAGCAGACGCACCGACATACCTGCCTTCTATGCCGACTGGTTCATGACCAGAATACGGGAAGGATTTTTCCACCGGGTTAATCCGTTTAACAGCAAGCAGGTATCAGCCTTCAGCCTGAAGCCGGAACATATTGATGCCATCTGCTTCTGGACCAAGAACCCAAAGCCGCTTCTGCAGCATCTGGATGAACTGGATAGCCAAGGCTACAACTACTATTTCCAGTTTACCCTGAACCCCTATGCAAAGCAGTTTGAACCAAAGGTACCGCCACTTTCAGAACGTATTTCCACCTTCAGGGAACTGGCAGCACGGATAGGGCCGGAACGGGTGGTCTGGCGGTATGACCCGATTATCCTGACCAGCAGCACTCCTGTTGCCTGGCACCTTGAGCAGGTGGAGCAGATAGCAGAACAACTGAAAGATGCTACCCGCCGCCTGGTGTTCAGCTTCTATGACTTCTACGGCAAGGGTCAAGGGCGCCTGCATGCCGCACTGAAGGGAACCGGCGTTGTGCTGGAAGATATTACGGCGCCGGAAAAGGCTGGAGAACTGCAGGAGCTGGTAAAAGGGTTCAAAAGTATCGCTGACCGCAATAGCCTGCGCCTGTTTTCCTGTAGTGAGGATCTGGATCTTTCAGCACTGGGCATTGAACATGGCGCCTGCATTGACGGCCAGTTGATCCATGAACTGTTTGGCGGTAGTCCATCCCTTACCAAAGACAAGAACCAGCGCCAGGCATGCGGCTGTGTTGAATCAGTGGATATGGGTATCTACAACACCTGCCAGTTCCGTTGCAGCTACTGCTATGCAAACTTCAACGAAGCCATGATTGATGCAAACATCAGGAAGCATTACCAGGACAGCCCGTCATTGTTGGACAGGCATGAGGGAATAATCGAGATACAAACCACCCTTAACAAAAAGAAGAAGTGTGGTGGCTGCCAGCAGGATTTGTTCTGACGGTGGACGCCAGATGGGGAGCGTCCTGTTCTATACTGATTGAAAAAAGGAGATTTACACCATGGCCTCACTGAACAAAATCATGCTTATCGGCAATCTGGGGAAAGAACCGGAAATCAGAGTTACCGCATCCGGTCAGACAGTGGCAAACTTTTCACTGGCTACCAAAGAACAGTTCAAGAATAAAAGTGGCGAGCGGGAAGAGCGTACAGAGTGGCACAACATTGTCGTCTGGGGCAAACTTGCCGAGATCGCCCGTGACTATCTTCACAAGGGTAAACAGGTCTACATTGAAGGCAGACTGCAGACCAGAAAATGGCAGGACAAAAACGGTCAGGATCGCTACACCACCGAGGTTGTGGCCGAACTGATGCAGATGTTGGGAAACAAAGGGGATGGCAGCAAAACAGTACAGGAGCCCTCTGATACGTTTGTGGGTGATGATTTTGATGTTGAGAACTCTCCATTCTGATGACCACTTCCCTTACCATGCCGGCACTTGAGCCGTTCCTTTTTACTGTGTCGCTTGCCGTAGCCGGTCTGGTGGTTAGTACAGCCTGGCTGCGGCGGTCACACCTCCGCCAGCACCACATGCTGCTGGTCTACCTGCTGCTGACCTTCAGCCTGTCACTGGCAGTGGTGGCGTTGACTGATTTCAGTAATTTCAGTTTGTCCGGCAGAGAGGCAGATACCCAGACCGGGCGGTTTCTGGCAGGATTACTTTCTTTCTCCCTGAT
>CAZNWF010000257.1:0-2035 GCA_964576485.1 uncultured Geobacter sp. | reverse complement strand
CCAGCAGTCGATCCAGCATAATGGCCAGAGCCGAGCGAACCGGTAAATGATTGTACTCTCCGCAGCCCTGGATCGGCTCCAGAATGGTGGTCGCCTGTTGAAAGACTTCGTCTGCCAAGCCCCAACCGGTACCAAGTAGCAGCAGATGGTGCAGGTCCCTATTTTTCAAACTCTGGCGTAGCGTCGCAAATGTGGTTGCATCCGGACGTCTAGCAGCGCCCGTTGCGATACTATGTACCGGTTGCCGGTATGCCATCTGCAAATCAGTAAGCGCATCCTGCAGGCTGTGTACCGTTCTGACAATCGAGAGCGCTTCACGTCGGTCAGGGTTGTAATCTGCTCCCCAGCCTGAATCCCAGTGGGTCACGATCCGCTGTATCAACTGTTGCTGTTCATCGGACGGGCTGACCAGATAGTAGCGGGACAGGCCAAAGGTTCGTGCGGTCCGGGCAATGTCATGGATATCCAGGTTTGTAAAAGCCGTGGTTACCAGTTGCCGATGCTTGTTATAGACCGGGTAATGCAGCAACGCAACTGACAGGTTAGCTGACATCAGAAACCCCTAGTGATTTTAAAAAGAGCCTGTCTTTATCAGTTAGAACAGCATGGGTGAGCAGATCAGGTCGTCGCTCTGCTGTCCGCTTTAGTGACTGTTCCCGTCGCCAGCGGGTAATCTCAGCATGATTGCCTGAAAGAAGCGGTGCTGGCACCGCCAATCCGTTGAACTCAGGTGGTCGTGTATACTGAGGATATTCAAGCAATCCGTCACTAAACGAATCAGTTGCTGCTGATTCGTCAGACCCGAGCACACCCGGTACCAGCCTGGTTACAGTGTCTACAAGCACCATGGCAGCAAGCTCACCGCCTGAAAGAACGTAATCTCCGATTGAGATCTCATGATCAACGTAGTGCTGGTGAATCCGTTCATCAATCCCTTCATAACGACCGCAGATAATAATTAATCCCGGACTCAGGGATAATTCCTGAGCTAACTTTTGTGTGAGCGGATTTCCCCGGGGGGTTGTCAAAAGAACAGGTGCATCTGTGTTCAGCTTTTTAACGGCCTCAATGGCGGCTGCCAGCGGCTCTGGCTTCATCAGCATACCGGCACCGCCACCGTAAGGAGCATCATCAACGGTACGGTGACGGTCAACAGTATAATCACGAATCTGGTGCAGGACGATCTGAATCAGCCCCTTGTCCTGTCCCCTGCGAATGATACTTTCACCAAACGGTCCCCCGAACATGTCAGGGAAAAGGGTCAGAATGTCAAATCTCATAGATCAAGCAACCCCTCCAGCGGGGTGATGGTCATGGTGCCGTTCTGCAGGTTGACGCTGGATATCACGCTGGCTATGGCAGGAATCAGATATTCTCGCCGGGTTGCTTCATTACGAACCAGATAGACATCATTGGCACCCGTTTCCAGGATGTCCTTGATGCAACCCAGCTCCTGCCCTTCCGTTGTAACAACTGAAAGGCCAAGCAGGTCCTGCCAGTAATATTCATCAACGTCTGGTGCTGGTAATTGATCGCGTTGCAGAAGCAGTTCACAGCCCGTCAGTTCCTGAGACTTTTCAATGGAGTCAAACCCGTCCAGAGTCAGCAAAAACTTGCCGCTATGAAAAGCGGCCCGTTTGAGTTGAACCAGTTGCGTATTACCAGCAGGGAAACGTAGCAGTACGCTTTTAGCTGCCTGCAGACTCTCAAGGTTGCCTGAGTAGGAGTGGAGCCTCAACTGGCCTTTAATGCCATGGGTGCCACTGATACGACCGACGGCAATCAGGTTCTTGTCGGAAACATCCATTACTCGATGATCTTCAGTATCGCCTTCTTGTTATCCCGAGTGGCAACAGCATTCAGAAGTGTCCGGACCGCCTTGGCGGTACGCCCCTCCTTGCCGATAATCCGTCCCATGTCTTCTTTAGCCACGGACAGCTTGATAACCAGAGTGTCCTCCTCCATCTCTTCGGAGGTGACCACTTTGGAGGGGTCGTCGACAAGAGCCTGCGCGATGGTTTCGACAAGTGCTTTC
>CAZNWF010000256.1:0-2043 GCA_964576485.1 uncultured Geobacter sp. | reverse complement strand
CAGCAGTTTGTTCAGGAAGGCTACCTGCGTTGGGATTCACTGGGTGAGTTCCTGGCGCTGGCTGTTTCCCTTGAGCACCTGGCAGCAACATTCAAGAACGAGAAAGCACAGCTGCTGGCTGATACCCTGGATCAGGCTAACACCAAGTTCCTGGATCAGAACAAGAACCCGGCTCGTAAGGTTGGTCAGATCGATAACCGTGGCAGCCACTTCTATCTGGCCATGTACTGGGCAGAGGCGCTGGCAGCACAGACCAAGGATGCTGATCTTGCAGCCCGTTTCACCAAGGTTGCCAAGCAGCTGCAGGAAAACGAAGAGAAGATCAATGCTGAACTGATCGGTGCTCAAGGCAAGCCACAGGATCTGGGCGGCTATTACAACACTGATCCGGTCAAAACTGAAAAGGCAATGCGTCCAAGTGCAACACTGAACGCTATTGTTGATGCTATCTAAGCTTCTGTTGGTTCGGGGATCGGTCTTTCCGGCTCCTCTCTTAAGTTTCAGATATAAACTGCTGTTGGTGTAAAAATCGAAACACATACCAAACGAGGAGGAAGAAACAATGGGACGTAAGAAAATTTCATTGATTGGTGGCGGACAGATTGGTGGCGTTCTTGCTCAACTTTGCGCACTGCGTGAACTGGGTGATGTTGTTCTGTTTGACATCGTAGAAGGTATGCCCCAGGGCAAGATGCTGGATATCGCTGAGGCATCACCGGTTGACGGTTTTGACGTCTGCCTGCAAGGTACCCAGGACTATAAAGACATCGCTGGTTCCGATGTTGTTATCGTAACCGCCGGTCTGCCCCGTAAGCCGGGCATGAGCCGTGATGACCTGATTGCAACCAACTCCAAGATCATGACCTCTGTTGCAGAAGGTATTAAACAGTATGCTTCTGATGCCTTTGTTATCATCATCTCCAACCCGCTGGATGCTATGGTTACCCTGTGCCAGAAGATTACTGGTATGCCTGCAAGTCGTGTAGTTGGCCAGGCTGGCGTACTTGACTCAGCACGTTTCAAAGCCTTTATCGCTTGGGAACTGGGCGTATCGGTAAAAGACGTTTCCGCCATGACTCTGGGCGGCCACGGCGACGATATGGTTCCGCTGGTTCGTTATGCTGCTGTAAACGGCATTCCTGTTATGGAACTGCTGGAGCAGAAGTACGGTGCAGACAAGGCTAAAGAAGTAATGGAAGCAATGGTTAACCGTACCCGTCTGGCTGGTGGCGAAGTTGTTGCCCTGCTGAAGACCGGTTCTGCTTTCTACTCACCTGCTTCTTCCGCCATCGCTATGGCTGAGTCCGTACTGAAAGACCAGAAGCGTGTACTGCCTACCTGCTGCCTGCTGAATGGCGAGTTCGGCGTAAATGGCTACTACGTTGGCGTTCCTGCTGTTCTGGGTTCAAATGGCGTAGAAAAGATTCTGCAGTTCAAACTGGATGCAACCGAGCAAGCAATGATGGACAAGTCTGTTGCAGCAGTAAAAGGTCTGGTTGACAGCCTTGACAGTATTCTGAAAGGTTAATTCGCCTTTTACAGGCTCTGAAGTGCCTGCAAGAGAAGGGTGGTATATACACCGCCCTTCTCTTGCCGCATAAAGGGCCTTTATTTCACACCTCCGAATACGGATAGAAGGAGTTGAGCCGATGTCTGAAGAAAAGAAGCTGCCGAGAATCGAGATTATCGAGAAGTACTGTAAGGGCTGCCACATCTGTGTGGAGTTCTGTCCCACCAAGGTTCTTGAAATGAAGGGCTTTGTTGTGTCTGTCAAGGATCTGGAGAAGTGCATCAAGTGCATGCAGTGCGAACTGCGTTGCCCTGACTTTGCCATCAAAGTTCACGCCGAATAATTAGACGGGAGGATTTCAAAGTGTCAAAAAAAGTCGGTTTTTTACAAGGTAACGAGGCAGCTGCCCACGGCGCTCTGTATGCCGGTTGCAAGTTCTTCGCTGGTTACCCCATTACCCCCTCCACCGAAGTGTCGGAGGTGTTGTCCATTGAGCTGCCTAAGGTAGGCGGCAAGTTTATTCAGATGGAAGA
>CAZNWF010000255.1:0-2051 GCA_964576485.1 uncultured Geobacter sp. | reverse complement strand
TGGCTGAATGAACTGGGCTGCGGCGGCATGATCGGACTGGCCTCCAAGTACACCGTGGCCCGGATGCTGGAGCGGGATGACTTCCACAAGCGCTACACCACCCAGCAGCCGATTGCGATTCATGAATTTTTATACCCCCTGATCCAGGGCTATGACTCGGTAGCCATGAAGGCTGATGTAGAGCTGGGCGGCACCGACCAAAAGTTCAATCTGCTGATGGGGCGCGAGCTGCAACGTGAATGGGGTCAGACACCCCAGTGCGTGTTGACCATGCCGCTGTTGGAAGGCCTTGATGGTGTCAACAAGATGTCGAAATCATTGGGTAACTACATCGGCATCAGCGAGGCACCGGATGAGATCTTCGGCAAGGTCATGTCCATCTCTGACCAGTTGATGCTGCGTTACTATGAACTGCTCTCTGACAAGAGCATTGCCGAGATCGAGCAGTTAAAGGTTGGCCTGACTGATGGCTCCGTACACCCGATGGCAGCCAAAAAGGCATTGGGCCGCGAGATCGTGACCCGTTTCCACGGTGCCGGTAGCGGTGATGCTGCTGAAGAAAACTTTGTGAAACGGTTCAAAGAGAATGAGATCCCGGATGAGATGCCCCAGGTCAGCTATGGCACGGCTGATTGCCCACTGCTGCTGGCCAAGGCCCTGACCGAGGCGGGCTTAACCAAATCCAATGGCGAGGCCCGCCGCTCCATTGATCAGGGCGGGGTCAAGCTGAACGGCGAAAAGGTCAGCAATACCAACCTGGAGCTGACCGCCAGCGGCGAGTACATTGTCCAGATCGGCAAGCGCCGCTTTGTCAGGATCGTGATCGGATGACCGTACTGGCTTAATAATCAAATCTGTGCAAAAGGGACTGCCTCGGTGGTTCCTTTTGTGTTTGGAGCAGCAGATGGAACAACGGATAGTAGGACAAGATACGGTCAGGATGCTGGAGCTGGGGCACCCCTGGATTATTGCGGACAATTTCACCAAACGGTGGCCCAAGGGTAAAGCCGGTGATCTGGTACAGTTGACTGATGAGCGGGGTAAACGGTTGGCTATTGCCCTGCTGGATCCGGCAGACCGGATCGTGGCACGGGTGCTGAGTCATCAGCCGATGCAGCTTGACCGGGGCTGGCTCAAAAAGCGGCTGCAGGCTGCCATCAGCCTGCGGGAACGGCACGCTGATCTGAGCGATACCAGCGCCTACCGCCTGGTGAATGCCGAAGGTGACCGCCTGCCGGGCCTGACCGTGGACCGCTATGGGGAATATCTGATGATCCAGCTCTACTGTGAAGGCTGGCGCCCCCACCTGAAGCTGGTGACCAGCGTGCTGCAGGAACTGCTGGAACCACATGGCATCTATGAAAAGGCCCGCCCCCAGAACACCCGCGAACTGGAGGCGGTCAGTGACAGCAAGAAGTATGGCAGATTGCTGGCAGGTAGCGCAGCACCTGGGCGGCTGGAGGTACAGGAAAATGGTCTGACCTTTCTGGTCTCACTGGAAGAAGGGCTGAATACCGGGCTGTTTCTGGACCAGCGGGAGAACCGCCGCAGCCTGATGCCACGCATGGCTGGCAAGCGCTTCTTAAACCTGTTTGCCTACACCGGCGCCTTTTCCGTGGCTGCTGCGGCCAGCGGGGCAACCCAGGTCACTTCAGTGGATGTCTCTCCCGGCTACACTGACTGGAACCGGAGCAATTTCAGTGCTAACCGGCTGAATCCTAAAAAACACCGCTTCCTGGTGGGGGACTGCATGGCCAAATGTGCGGAACTGGCAAGCAGCAAGGAGCAGTTTGACATCATCCTGATGGACCCGCCCTCGTTCTCCACCACGGGTAAGGGACGCTTTACTACCCGTGGCGGCACGGGTGACCTGGTGGCAGCCTGCCTGGCGTTACTGGTCGATGGTGGTCTACTGATCTGCTCTTCCAATCACCAGAAGACTGATCTGGCTGACTACCTGAAGGAGCTGCGTCGGGGTGCCCTGCAGGCCGGGGCAGAACTGCGGGTGATTGAGCAAAAGGGGCAGCCGGTTGACTTCCCCTACCCGGTTA
>CAZNWF010000254.1:0-2101 GCA_964576485.1 uncultured Geobacter sp. | reverse complement strand
TGACACGTCTTTCCTGGTTGAATTTGTAACGCCGTTCTGTTATAACCCGAACCCGCTGCACAAGCATCACAAACTAACGCATAAGCAAGGGAAAATCATGGCATCCTACGACTTCACCCGCCTCAGACGTCTTACGATCATCTACAACGTGGTGCAGGTCGGCCTGCTTGGGCTGTTAATGTTTATGGCCTACAATTTTATGCTGGCTTTTGCCAAGTACGGCATGTCCGGTTTGTTTGTCAAGAGCTTCATCATGGCGGTGGCAGTACAACTGATCTGTATGTATCCTGCCTGGTGGCTTGCCGGCAAGGATGTTGAGGTTGAAGTTGAGACCAGCCTGGTGGGGGTTACGCCGGAGCAGCTGGTGGCACTGCGCCGCAGACGGCTGCTTGGTGATATCTGGAAGCTCTCTGCCCTGGGCGCCTTTGTGGTCTTTGTTTACATGGCACCCAGCGTGGAAAAGGGACGCGGAGCATCGTTGTTCCTGTCGGTCTCCTACTATTCGTTCCTGCTGGTGGCCATTACCTATTTCCAGTGTTTTAACTTCATTACCAAAAAACGTCGCAAGGAACTTGCCTGAAACCTGATTCGACCATCTGTGAAACGGCCCGATCTACACCGGGCCGTTTCTGTTTCAACTAGTCATTATCACGACCATGTCCATGGCCATGTTTTTTATGTTCCTTCCACTCTTCCCGTGCTTCCCGTTTTTCTTCTTTACGACGATTTTTCTCATCCCGCCACTCTTCTTTTCCCTCTCTGCCGGGCCTGAAATGCTTGCCGCGGTAGTGATCACGGTTATCATGATAGGTACGATATTCGCGGTCGCGATAGTCGCGGATCTTTTCCACCTTATATTTTCTGACCGGTGGAGGAAGCTGCTCGTAGCGGGTCACGGTCCAGGGACCGTTATAATGGTTGGCCCGATACCAGTTATTACCCTGAAAGAGGTAGTAGACGCCGGAAATCAGCACCAGATCATGGGGCATATCAACCCCCACATAAAACCCCAGTGACGAGGGCGCCAGAAAGAGCGGCGGCGCATCAAAGACCACCCGCGGAGCCACCACAGCAACCCGTGGAGGCGGAGGCGGTGCAGGTACCCCCAGATTGACATTGACATTAAAATTTGACTCAGCAGTTCCAAGTGACGGGACCGCCATAACTGCTGCCAGAACCAAAGCTGTTGCGATTCGCATCTGCTGTTTCCTCCTTAGAATAGATTGCACCAAACTTAGCATATTCAGTGCCATAATTGGAAAAATTGCTCCATCCGACTAAACACCTGATCCAGCGGCGCTATCAGTTGCGCTGCCTCTGGCAGAGATTTTCTAAATCGCGCACCATAATTCTTGGTCACCATCCGGCTATCAAGAATCAGCACTGCCCCACGGTCGGTCCGGCTGCGGATCAGGCGGCCAAAGCCCTGGCGCAGCTTGAGCACCGCCTGGGGTACGGACATCTCCCGAAACGGATCGCCCCCCAGACTGGTGATCCGCTCAGCCCGGGCCTGCTGGATCGGTTCGGTGGGCACCTGAAACGGCAGCCGGGCAATCACCACCAAGCGCAGGGCATCTCCCTTGACATCCACCCCTTCCCAGAAGGAGTCGGTACCGAACAGCACGGCATGCTGTTCCTTGCGGAAGCGGGCCAGCAGCTGGTGTCTGCCGCCCCCCTCACCCTGCCGCAGCACCGTCAATCCTTGTCTTTCCAGCTCATTTTTGAGCGCAGCATGGGTTTGACGCAGCAGGTCAAAGGAGGTGAACAGCACAAAAGCGCCCCCCTGTGAGATGCTGACCGCCCGCAGCACCGCCTCAGCCAGTGGCTGACGGAAGGCATGGCTGGTGGGATCAGGCAGATCGCGGGGGACCGCCACCAGCGACTGCTTGGCATAATCAAAGGGGGAGGCCAGGGCCAGCTCCTGCAGACGCTCCGGCTCCAACAGGTCAAGGCCGGTCCTTCTACGCAGGTAGCCGAATGAGCCCCCCACGGTCAGGGTGGCTGAAGTCAGCACCACGGTGGGGATCGGATCAAGCAGCGCAGTCTTGATGGTCTCAGCCACATCCAGGGGCGCCACACAGACCGTGGCCTGGCTGCCCCG
>CAZNWF010000253.1:0-2150 GCA_964576485.1 uncultured Geobacter sp. | reverse complement strand
TGATGTGCTTCCGCTTCCTGCAGGTGGCCTGGACCTTTGCCCGCACCGGCGAGCTGCCCCACCATGACCACAGTCATGTGGATGGCCTGGACGATGAGGTGATGGACGCAACTGAAGCACTTGAAGAGTATGAAGCACATAAATTTGATCAGCAGACGGATAACGGAGGTGTCAAATGAGCGCAACAACAGCAACACAGGAGCTTATGACACCGAAAAAGGCAGCCATCTGGATAGCTGGTCTCCTGATTTCACTGTTTGCCATTGCATCATTCGGGAACGCCGGGATTGTCTTTGCCCTTTTGATCGGCCTGATGCTGACCGGCATGCCGATCTCCATCTCACTGGGTCTGACAGTTTTAAGTTTTCTCTTCTTCATGTCCCACGTACCGGTGGAAACCGTGGCCATGAAGCTGTTCACCGGCATTGAGAAGTTTGAGATCATGGCAATCCCGTTCTTTATCCTGGCCGGTAACTTCCTGACCCACGGCGGGGTTGCCAAGCGGATGATCAACTTTGCCACCGCCATGGTAGGACACTGGCATGGTGGTCTGGGTCTGGCCGGGGTTATGGCCTGCGCCCTGTTTGCCGCAGTATCCGGCTCCAGCCCGGCAACCGTGGTGGCCATCGGCTCCATCCTGCTGCCGGCCATGGTCAAGGCCGGGTTCCCCAAGAACTTCGGGGCCGGGGTCATCTCCACCTCAGGTTCTCTGGGTATTCTGATTCCGCCATCAATCGTCATGGTTATCTATGCCGTGGCCACTAACTCTTCAGTTGGCGCCCTGTTCATGGCCGGTATCATCCCCGGCCTGATGCTGGCTGCCCTGCTGGGCTCAGTTGCCTGGTACCGGGCACGCAAGTTCAACTACCCCCGCATGCCCAAGGCAACCGTGAAGGAACGTTTCATTGCCTTTAAGGAAAGCATCTGGGGCCTGCTGTTGATTGTCATCGTGCTGGGCGGCATCTACTCCGGCATGTTCACCCCCACCGAGGCAGCAGCCATGTCTGCGGTCTACGCCTTCTTTGTGGCAGTATTTGTCTACAAGGATATGACCTTCAAGGGGATTCCCAAGGTGCTGCTTGATTCAGCCAACATGTCGGCCATGCTGCTCTACATCATCACCAACGCGGTACTGTTTTCCTACCTGATGACCTCTGAGCAGATTCCGCAGATCATGGCTGACTGGATGATCGCCCATAACTTCGGCATGATCGCCTTCCTGGCCGTAACCAACGTGCTGCTGCTTTTGGCCGGTAACGTGATGGAACCCTCATCAATCATCCTGATCCTGGCACCGATCCTGTTCCCGGTGGCCATGAAACTGGGGATTGACCCGATCCATTTCGGTATCCTGATTACGGTTAACATGGAAGTGGGCATGTGCCATCCGCCGGTGGGCCTGAACCTGTATGTGGCCAGCGGCATCACCAAGATGGGGATCACCGAACTGACCATGGCGGTACTACCCTGGCTGATCGCCATGGTGGGCTTTATGCTGCTGGTAACCTATGTGCCTGAAATTTCACTCTGGCTGCCGCGATTGATGGGCTATTTGTAGCAGAACAGATCTGCCTGAACTGTAAAAGGGCGCTGACAACAGCGCCCTTTTGTTTATCCAGCCTGTGATTGTGTGGTATGGTGTGCTCCGAGCCGCACATCAAGGAGACTGTAACAAATGCGACATCACATCAACATGCTGCGGGAATTTTCCGTACCACTTCTGGCGGGGGTGGCTGTAGCCATAGCCTGGGCCAATCTGGCACCGCAAAGTTATACCAGCTTCATCAATGGCCCCCATTTTGGTGGGCTATCCTTCCATTTCATCTCCAATGAACTGTTTATGGTGCTGTTCTTCGGTATTGCAGCGGTGGAGATTACCCAAAGCTGCCTGCCTGGCGGTGACCTGAACCCGATCAAAAAGGCGGTCAATCCATTGCTGGGCACGCTGGGGGGAGTTCTGGGCCCCATTGTGGTCTACCTGACCCTGAACAGTCTGATCGGCGGCCCTGCCTTGCACAACGGCTGGGGCATCCCAACCGCCACCGACATCGCCCTGGCCTGGCTGGCAGCCCGGGTGGTGTTCGGCGCCAACCATCCGGCAGTCTCCTATCTGCTACTGTTGGCGGTGGCTGACGACGCCATCGGCCTGG
>CAZNWF010000252.1:0-2181 GCA_964576485.1 uncultured Geobacter sp. | reverse complement strand
CCCGCAGAAATGCTGAGTTGGCCTCTCTGCTTGAAATTGGCAAGACCCTGATTTCCTCGTTAGAGCTGCGAGAGGTTCTGCAGGCGATCATGTCGCAGGTGGAACGGCTGCTGCAGCCCAAGACCTGGTCGTTGCTGCTGGTGGATGAAGAGAGTGGTGATCTCTGTTTTGAGATAGCAGTTTCACCGGTGGCCCAGGAGCTGAAAGGTATCCGCCTGAAAATGGGGGAGGGGATAGCCGGCTGGGTTGCCCAGACCGGTCAGCCGCTGCTGATCCCTGATGTCAGCCAGGATCCGCGCTTTGCCAGCCATGTGGCGGAAGAGGTCGAATACCCGGTCAGCTCCATACTCTGTGCCCCGCTGAAGATCCGGGACCGGGTGCTGGGGGTGATTGAACTGATCAACACCGTTGGCGAACGGACCTTTGATGAGGATGACCTGCCGCTGCTGGGAGCTGTTGCTGACTTTGCCGCCATTGCCATTGATAATGCCCGCAACTACAAGCGGGTCAGTGAACTGGTAGTTACCGATGATCTGACCGGGCTGCATAATGCCCGCCATTTCCATGAACTGCTTGAATACGAACTGGAACGCAGCCGTCGTTACAGGAGTCAGGTATCGCTGTTGTTCTTTGATCTTGATCATTTTAAAGGGGTTAATGATCGCTACGGGCACCTGGTGGGTAGCAGGATGATTGCTGAGGTGGGACATCTGGTAAAACGTCATATCCGTTCATCTGACCGGGCTGCCCGGTATGGAGGAGATGAGTACGTGATTGTGTTACCCAATACCGGCAAACAGGGAGCATTGGCGGTTGCTCATAATTTGCTGGAGCGTTTTCGAGCCCACCCGTTTTTAACGGATAGCCATGAGCGTGTGCCGATTACGGCAAGTTTTGGAGTTGCCACCTTTCCTGATGATGCCCATGACCGAACCAGCCTGATCCGTGCTGCTGACTCGGCCATGTATGAGGCCAAGGAGGCCGGCCGGGACAGGGTTGAATGTTTTTCCGGTAATGAAACAAAAATAATGTCTTAACTGATTGTATTGAAAGGAATACTATGTATCGCTTAACGATTAAAACCGGCTTTGCCGCTGCCCATAACCTGATCAACTATCAGGGGGATTGTGAAAACCTGCATGGCCATAACTGGAAGGTGGAAGTAACCGTGACCGCCAGGGAGCTTGATCAGGCTGGCCTGGCCATTGACTTCAAAGTGCTGAAGCGTGAAACTAACGCCCTGCTGGATGAGCTGGATCATAAATACGTTAACCAACATCCTTTTTTTCAGGATATCTCGCCTTCCTCCGAGAATATCTCCCGCTATCTGTTTCAGCAGCTTTCAACACGCTTAAATAATGGAAATATTCACGTTGAGCGGATTGGGGTCTGGGAATCTGACAACGCCTGTGCCGAATATTATGAATAGTTCGGTTTCCCTTATAGAGATATTTTCATCGCTACAGGGCGAAGGGGTGTTGGCTGGCTATCGCCAGATCTTTGTCCGGTTTCCCGGCTGCAACCTTGATTGCGCCTTTTGTGATACTAAAATTGAGTCTCCAGCGGTATGCAGCGTGGAAACCGCACCGGGGAGCGGAACGTTTCAGGAGCTTGCCCAGCCGGTCAGCCTTGAAACGCTGCTAGGGATTATTTCCCGCTGGTGTAAACAGTTGCCGGGCGCTCACCACTCCATCAGCATCACCGGTGGCGAGCCGATGCTGCATGCTGATCTGCTGGCCCACTGGTTGCCAGAACTGAATATCCTGCTGCCGATCCATCTGGAAACCAATGGCACCCTGCCGGAAGCATTGCCAAAGCTGATTGAACATCTGGACGTGATCAGCATGGATATCAAGCTGCCCTCTTCGGCTGCTACTCCGGCGTTCTGGCAGGAGCACAAGCGGTTTTTAGAGATAGCTATGGAACGTGATGTTTCTGTCAAGGTGATTGTTGGTGAGCTGACCACCGAACAAGAGCTGCTGCAGGCCTGTAACCTGGTGGCAGGGCTTGACGATGAAATTCCCTTTATTATTCAGCCAGTTACTGGTCGTGATGGTCGGGTGGCGGTAGCACCGGAACGGCTGATGCTGTTTCAGGCCCTTGCAGCAAAAAAACTGTGTGATGTGCGGGTGCTGCCCCAGATGCACCGTTTTCTTGAGGTGGCCTGATGCTGCTGGAAGA
>CAZNWF010000251.1:0-2185 GCA_964576485.1 uncultured Geobacter sp. | reverse complement strand
GGTTATTGCTACGTCTGATGCCGGTTTGCTGATGACCGGTACAAAGCTGAAAAATGCCAGATCTACCAGTTCATCGCTGTGGGTGATGAAGGCCGACAAAAATGGAAAGACTCTCTGGGAAAAAGAATTTTCTCCCCTCAAAAGCAGCACGAAACAGGTTTGGGGCAGTTCTAATCATGGCTACGCTGCCATTGAAACGACTGATGGCTACCTGATTACCGGCACAAAAGACCTGACCTGGCAGCACGAGGGAACTGCCTGGCACGAACTGTGGCTGATCAAGCTTGCTAAAAATGGCACGCTCATCTGGGAAAAAGGATACCGGTGCCAATGGGGCGCTAACAGTGCGGCTGGTGAAGGACACGCACTACAAGAAACCGATGATGGCAGCTTGTTTGTTTCCGGATTCGGAAGTATTGGTGGCACGACAACCGCGTGGCTGCTCAAGCTTGACCACAATGGGCACCAGCAGTGGGAAAAATTTTTAGGCGCAGCTGACACCAACGGCGGCAGTACACCTGTGTCCTTTGTAAAAGGGCTTGACGGGTATCTTTACCTGGCATTTACCTCTCCTGACAGTCAGATCGTACTTATAAAACTGGAGAGCAATGGCACTGTTATATGGCACAGGCCGATTGCGCTATACAAGCGTAGCCGTCTGGGAGCAGTTGCCGCAACTGACGATGGTAGTCTGATTGTGGCGGGGTTAGGAGATGATGATGGGCTGTTGATGAAGGTTGACAGAAACGGCAGCCTTACCTGGCATAAACGCTATGGGAAAGAGAATGCTGGCCTTTTTGCGGTAACTGCCGATAAGAACGCAGGATTCATCGCAACAGGCGGCATAAGTGCCGGCAAATCCCATCTCTGGATATTGCAGACTGACCGGCAGGGAGTACCGATACAAGATCAGGAAATTACAGGTCGTGAATTTTCAACCGGCAAGGCGGTAGCCGTGACCAGTGACGACGGCTATGCCATAACTGCAGCTCATGATAAAGGGAATGCGGTATGGCTGATAAAACTGGACAGATCGGGGACTCTGAAAAAGTAGGGAGCTGATTGCCTGAGATACATACAAACAGGCAGATCACTATTTCTGCATCAGATAGGTGGCAAACTCTTCACCTATCCTGCTGTCAACAACGCTACATCCCAACCGGGTGTAGCGTTGTACTATATCAAACTTGTCCTGCAGCGGGACGCCTGATAGCAACAGGTGCCCACCAGGGCTGGTCATCCCCACCAGTCGATCAGCCAGCGGCAGTAGGATATCGGCATAAATATTAGCTACTATCAGATCAAATAGCTGTATCCCGACACTGGCCAACTCACCGCAGACCGTGGTGACCCTGCCTTCAAGCCCGTTAAAAGCTACATTTTCCTGACAGGAAACCGCTGCGGCCTCTTCCAGATCAACCGCCAGAACTGATGCCGCTCCCAATCGGGCAGCAGCCAGAGCCAGTATGCCGGTACCACTGCCCAGGTCAAGGGCACGGCTCCCTTTAATACCTGGAATAGCAGGCATAAGTTCAAGGCAGGAGGCCGTGGTTTCATGCTCACCTGAGCCAAAAGCCCCTTTCTTACCCAGCACAATCGGCAGACCACACGGATTTGGGGTTGGATCACCAGCTGGAATAATGGTAAAGAGGCCAATTGAAAATGAGGTAAAAATTCGTCCTGACATGGTGTGGCACCCTAGCCGGTTCCAGCCGTGACGTCAAGTACCAGAAGAAAGGATTACCCACTATGCGACTAACCCCTGCCACTGAACTGGAATTCCGCTGCAAGAAATTGCAGGATCTGATGCAAACTGCTGGCCTTGACGCGGTACTGATTGTACAGAATGCAGACCTTTACTACTTTACCGGCACCGTACAGAACGGGTGCCTCTATGTTCCTGCCAGCGGCCAGCCACTCTATCTGGTTCGCCGTGACCAGGCCCGGGCACGGATGGAATCGGGCCTGAAAGAGGTGCTGCCCTTTTCAGCGCCCAAAGACATTCCGGCCATAATCAGCAACTATGGCTATCCGGAGCCAAAAAGAATCGGGCTTGAGTTTGACGTGTTGCCGGTTGTCTTTTTAGAGCGCTATCGTAAGGTATGGCCCAGTGTAGCTTTCAGCGATGCCACACCGCTGATCCGCCAGGTGCGGATGATCAAGAGCCATTACGAAATCCATCTGA
>CAZNWF010000250.1:0-2209 GCA_964576485.1 uncultured Geobacter sp. | reverse complement strand
CGGGCAAACAGCGCTTTACCCGGTTTACGCATCAGCGTGGTGACGGTGTCCACCAGATGCTCCGGCGCCACCTTCAAGAGCCCGCCCACATGCTGCTCAATCAGGGTCTTGCAGTATTCCGGCTGTAGCTCCAACAAGTCATTGCGGATTCCTGAGGTAACCGTCAGCGTACGAACACCGCTGCAAGCGGATGCTTTGCGGAGCAGGCTCACAGCCGAACGATCATCAGCCTTCAGGTTTGGGCAGGGCTTGGGCTGCAGACAGCTGGGCCTCCTGCAACCACTGCCACCATCAGGCGCACCGCAGCCGGTCCCGTACATATTTGCTGTCGGGCCGCCCAGATCACTGATTGTGCCACGAAACCACGGCTTTTTAACCAGGGCCTGCAGCTCTGCAGCCACTGAACCAGCAGACCGGGACTGAATAAACTTGCCCTGATGTGAGCTGATAGCGCAAAAAGAACAGCCACCATAGCAGCCACGATGGCTGGTCAGTGATGTCTTGATCTGCTCAAAAGCAGGAATTGACTCACGGTAGGAGGGATGTGGCTCCCGACTGAAGGGCAGGGCATAGACGGCATCCAGCTCTGCAGTTGTCAGCGGTAATGCCGGAGGATTGCAGACCACAAAACGTTCCGCATGGGCCTGCGCCAGTGTTTTGCCACAATAGGGATTCTGTTCACGCTCTGACTGACAAAAGGCCTCCAGATAGGCCTCTTTCGAACCACTGATCTGCTCAAAGGAAGGCAGTTCGACAGCGCCAACCGGCAGCTGTTTGGCAGCATAGGCGATGCCTCGCAGATCACGTAGCTGCTCAAGGGATTCCCCTGCTTTGATCCGCTTGGCAAGCTCAAGCAGCGACTGTTCTGCCATGCCGTACACCAACAGATCTGCTTTGGCATCCAGCAAAATTGAGCGCCGGACCTTGTCATCCCAGTAATCATAGTGAGCAAGCCGCCGCAGTGATGCCTCTATGCCGCCCAACACCACCGGCACGTCACGGTACGCCTCCTTAAGGCGGGAGGTATAGATCAGTGCAGCACGGTTGGGACGAGCACCATGCTTGCCGCCAGGGGTGTAGGCATCATCATGACGCAGCTTCTTGCGCGGCGTATAATGGGCCACCATTGAATCCATAGCACCGGCAGAGACACCGAAGAACAGACGTGGACGCCCGAGAGCCATGAAGGGATCTTTGGAGCGCCAGTCAGGCTGGGCAATAATACCAACCCTGAAACCGTGAGTCTCCAACCAGCGTCCCAAAAGAGGCACACCAAAGGCCGGGTGGTCAATATAGGCATCGCCGGTCACCAGAACAATGTCCAGCTCATGCCAGCCACGACCGCGGGCTTCATCCAACGTTATCGGCAGGTGGCGGCTCAAGGGAAGATCGCAAGCCCTTCCAACCCTGTAGTCTCAGGAAAACCGCAGATCAGGTTCATGTTCTGGATCGCCTGGCCGGATGCTCCCTTGACCAGGTTATCAATGGCTGAAACCACCACAATCCGACCTGCACGGCTGTCCAGGGTGATACCGATGTCACAGAAGTTAGATCCTCGTACAAAGGCGGTGGAAGGAAACTGCCCCTTGGGTAGCGGACGTACAAACGGTTCATCCCTGTAAGTATCCGCATAGAGGGCTACCAGCTCATCAGTCGTCACCGCTCTGATTGGCGTGGCATAGACCGTGGAAAGTATGCCTCGATCCATCGGCACCAGATGAGGAGTAAAGGTAATGGTAACCGGTTTACCCGCTAGTTCTGACAGTTCCTGCTCAATCTCGGGGGTATGCCGATGGCTGCCCCCCACACCATAGGCCTTAAAGGAATCATTGACCTCACAGTAGAGCGAATCCACCTTGGCACTGCGACCGGCTCCACTGGTACCGGATTTGGAATCAGCAATAATGGTGGTTATGTCAATCAGGCCCTGTTCCAGAAGCGGCTTCAGACCCAGGATCACACTGGTGGGGTAGCAACCGGGATTGGCCACCAGCCGCGCCTGTTTGATCGTATCCCGCCGCAGTTCTGGCAGACCAAAGACTGCCTCCGGCAACAGCTCAGGGTTCAGGTGCGGTTCATACCAGGCGCCATAGACCGCTGGATCATGCAGCCGGTAATCCGCCGACAGGTCAACCACTTTTTTGCCTGCAGCAAGAAAGTCAGGCACCACCTTCATGGCAGCCTGGTGTGGCAGGGCAGTAAAGATCAG
>CAZNWF010000249.1:0-2211 GCA_964576485.1 uncultured Geobacter sp. | reverse complement strand
ATGAACGAGGTGTGACTAAAGTTAATCTTCTCAAGTTGCAACAACTGGCGGGTGTGCTGAAGGTTCCTGCATCATCGTTCTTTGATGATTCTTCATGTTGCGTATACCAGCTTGCAGATGATGAAATGAAGTTGCTGAAGGATTACAGAAGTATCAGCTCGACCAGCCACAAGGAAAGCCTACTTGATATTGTTGCTGGTTTGAGCAAAGTAAAACAGTAGCATCTACTTAGGCTTCCCTCCTGTTGTCGGTTACGGTTCGTATATTCGCCCGCAATAAAGACCTTGCGCGGGCTCAATACTCCCTCTTCTCCCTGTAGCGACTGAGTACAAAGGCATTCGCATCACACCGCGCTCCATTCCACTACAGAGCCCGCCTGCACTAACAGACCGCGCAGCCGGACTCTTTCGTTTCATTCCAGCAGCGTCATGCTCACCAAACCTACACCGTCCCGCAAAGTGCGATACGACTGCACCTTGCAGGACAAAGGCAAGCGCAACACACCACTGGACAAGAGCCGTGCCCGGTAAAGGCTCCGTTCACGCCTCTTGCTGGCGGCGTATTGCACCCTCAAGCATGAAAGGCACTTCGCAAAACGGATAAGGCCCCGTATTGCTCGCAGAGGCAAGGCAGTTATGTGCGCCCAAAAGCGCACAATCCACCCGGTCAGTAATGATGATGAAAGATCACAAGCAGCAGTAGGGAGCACAGCACAGGGAATGCCATATCCCCCAGCCGCTCCTTCCCCCTTTGGAAACCCCCATCCTAGGCTTCCCCCCAAACAGTAACTCCCAAAGGGGGAAGGACGCTCATCGGGGGCGTATATGCTGCTGGCCGACCCTCCAGCAGCTTCATCTCGTTTTGGTAAAAGACACTGGCCGCCATGATAAAGGCGATTGCGTCCAGTGACCAAAACGGATTCAGGCATGCCCTGTGCAAATACGTGCTCCCGATGAGTTTTGAGCCCCCGGCCCACCCGCAGTCAGTCACAGACTACGGCCTCTGCCCTTCGCGCACTCAGGACGCCGCCCGCACCTGTGCCTGCCTGCTTCCCGTCCGCCCCCCAAGGGGCTCCCTGTAAAGCGAGACACAAGTAGAGGTAAAACCAGCAGGGTGTCTATCAGCTCAGTCTGCTTGCAAAAACTGGCGGTATTGTTACAATAGCACAGCATTGGAGGTGCATCATGCAGATGGATCTGAAAACATTTGAAGCTGAAGCAATGACTTTGCCAGTGTCGCAACGTGCCATTCTGGCTCAGCATCTTCTGGCAAGCCTTGATGATGTTGAGGAGCAGGAGAATGAAGCTCTGTGGCTGGAAGAGGCAGGCAGGCGCTATGAAGCGTACAAGGCCGGTTCACTTCCTGCCAGAAATGCCTTTGAGGCAATCAGCGAGATGCGTGCCAGGCTGTGAAAACACCGCGACTGCTGTTACCGGCAGAACACGAGATGTTCGACGCTGCCTGCTACTATGAAAGACAAGCCCCCGGTCTGGGTGCAGACTTTCTGGCAAAGATTGAAACTGCCCTTCAGGATATTGCATCAGCACCGGAACGCTGGCCAATAGTCCGTGATACCATCAGAAGGCGATTGATCCGCCGGTTTCCCTATTCATTGCTGTATCGTGTTGATCCTGACGAGATTATCATACTGGCAGTTATGCATCAAAAGCGGCATCCTTCTTACTGGCTACCGAGGAAGTTTGTGAAGTAGGCAGCGGTCTGAAGGGAGCCATAGCCATCCGGCTTATGTAACGGGAAAAGGTTACAGGGGTGCGGAAGGTTGGGTTGAAATGGGCAGCTTGGGAATCTGATAATGCCACCGCCGCCAGGTGGTAGGTTGTAGTGAATAGTTGACGCGCTACGCTGCCCTGTAAGGCGTTTTCTGTTGTGTCAGGATGTCAAGGGGTAGGGTGTATTTCGATTAGCGGTTGTGGTGTTGGGTGAATCAAGAAACTGATTGAAACCATTGGAAAAGTATTGATATTCTGATCAGGTTTCTGTATAGTATTTACATTCAGCGGTTGAACGGCAACTACACAAAACGCTACACACGATAATCTTTGACCTGTTTTTAAGTTGTTATTATTGCAGAAATCGTTAAAATTGGTGCTGTGTCTCGTCTTCGGCACCATTAATGATATTAGATAGTTAGATAACGGATATCGGATTTAACCACTTTTTTACACAGTTTTAAAGCTGTGCAGAAAGGTG
>CAZNWF010000248.1:0-2213 GCA_964576485.1 uncultured Geobacter sp. | reverse complement strand
CGATCTCTGCTTGATCCTTCATCATGTGGACGTGGCCACGGGGCTCGTTGTACTCAATACCAAAGCCCCAACCGTTGAACAGCAGGGCGTTGAAGGGGTATTCAGACAGCTTGTCATAGACCTTGCCGCCGTCATTACCTTTCTTGTACTTGCTCTTGCCTTCCGGGGTGGGCTGGGCGGTGGCTTTCCAGGTCTCGTACTCTTCAGGGTAGTTCTTACCCCAGACCGCCGGGTCAACCGTGCCGTCCGGAATCGGGGCAATTGTTGCCTTCTCTGCCTTGGGCGGAGCACAGGCGGTGGTCATGGCCCCACACAAAGCAGCAGCCATGAGGGCGACAAGCAGTTTCATTTTCATACTCAATCCTCCTGAATTGATGGGGTTAAATCGGGTTTACAGAGATAGCACCGGTTCCGGTATGGGTTACCCGGCGGTGACAGCTCCAGCAATTACGTGACGTATCCATCTGGGATACCAGTGTTTCGTGGCACCTGACGCAGTTGGCCTTGACCACCTTTGCGCCATGTTCAGACAGCGTGATCTTCTCCGGCACCTTGCCGGAATAGAAGAACAGTACGTCTTTCATGCCGTCGATAGACTTCCAGATGTAGTGACTGGCCAGGCCATCGTTGGGCAGATGGCAGTCCACGCACTTGAAACGGCGATGGGCTCCTGCATGCATAAAGGCAGTATGTTGTGCTTCCATGACGTGACAACTGGCGCAAAAATCGGGAGATTCCGACTTTGCCAGCAGTTTTGGCGGGCCAAGCATCACAAACAGGCCGATCAGCGCTGCTGAAATAGCAGCGATGGCGACATATTTGAGACGTTTACCGCTAAGAAATGATCCCATCCCTTCACCCCCTTTCTTCTTTGACAAGTAGCAGACCGCATGGATGATGGGGGTCTCATGACCGCCATCCAGTATCACCGTTTACCTGCTGATTACATGAAACGTATGAGAACAGCGGAAAGTCCGGGTGCTTTCCGCTGTTTCAGTTCCCTGTGTTTTAGACTAGTTACCGGCCATGATCGCAGCGACATCGTCAGCAACGGTGCCGATCGGCTTGATGTCAAAGTTTTCCACCAGCACCTTGGCTACGTTGGGTGACAGGAAGCCGGGCAGGGTGGGTCCGAGCCGGATATGCTTGACCCCCAGGTACAACAGGGCCAGCAGCACCACCACCGCCTTCTGCTCGTACCAGGCGATGTCGTAGGAGATCGGCAGGTCGTTGATGTCCTCCAGGCCGAAGACCTGCTTCAGTTGCAGGGCGATGTAGGCCAGGGAGTAAGAATCGTTGCACTGACCGGCATCAAGTACGCGGGGGATGCCGCCGATGTCGCCCAGCTCCAGCTTGTTGTAGCGGTACTTGGCGCAGCCTGCGGTCAGGATGACCGTGTCCTTCGGCAGCTCCTTGGCAACCTCGGTGTAGTAGTTGCGTCCGGTGTGGCGGCCATCGCAACCGGCCATGACCACAAAGCGCTTGATGGCGCCGGATTTAACCGCTTCAACCACCTTGTCTGCCAGTGCCATCACCTGATGGTGGGCAAAGCCGCCCACGATCTCGCCTTTTTCAATCTCAACCGGCGGCTGGCAGCTCTTGGCCTGGGCGATGATTGCCGAGAAGTCCTTGCGGCCACCCTTCTGACGCTCGGGGATATGCACGGCGCCGGGCCAGCCGGCCATACCGGTGGTGTAGATCCGATCCTTGTAGGCATCCTTGACCGGTACGATGCAGTTGGTGGTCATCAGGATCGGGCCGTTAAAGGAGGCGAACTCCTTGTCCTGCTGCCACCAGGCGTTACCGTAGTTGCCGACAAAGTGGGGGTACTTCTTGAAGGCCGGGTAGTAGTTGGCCGGCAGCATCTCACTGTGGGTGTAGACATCAACGCCGGTGCCGACTGTCTGCTCCAGCAGGTCTTCCATGTCCCGCAGGTCGTGGCCGGAGATCAGGATGCCGGGGTTATTGCGTACCCCGATGTTGACTCTGGTGATCTCAGGATTGCCGTATTTGGTGGTGTTGGCCTCATCAAGCAGGGCCATGGCGGTAACCGCCACTTCGCCGCACTTAAGCACCTGGGCAATCATCTCATCAACCGTTAGCTCCTGGGTGGTGGATGCCAGTGCAGAGACCATGAACTCGTAGATCTCTTTCTTCTCAAAGCCCAACATTGCGGCATGCTCGGTATAGGCAGCCATCCCTTTCAGGCCGTA
>CAZNWF010000247.1:0-2249 GCA_964576485.1 uncultured Geobacter sp. | reverse complement strand
GATAAAATTGAGCTTACAGCCGCAGAATGGATCGTATCTATTGCAAATGGTAGTCAGGCGATTGCATAATAGTAAGACATGAAAACAAAAAGAACCGGCACTGTGCCGTAAAGGAGACCAACCATGATTAATATACAAATACATGCAGATGCAGAGGATAATGCTCTTGATCTTGTGCGTTCGGCAATTACCGCGGAGGTAAACCGCCTTGAGTTGGGAATTCGTACAACCGAACGACATATTCATGTTTTTGAAGATCGTTATCACATCACATCTGATGTTTTTTTGAGGGATTATTTTGCAGAAGACTTGTCAGGTGGTGATCGAGAGTATGTTGTTTGGGCTGGTGAATTGAATCTGCGGGATAGGATCGCTTCCCAACTGAAAACCCTCAAAGGTATTCAGTATGCTGCTTAGCGAATACCAAACCCAGATCATCTCCGTAATTGACCGCTACGCAAGGACCAATCTGATTACCTCTTCGGAGATCATACTTGATGCACGTTCTCAAAAAATTGGCGTTATCAAGGGGACTATTGAATTTATCGACGGTACTCAGCTTTTCTTCACAGAATATGTTGACTGCCGTTACCGTCTTGAAAAGCTGAATTATTCCTACCACTGCCAAGATGCAGATGGCACATTGATATTTCGCTATGACAACGCCGCTCACAAACCTGTACTTCCTCACCGCAACCACAAACATGAAGCATCAGGAAATATTATCGCGGCTGACCCCCCTGAGCTATTAGCGGTTTTAGATGAAGTCATGGAACAATTTGTTTCATAATTTCAAGTCGCTATTAATAGTCTGATTGGGGGAATAGCACCGGTTACCAGATGATCTAGAACCGGCCCTTGAGCGGTTGGAAGGCTGTGTACAAAGCAGCCGGTTGTTCAGGAAACACCGGCTGCTGCGTATATGAAGTGTCCAGTTCGTCCTTTCAGAACGTCCTATTTGATAATGATGCGGTCCCGCGTTACGCTACCGGCAGAAATGGTGACCCCTCCCTGTACCGAGGTAAAATCGCTTGGCGTACTGAAGTCAGAGCCATAGCCACCTTGCAGCACAACGCTTATATCCCTGCCCAGCGAGAGGCTCTCCAGAAAAGTCATGGTCTTTGCCTTTAGAACATCACCCGTTGCCGCAACCTCATAAGCGCTTGTCAGCGTGCCGTACGGGGTGGTCAGAAGATTTCTGCGCACGTTGTCCTGTGCTACAAAGGTTGCAGGAATATACAGGTTTCCGGTCAGATTTACCGTACAGTCTCCGGTACCGGGGCAGATGCTTGTCCAGGAAGCAAAATTATACCCATAGGCTTCTGTGTGGTAGAGGACGACACTGCTGTTTTTGGAGAAATAGGCAAAACAGGTGCCGGTGGAGCAGGATATGCCGGAGGGATTACTGGTAACGGTGCCCTTACCAAAAATACCGACCGTCAGTTTTGCTGCCAGGTCAAAGGTTGCAGTGACAGTTTTTGCTGCATCAACCGTTACGGTGCAGGCGCCTGTTCCGGTACAGGCACCGGACCAGCCCATCTGTAAAAAATACAAGGCGTCTTCTGCGAAAATCCGTTCAATCCGCGTTATCCGCGTGCTATTAAGGTTCTGTGATCCCTCTCTATCAACAGATACTCCTTGCCATCCTGCTGGACCTGCTGCTGGGTGACCCCCGTTGGCTGCCTCACCCGGTGCAGGGGATCGGCTGGCTGGCTCAGCGTTCTGAAACACCGCTGCGGCGTCTGATTGGCAATCAGAAACTGGCAGGTATCATTGCGGTTCTGCTAGTGGTGGGAACCACGGTTATGGTCGGCCTTGGCCTGTTAAAGGGGGCTGCCCTGCTGCATCCCCTGGTCGGTAATCTGGTGGCAATCCTGCTGCTCTACACCTGTCTGGCAACCCGAAGCCTGCATGATCATGCCCTGGCGGTGTATCGGCCCTTACAAGCTGGTGATCTGGCTGAGGCGCGGCAACGGGTGGGTTGGCTGGTGGGGCGGGATACTGAACATCTGGATGAAGGGGAGATCACCCGTGCTGCCGTGGAGTCGGTGGCGGAAAATACGGTGGATGGCTGCACTGCGCCGCTGCTGTGTGCCTGTCTAGGCGGGCCGCTGGGGGCACTGGCCTACAAGGCGATCAGTACGCTGGATTCAACCTTTGGCTACAAGAATGAGCGCTATCTACAGTTTGGCTGGGGATCTGCCCGGCTGGATGACCTGGCAAACCTGCTGCCTGCCCGGCTGACTGCC
>CAZNWF010000246.1:0-2321 GCA_964576485.1 uncultured Geobacter sp. | reverse complement strand
CGTTGATAAATCTTTGCCAGATTTAACTGCGTCTCTAAGACAATAACTTTTTCTGTGGCGGCATCCATCTGCCTCCAAACCTCGTTTAGGACCGCTTCGGATCCAGGCCTGCTTACATTTTTATTATCGAGCCGCACCAAATCACTACCAGGTTGAACATGCTCTACGGCATGAGACAAGCATTGTTCTTCGTTATTGATCGTCTCCCTATCGCGGGGCTTATCAATCCAGTCTTGCAACAACCTGCCAAACTCGCTTACTTCAGACCGATTCGACTCAATTGAATCGGCTTGATCTTCGACAATGTCCAGAGCGCTTTCTCCAAACTCTTCGAAATCAAAGTTCCCCAATAAGTCCCGATCATTACAGCTTGATTTAATAGACTCAATGCGCTCTATCTTGAAGGCCACACCGCCCATTTTCTTAACCACCTGCAAATTCAGCCCAAATTTAGTCCTCATGCGCTTCAGCGGACTTTTTAAAGCACAACCAAACCAGCGAGTGTCCTCTGGACTACCAACCTTTATTTGCAAAATATCACACCAACGCAATTTTGAAGCAACTGGCGTCTCTCCTTTTCTCAAATATGCTGCACACAACTCCATCAAAACCATTTCTATCTGGGTGCGGCACTTTTCATCCATTCCAACAGTCACACGCCGCTCATCCAACATGACGCGATCAAGCAACCATGGAGTAACCACAAAGGTGCAACTAGATTTTTGAATCGTTATGTCTTCGAACAGAAGATATGTTTCAGGGTCGGATCTAACATCAAATGGATTTAACCATGCAGCTGCTGAACGAAGGCCAAGCAACTGCTCCTGCATATAAGAATTATTGTTACTCCTGTAGAAAAGCAGCCTCTTTAAATCATTCAGTTTGAACTCAACAATGCGACCATCTCTTTTCCCGACATGAACCGCATGGCAAATCCTATTGATCAGCCGCCTCTGTAGCAACGACATCCTTGCAGTTGGGGCAACATAAAGGACCGATCTCGGCTTTCTGAACTTGCTGTCAATTAATAAATTAAGATTTAAATATTCATCCTCTACGTTAGAGCACTGAGGTAAATCTAATTTAACTTTGCTCACGTCCATCATCAAACCCAGCCGATTTCAAGCTATTCAATAAAGCCTGCGCTAAGTTCATATCTATTAGCGCCTTTTCAACAATCGCTCTTTCGTAGATTATTTGCCTGCATGCGTCTACCCCTGGACCCGCGATTGGATGCACACCCACTTGGTCAAGTAGTTTGCGCAGCTTGCTTGAACTTGTTTTTAACAAAGCTGCCACGCGAGAGCCAAAAATGTATTTTCTCTCAAAATCAGTGATCCACGCTTGGGTTGTATGCCGCTCGATACGTCGCCCTACACGTGCCATAGTTGTCTTTAGCATATCGCTTCTGGCAATCGCGTATGCCACCTCTTCCTTGATCTGCAGCTGCTTAGCGAAATCCCTCACCGTGCATGTTTTGATATATTGATTCTGCTTTAGCAACCAGTCATTGAACTTACCCTTCTCGAATGCAATTGCCGATACTCCCTGAAATCGACTCACCTTACCGAGAACCGGCAATACGCCAGCTTCAACGTCACGCAAGATATTTACCAGCGTGTCACCGTTTGGCAAAATATACTTGAGGCAGTCCTTCAGCGTTAAGATCCTCCTTGCCATCAAGAAACTGCTTGGCAGTTTCTCGACATATACCTCCCACTTGATTACTATTTGTTCGGGTATATTCCATCGCCCGCCATTCCAAAGTGGCGGCACCACTCCATGCATAGACGAGAGCAACTTACTTGCCCTCGATTCCGCCAAGCCCAGTCTTCTGGCTGCCTCGTTCAAATCAATCAATCGCCCTCGCTCCAACAACAGAGCCTCGATATCTGATTTGCGTATCAACATGTAGCTGCGCCCGCCTGAGGTCTGCCATGTTTGAGCCTCTAAGTCTTGGGCCTTTACCATTTGATGTAATGTCCTTGTTGAGCAGCCAATTAACCTGGCTGCTTGCCTTACTCGCAGCCAACTTGGCTCGGGCAATGCGAGCTCCCCCATCCTTCGGTGACGCTTAACCAATTGCCCTGGCCATTTTTGAACTAGATATGCCTCAAACTCTTCTCTAATCGGCTCTAACTTATGAGCATCCGCACCTCTATACAAAGACGCATAGACGGGAGAAAAGAGACGTAATAGCTGTCCCCTCTGGTCCTCTGGGTGACTCTCTCTAATCCTGTCCAGAGATGTCCATAGTCGGTTTGGCCAGTCACTGAGCACCTCAGCGGCGGCAGTGGTGACGGTCCAAGATAGGTCCAGGG
>CAZNWF010000245.1:0-2353 GCA_964576485.1 uncultured Geobacter sp. | reverse complement strand
GGCTCTTCAGCAGAATCTGTGGATTACACAAGGTTCTGGCAAGTTGCCAAGTGTATGATATAGCGCCACTTGCAGACACTTCGTTGATTTAAAACCGTATGCTTTTCTCATAGTCAGTTTTGCCTTGAGGTTCAGGCCCTCTACAGCCCCACTGGAAAGTCGGCCTTTTGCCTTGAACCAGTTGAGAATCATCGGTTTGTGGTTGCGTAACATCCTGGCGACTTTCTTCATCGGCTCCAGGTCAGTTTGCAACGTTCTGGTTACCCAGTTTTCGAGGAACTTGCCGGCAAAGTCAGAGCGCTGGTATTCCCAGAACCGTTGAAAATCCTCTCGTAGTATGTATGCCTTGATGGACGAGAGGTTCAGCTTCATCAGGTCACCCAGACGAGAAGTCTGCCTATCTGAAAGATTTTCTGGCCGCTTCAGCAGCAACCAACGCCCTTTTTCAAGGACGTTCTCCTGCTTGGCTGTTTTGAACTCCTTGGACTCTGTCCGCCGGACCTCGTCGATTGCCTCGTTGAACTTCCGCATGATGTGGAAGCGATCAAGGATGTTCAGGGCATTGGGTGCCCGCTTGGCAATGACCTTCAGATACGGTGCCCACATGTCGCTGCATACATACTTGAGCTTGGCACTGCGCTCTTTGCCAAATTCACGAAAGAAGCGGAGCAACGTTTTTACCCGGCGTTCCGGGCCGCACCACAAAAGACGTCTGGCACCGGCATTAAGCTGGTAGACCAAGGTCAGGTACTTGTGCCCTTTGAAAACAGCTATCTCGTCAACACCGATTTCCGTGACGCCATCAAGGATACGGTTGGCCAGGCCATAATCAACAACAAACTGCACGGCTCGAAAGACGCTGTCCCAACTGGTCTTAAAAATATCTGCCGTTTCTTTCCAGGAGAGCCTTCGTGCCCATCTGGCCAGGTAGACCTGGTACGATACGGTCATTTGCTCTTTGCCGTATGCCCAAGGCATCGCTTCAACCAATACACCATGAACAGGGCAGGCAACCCTGCGGGGAGCGTAGCGGAAGAATACCTTGAACGCCCAGATCGGCACATACTCAAACAAGCGGAGTCGTTGCGTGTCATACGTCTTGCAGCGTTTACCGCATTCAGGGCATTCCGGCTTACTGTTTCTACGAGGTTTTATGTCAATGATCAGGGCATCAAAGCCGTTGATTATTGCAATTCGATAGTCACCGTAGATGAATGACTTGAAACGTTCGACCTTGTTCAGTAGAGTCTTGATAAGCATTGTCCCTCGCTGTGGTGTCAGATGATTTCTCGCAAAAACCATCTTATCCATCTCTGAGGGGCAATGCCCTTAATTTCTACTACTCTCTACTCACAGATTCTGCGGAAGAGGCAAAAATTTCAACATTCAGTTCCAGTTTGATTCTGAAATGGATGTCAGCTCTGTCATGGATACAACCAAATGGAACATCCGAAAGGCGTCCGGCATTGAAGAGGGATATTACAATAATGGCGTTTACACATCAGACAGGCATGACGCAACGTTCTCACCAATCCCCAAACTGGTAACCTACGATCCAACCACACTACGGGCCACAGTAACCTTCAGTATCAACCAGAATGCCGAAGGCAATGCAACTATAGACCCCTCCAGGCTTGTCTTTAGGTTTAGTGGTGTTGATATAAATGGCAGAAGCATGGATACAACTGCTGATGAATATGACCAGCATGCTGGAGTTTCTTTTTAATAATAATTTAGCCTATCTTCGCATCTCTTTACCCATATTTACCTCCCCAAACGCTACGCTACTTTCAATAAGACCAGTTACCGATGAAAGGAGTAGCACTAATGGGCAAGAGATTAATTGCGTCACTTGTGACCATAGGGGGATTTGCGGTAAACGCAGCCGCTCACGAACTACCGATGCCACCTGTTGACTGTTTCCCGCCACCTCCACCGGATTGTCGCCAGTATCCACCAATACCTCCACCGGATCACCATTGCGGGAAGCCAATGATGCCGCTCAACGCAGCGCAGCAGGCTCAGCTGGATCAGCTCCTTCAAAAAGAGCATGACTACGTTACGGGGCTGATGAAAAAGCTGCATGAAAACCGTCAGTCTCTTCGCTTGGCAGCGGACCGTGAACCGTTTGACGAGACTGCGGTACGAGACCTGGTAAAACAGCAGGCAGAGCTTCAGGCAGAGTTGATGCTGTCACATATCAGGACCAGGATACGGATTAAGGCACTTTTGCAGCCAGCACCCAAAGATTGACCAGCAACCACCCAGATCAGGACAGAAATCCCTTGTCCTGATCTTTTACCCTAAAAACGGCAGTTGCCCCTCTTTATCCAGCTGTCGGTAGTAGGTTTTG
>CAZNWF010000244.1:0-2367 GCA_964576485.1 uncultured Geobacter sp. | reverse complement strand
CCGGTATGGATCACCACTCCTTCGGGCGAGCGGATTGCCAGGGCGCAGCCATCCACCACCGAGTGGGCCACCCGGATGAATTCAATCTGGAAACAACCCAGGGTGACGGTATCACGGGGCTGAACCGGGTTCAGGTCTGCCTCTACCTTGTATTCCAGCAGCTTACCTTCCAGTATCCCCAGGGTCAGGGCAGTGCCGTAGATCGGGGTCGGGAATTCACGCAGCAGGAATGGCAGGGCGCCGATATGGTCTTCGTGGCCGTGGGTCAAGAGGATGCCGCGCAGTTTGTCAGCCCGTTCCCGTAGCCAGCTGAAGTCAGGGATGACATAATCCACTCCCGGCATGTCGGCATCGGGAAACATCAGACCGGCATCCACCAGAATCAGGTCATCGCCGTATTCATAGGCCATGCAGTTGATACCGATTTCACCTAAACCGCCCAGCGCAACGATGCGCAGCGGGAAATCTTCGCCCGAACAGACCGCTGCTATTTCTTCTCTGTCATCATTCATGGTTGATTTCCTTTACGCAGCAGCACCAGTGCCGCAATCTTTGTATCGCAGCGGCTGATCCAGTCTGCGCCGGGCTGTCGCAGCCAGCGGGTGCCATAGAAGGCGCTGCGCAGTGAACGGTAGGCGGCCAGCGCCTGATCAACATCACCGCGACGTTCGGCAGCCTCGCCCAAGGCCCAGATACGTGCCGCAGATCTCTCAACGCGGGATGAGAAGGGAAGATACATCCTGATGGCTGATTCATAGCCGGTCAGGGCCACCATGAAGTCACCCGTTTTTTCACCTTTTACCCCTGCAAGGTACTGGGCCTTCTGGCGGTAATTGACGTTGATCGTAAGCAGTGCAAGACTCAGCAGCAGAGCGATCAGCATGGTAATCAGGGGGCGGGCCATCGGTTACTCCTGAAAGAAACGGGGCAGGAAGGTCAAGAGCGCCCCCAGCAGCAGCATGACCATACCCAGCAGGGTCAGCAGGCTGGGCAGCAGATTACGGGGAGATGGCCAGCGGTGGGCTGCCGGCAGGCCCCAGCCCAGAGCCAGCAGGCCGGCAAGAATCAGCAACAGGTACTGTGGCCCCTTCATGACAGGCCACCGGCAATGGCGGTCTGGACCTGCTGCAACAACAGATCCTCGGCCTCAGCCCGTTTCAGGCCTGTTGGCAGGGTGATCGGAGCATGAATCCTGAGCTGGACCGCACGGCCAAGGTTCAGCCCCAGGCTGCCACCGGGATTGATGGCAAAGCTGCCCACAATACTGACCGGCACCACCGGTACGCCAGCTTTCACCGCAAGCAGGAAGCCACCACGTTTAAATGGCAGCAGCTGGCCATCTCGGGTGCGGGTCCCTTCCGGAAAGAGGATAACGCTGGTACCGCTTCTGATCTGGCTGGCTGCTTGATCCATGCTTTTTAACGCCTTGCGGCCGTCACCACGATCAAGGGCAATATAGCCACCCCGGCGCATGGACCAGCCAAAGACCGGAATACTGAACAGCTCTTTTTTGGCTATCCAGGAAAGCGGGCGGGGAAAATAGCCTTGCATGGCCAGGATATCAAAGTTACTGGCATGGTTGCTCATCACGATGATCGGGCCATCAGGGATCTGCTCTTCACCACTGACGGTCACCGTTATGCCAGCCATGGTAATGCCCAGGCGGCCCCAAAAACGGGCAAACCATGCGTAATAACGACGCTCTAACAGCGTAGACAGGATTGCTGCAGCAGCAAGCAGGAAGGTCAGGGGAAAGAAAACAGACATATAAAGCAAGCCACGGATCAGCGCCACAGTACCACCCTCTTGAAAAATCTGCGTGAGTTTAGCTATTTTAACGCATCAGGTCAAGCAGTGCCCTCTTTACTTGCGTGCCTCTCATGGCGATGCTATAACGTCCTTCCACACAGACCAAGAAATCAGGAGGAATCCTATGGCCAGTCTTAATAAGGTAATGCTGATCGGAAATTTGGGTAAAGATCCAGAGGTGCGCTACACCACCTCAGGTCAGGCAGTCGCAAGCTTTAATCTTGCCACCAGCGAAAAATTCAAAAACAAGAGTGGTGACTGGGAAGAGCGGACGGAATGGCACCGGGTCACTCTGTGGGGTAAGCTGGCAGAAATTGCTGGTGAATATCTTGCAAAAGGCAAGACGGTCTATATTGAGGGCCGTTTGCAGACCCGCAAGTGGACTGACCGTGATGGCAATGATAAATATACCACTGAGATTGTTGGCGATAAGATGCAGATGCTGGGCGGTAAGGGTGATGGCGGCAGCAGTAGTGGTGGCGGTACACGGCGTCCGGCTGCTGGTGGCGTAGCAGATACCACGGTAAGTTATGACGAACCACCGTTCCAGGATGACGA
>CAZNWF010000243.1:0-2382 GCA_964576485.1 uncultured Geobacter sp. | reverse complement strand
GCGTCCCAAGGTTGAGGATTATGATGACTACCTGTTTGTGGTGGTCAAGATGCTGCTGCCCCTGCCGGACGGCGATTTTGCCGCTGAACAGCTGAGCCTGGTGCTGGGCAGGGGGTACGTGCTGACCTTTCAGGAGGGGATCCGGGGCGATGCCTTTGAACCGGTCCGGGAGCGGATCCGTTCCGCCAAGGGCAAGATCCGCACCCTGGGGGCAGACTACCTGCTCTACACCCTGCTTGATGCGGTGGTTGACCGCTATTTTACGGTGCTGGAAGGGTTCGGGGAGCGGCTGGTCAACATCGAGGAAGAGGTTGCCATGCACCCCCATCCCCGGACCCTGGTGCAGTTGAATGACCTGAAGAAAGAGGTGATCTACCTGCGCAAGTCAACCTGGCCGCTGCGCGAGGTTCTGTCGTTCCTGGAGCGGGACGATACCGACCTGATCTGCGATGCCACCCGCCTGTTTCTGCGGGATGTCCATGACCATGCAGTGCAGACCATTGACACGGTTGAGACCTTCCGGGACCTGCTTTCCGGCATGCTGGATCTCTACCTCTCAAGCCTCAGTAATCGCACCAATGAAATCATGAAGTTTTTGACCGTTATCGGCACGATTTTCATCCCGCTGACCTTTGTGGTTGGCCTGTACGGCATGAACTTCAAGTATATGCCGGAGCTTGAATGGCACTACGGCTACTTTGCCGTGTTAGGGATTATGGCGCTGATGACCATAGGGATGATCTTGTACTTCAAACACAGAAAATGGCTATAACCCACCTATCCATCTCTGCAAGAATCCACCACGAGCTGCGGGATGCCATCCAGCAGTTTAGCCTGTGCCAGCCCGGTGACTGCCTGATCGTCGGTGTATCCGGTGGCGCTGACTCGGTGGCGCTGCTGGATCTGCTGGCCACCCTGCCCGACTTCCCGCTAACCTTGGTTGTGGCCCACCTCAACCACTGTCTGCGGGGTGATGAAAGCGATGGAGATGAGCGTTTTGTACAGGCATTGGCCGCCCGCTACCAATGCCCCTGCGAACTGCGCCGCGTTGACGTCAGGCAGTTGGCCCAGCAGCAGCACATCTCTCTGGAGGACGCTGGACGCACGGCTCGCTATGCCTTTTTCGATGAGCTGAAAAACCGGTATCATGCCAGTGCCATAGCGGTAGCCCACCATAGCGATGACCAGGCCGAAACCCTGCTGCTGCGGCTACTGCGGGGTGCCGGCACCACCGGGCTGGCTGCCATGGCAGCACGGAACCAGGCCGGAATCATCCGGCCACTGCTGGCGGTCACCAGACAAGAACTGCGGGAGCATCTGACAGATCGCCAACTGGCATTCCGGGAGGACAGTAGCAACAATGATCAGGCCTACCTGCGCAACCGGATCCGCCACCAGCTGTTGCCACTGCTGCAGGAGTACAACCCGGCTATCACCCAGAGACTGTCAGCCACCGCCAGCCTGTTGGGAGAAGACGAGACGCTCCTGCTCCACTGCACTGAGACGGCCTACAGACAGCTGGCCCGCACCGGAACCAACTGGAATTCTCTGCCGCTGACAGATCTGAGACAACAGCCAAGACCACTCAGGCTAAGACTCTATCGTAGGGCCATTCAAACTATTCTCGGCAATTTGCAACGTTTTGAACGGCACCATTATCATCTTTTGGACAGTCTGCTGCTGGAAGGCAGCACCGGTGCCAGCCTGAACCTGCCGGGCAGGCTGATCGCCATGCTGACCGCTGACCAGCTGGTATTTGCCCCTCAAGAACAACTGCAGCCTGCCCCACCCTGCAGCTGTACCATTGACGGCCCCGGCAGCTACGGACTTGGCAACGGCCTGACCCTGACGGTTGAGCAGACCCAACCACCGCAATCCTGGCAAGGGCTGAGCGGAACAACCAGCTATATTGATGTGACACAAGCCTCTTTTCCCTGGCAGGTACGCCCGGTTGTCCCTGGTGACCGCCTGGAGCTGCTGGGAAGCACAGGCAGCCGGTCTATTCAGGATCTCCTGACTGACCTGAAGATCCCCCGCCACCTGCGCCCATGTCTGCCGCTGATCTGCCAGAATAATCGGCCACTCTGGCTGGCCGGTATCCGCCGCAGCCGTCACGCCCTGATTGGCCCTGACCAGCAACAGGTAATCCGCATCACCCTCACCGGACAGGAGCAACTGCCCCTGTTCCCCTGATCTCCAAAGCCCTCAATTCTTAAAAGCCTTGTCGTAGAAGCACAAAGTATGGTAATTTTCCTCAATTTCGCCAGACACAGAAATACACTGCAGTTGTGCTATTGGAGGATTAACTCTTGAACCAGTTCTACAAAAATCTCGCCCTGTGGCTGGTCATCAGCCTGATGATGATCATGCTGTTCAACATGT
>CAZNWF010000242.1:0-2417 GCA_964576485.1 uncultured Geobacter sp. | reverse complement strand
GGTTGTTTACCAGGGCACGGGCCAGCATGGCCCGCTGTTGCTGGCCGCCAGACAGTTCACCGATCATACGGCGCTGCAGATGATCTATGCCCAACAGTTCCAGCATATCCTGCACCTGTTTGCGGTCATGGCGGCAGAGCCGACGTGGAAGGGCTTTGCCGGCCAGCAGCCCCAGCTGTACCACCTCAAAGACCGTTGCAGGAAAGGCAGGGTTAAGCGGCCCCATATTCTGGGGTAGATAGCCCAATCGTTCCCACGCTGAAAAGCTGTCACGGAGTTGACCAAAGAGCGAGATCTTGCCTTGGTACGCTGGCATCAGCCCCAGCAAGGCCCGCACCAGGGTACTTTTCCCGGACCCGTTCGGCCCCACAATGCCCAGATAATCCCCTGACGCAACATGGAAACTGATGTCAGACAGAGCCTCCACCGCTCCATGGCGGCAGGTAAGGTGATTTACACAGATCAATTCTTGCACGAAAGGATAACCTCTGGAGATCTACCGCTGTGAGAGAGACAACTGATTTGTATCATACCCCGCATTGCAGATCCTTGCAATTATCCTCTGCTCGTTTATACTGAGCTCATCTAAAGCGTTACTACATCGGCATTAAAAGGAGCCATGTTATGGGACTTTTCGGCGGACCGAGTAAACAGGAGCTGCTGGACAAGGACAATGAAATCAAGAAGCTGATGCAGATGCTGGACAATGTTGATAACGTGGTCATGCTCTGCGACACCACCAACGACAACAAGATATTCTATCAAAACCGTCGGGCAAAGGAACTGCTGCAGCAGCACCGCTCTGAGCTGAACAGCGGTCTGCGCGGTGCTGATGTTGCCAATGCCTTTGGCAACTCAATCCACCAGTACCATAAAGATCCGGCCCGTATCCGCAATATTTTTGCTGATCCACGGGGCAAACTGCCCCATTCTGCCGATATCCCCATCGGCGGCGTGACCCTGCAGACCAAGGCCTATCCGATCTGGGACCCAAGTGACAGCAGTAAACTGCTTTGTTTCATGGCCTGCTGGAGTGATATTACGGCAGAACGAAAGATCAAGGAACAGCAGTACAAGGATATTGAGCGAAAAAATTATCTGGAAGAGCGTGTTCACCAGATAGCCACCGCCATGGAAGAAATGAGTATGACCGTTAATGAAGTGGCCGGTAACAGTACCAATGCTGCAGACTCTGCAGCCCAGGTGGCAGAGAATGCCCATGAAGGTCAGAAAGTAGTCAGCCAGGCAGCCAGGGGTATGCAGCAGGTTGCAGAAATGGTTCGTTCCTCAGCTGCCATTGTGGGAAATCTTGGTGCAACATCTGAAAAAATTGGTGAGATAGTCAATGTCATCAATGAGATTGCTGACCAGACCAACCTGTTGGCCCTGAACGCAGCCATTGAGGCGGCCCGGGCCGGTGAAATGGGTCGCGGTTTTGCGGTGGTTGCCGATGAAGTACGCAGATTGGCTGAACGGACCATGACCTCCACCAAACAGATCGGTGCCATGGTGGCAGAAATCCAGTCCAACACCCAGAAGGCAGTCACCTCAATTGAGGGGGGTAAAAACGAGGCTGAAAAAGGAGAACAGCTTTCCCATCAGGCCGAGGCATCCCTGATCGCCATTGTTGATTCAATAGAAAACATAAAAAATGTGATCATGCAGATTGCTACCGCTTCAGAAGAACAGGCAGCGACAGCGACAGTTATTGCAGGTAACCTGGAAGAGATTTCCCGAGCTCACGACTAATCAGATATCTACCAACTATGTACGTATGCAAAAGGCCGGGGAATTTCCCCGGCCTTTTGCATAACTGTCATTCAGTTTTTATTAAAAACCTATTCACCTACACTGCCGAAGTATTCCCGCTCTTGTTGCGAGAACATCCGGTCCACATCCATAATAATCAACAACCGGTCGGTATGGTTAAAGACGCCGGTAATGAATTCCTGATCAATATTGCCGGAGACCATGGTAGGCGGTGGTTGAATCTCGCTGGAATGGATCCTGATCACCTCGGAAACCGCATCCACGATAAAACCGGTCAGGCCGCCGGCAACATCCATCACCATGATCCGGGTATGGCTATCATAGTCTGATTCTGCCAGACCAAACCGTTTACGCATGGAGATAATCGGAATCACCTTACCCCGCAGGTTAATGATCCCCTCAACATAATGAGGCGTATTGGGCATCTTGGTGATGCCGGGCATACGGATGATCTCACGCACCTTCAGCACTTCAACACCATACTCCTCGTTGCTGAGCATGAAACTCACCAGCTGGATCAGCTGGTCTCCGCTGGTGGTAACATCTCCGCTCTTTACCAAGGCTGTGGTAGACATTGAAACCTCCTCTATGGGGGAATAATGAACTGATGACGTTTAATGAATCATAGCACAGTTTCTAAAAAGTGA
>CAZNWF010000241.1:0-2444 GCA_964576485.1 uncultured Geobacter sp. | reverse complement strand
CACGGATCAAGTTGAAACGACTCTATCCGAAATTATAAGCGTTACAAGGTACTAGCAGCTAAATACGCACCCAACCCTCCCGGCCTCCCCTTGTCAGGGGAGGGGCAAACCGAAACATTTCCCCCCTGACAAGGGGGGACTGAGGGGAGTTAGTTTTTGCGCCCCTTTACCAAACTACAGTAGGTAACAAAAGGCCCCTGACCAGTCATGATCAGGGGCCTTTCTGTTGTAAACGGCAGATGCTCCGCGTGAAACTGCTTTTGTCAGACTCAGATACTTTTGATCAGCACCAGATTATCCCGGTGTACCACATCATCACCGTAGCGGTAGCCCAGCAACTGCTCAATTTCAGCAGATTTATGGCCGGCAATCAGTTTAATCTCGCTATTGGAATAATCCGACAAGCCCCGCGCAATCTCCCCCCCGTCCGGGCCGCAGATCCGCACACAGCGACCCCGTTCAAAACGGCCTTCCACGCCGGTAATGCCCGATGGCAGCAGACTGGTACCCTTTTCCACCAACGCCTTCTGCGCCCCTGCATCCACCAGCAGCTTGCCTGCCGGACGCAGGGTATAGGCGATCCAATGCTTGCGGCGGTTCAGTCCGTCAGTGGCTGGCAAAAACAAGGTGCCGATCTCCTGGCCGCTGACCGCAGCAGTGATCACCCCCGGTTGTTTGCCTGGCGCCAGAATGGTGGGCACCCCGAAACGGGCCGCCTTTTTGGCTGCAGTCACCTTGGTGGCCATACCGCCGGTGCCAACGGATGAGCCACTGCCGCCGGCCATCCGCTCGATCTCGCGGGTAATGCTGCGCACCAGCGGGATCAGCTGTGCATCAGGATCGCTAGCGGGGTTGGCGCTGTAGAGCCCTTCAATATCGGTCAGGATCAACAGCAGGTCTGCCTCGGCCAGACTGGTCACCAGGGCAGAGAGGTTGTCATTATCACCAAACTTGATCTCAGCCACGGCAACGGAATCGTTCTCATTGATCACCGGCAGGGCGCCGGCAGTCAGCAGTGCCTCTAACGTGGTCCGGGCATTCAGGAAACGACCACGGTTGGCCAGATCTTCGGCCGTCAGCAGGATCTGGGCAGTGACCAGCCCATGACCAGTACAGGCCTGCTGGTAGGCCTGCATCAGAAGCGGTTGCCCCACCGCAGCAGCAGCCTGCTTCTGGGGTATGGTCAGGGTCGTATCAGCACAGCGCAGGGCATCACGCCCGGCAGCCACCGCGCCGGATGAGACCAGAATCACCTCTATCCCCTGCCTGCGCAGACCAGCCATCTCGTCACACAGCCGGGTAATGGCGTCATAATCAAGCCCGCCCCCTTGAACGGTCAGGACACGGCTGCCCACCTTGATTACCACCCTGCGGACCTGCTGCAACAGCTCCCTACGCATCACCACTCCTCCTTGGGAGCAGACCAGAGACGTTCGGCAATGGCATCCAACAGCGCCTCCACCCCTTCACCGGTAATGGATGAGATCGGATAGACCGGGATCTTGCGTTCTTGGAACCATACTTTAGCCTCGGCCAGATGCTCCTGCGCCGTCGGCAGATCCATCTTGGTCAGGGCCACAATCTGGCCCTTTTCCCCCAGCTCTTCGCTGAACATGGCCAGTTCTCGGTTAATAGCCTCAAAGGCGGCGTAGGGATCGCTCTCCGGCAGGCCGGAGATATCCACCAGATGCACCAGAATACCGGAGCGCTCCAGGTGCTTCAGAAAGCGGTGTCCCAGACCGGCCCCTTCATGGGCCCCTTCAATAATGCCGGGGATATCAGCCATCACAAAGGAACGGTAGTTCTTGTAGCCCACCACCCCCAACGAAGGGACCAGGGTGGTAAAGGGGTAATCGGCAATCTTGGGACGGGCCGCAGAAACCCTGGTGATCAGCGATGACTTACCGGCATTGGGCAGCCCCAAAAGCCCAACATCAGCCATCAGCTTCAGCTCCAGCCGCAGCTTGCGTTCTTCCCCCTCTTCGCCGGGCTGGGCAAACTTGGGGGCCTTGTTGGTGGCAGTGGCAAAACGGGCATTGCCCTGGCCGCCCCGCCCGCCTTTCAGCAGGACGATCCGCTGACGGTCCTCAGTCAGGTCAGCCAGCACCTCGCCGGTCTCGAAATCCTTGATCAGCGTGCCCACCGGCACCTTGACGATCAGATCCTCACCGGCAGCACCGTGGCGGTCCTTACCCATGCCGTGCCTGCCCCGATCTGCCTTCTGGTGCTGTTTATGCCGCAGCTCAAGCAGGGTTGAAAGTGCCTTGGTGGCCTCAAAGATCAGATCGCCACCCCGGCCGCCGTCACCACCGTTGGGACCGCCAAAGGGGATGAACTTCTCCCGCCGGAACGAAACGCAGCCTGCCCCGCCGTGGCCAGAGGCACAGAGCAGGGTTACCTCATCAATAAACTTCATGCCTGCTCCCCTTCCAGCCAGGTTGCAA
>CAZNWF010000240.1:0-2457 GCA_964576485.1 uncultured Geobacter sp. | reverse complement strand
TCGGTGTCTGCGCTGCCATTACCCCCTGGAACTTCCCCTCTGCCATGATTACCCGTAAGGCCGGTCCTGCCCTGGCTGCCGGTTGCACCATGGTGGTCAAACCTGCAACTGCTACACCTTTCTCGGCACTGGCTTTGGCAGAGCTGGGTGAGCGGGCCGGTATTCCAGCCGGGGTATTCAGCGTGGTTACCGGTTCTGCCGGTGAGATCGGCACTGAGATGTCCTCTAACCCGATCATCCGCAAACTGACCTTTACCGGCTCCACCGAGATCGGCAAACAGCTGACAGCCCAATGTGCTGCCACCATGAAGAAAGTCTCCATGGAACTGGGGGGCAATGCCCCGTTTATTGTCTTTGATGATGCCGACCTGGATGCAGCCGTAGAAGGGGCGATCGCCTCCAAATACCGCAACACCGGACAGACCTGTGTCTGCACCAACCGGCTGCTGGTACAGGCCGGGGTCTATGACCTGTTTGCAGAAAAACTGGCGGCTGCGGTTGCACAAATGCGGGTGGGTGATGGCCTAAAGGGTGATGTACAGCAGGGACCGCTGATTGATGAAGCCTCAGTACAAAAAGTGGAAGAACATATCCATGATGCGGTCACCAAAGGAGCCCGCATAGCATTAGGCGGCAAACGCCATGAACTGGGTGGCACTTTCTTCCAGCCCACCATCCTCTGTGATGTCACCCCCCAGATGCTGGTGGCACGGGAAGAGACCTTTGGACCGGTGGCACCGATCTTCAAGTTCAGCACCGATGCAGAAGCGATCCAGATGGCCAACGATACTGAATTCGGCCTGGCCTCCTACTTCTACACCCGTGACATTGGACGGGTCTGGCGGGTGGCTGAGGCGCTGGAATACGGCATGGTGGGAATCAACACCGGCCTGGTTTCCACCGAGATTGCCCCCTTTGGCGGGGTCAAGGAATCCGGCATTGGCAGAGAAGGTTCCAAGTACGGCATCGAAGAGTTCTGCGAACTGAAGTACCTCTGCATGGGCGGGATAGAGTGAGGGATTGCTATGAAAACCTGTATGAGTCCTGTTTTATGGGTGCAGTTGCCGCAGAACCAGCAACGGCTGAGCGGCGGCAGCTGGCAGGAACGTTGTTATCCGTTTCGTGGGGTGCTCGCTGAAAAGCGGGCAGAAAGCGCTGTAGAACGACGAAGAATACTTGATGACTGTTGGTTGGCACTAGAGGAACTTGAGAATGTCAGACAAGTAAATCAAAGGGAGAGATAACATGAGAGTAGCAATACCGGTAGCATCGGGAAAACTGGCAGCCCACTTTGGCCATTGTGAAACGTTTGCACTACTTGATATTGAGCTGCAGCAGCGCCAATTGTCTGGCCGTCAGGATGTGGCTGCTCCTCCCCATGAGCCAGGTCTTTTGCCCGGGTGGCTGGCTGAACAGGGGGTTGAGATGATTATTGCCGGTGGTATGGGGCAACGTGCTCAGGATCTGTTTGTGAAAAGTGGCATTACGGTCTATGTTGGTGCCCCTGCAGTTGAGCCAGAACTGCTGGTGCAGCATTTTATGACCGGTTCCCTTTCTCTGGGCGCCAACTGCTGTGATCACTAATTTATATTGAACAGGGGCCACCCATGGATGCGGTAAAAAAGCTGCTGGTAATTGACGATGAGCCTGCCATTCGCGAAGGGGTCCGCAGGATTCTGGAGTCAGAATCGTTTCAGGTGGAAACCTTTGCCAATGGCCATGCTGCCCTTGAGCGGATCAAGCAGGAGCCGTTTGATCTGGTGGTCACTGACCTGAAAATGCCCGGTATCAGCGGCATGGAGGTCTTAAAGGCGATCAAGGAGATTCAGCCGGATCTGCCGGTAATTTTTATTACCGGCTACTCATCGGTGGACAGTGCGGTAGAGGTGATGAAGCTGGGGGCGGTGGATTATATTGCCAAGCCGTTTACCCCGGAAGAGATGCTGAGTACCATCAGGCTGGCCCTTGAACAGCGGGTTGTGGATCTTGGCGATCTCTACCTGCTGAAAGAGTTGCGGGATGGCGAAGGGTTTGACCGTTTTGTGGGGAAGAGCCACGAGATGGTCAAGGTCTACCGCCGGATCATGCAGGTTGCCCCCACTGACAGTACGGTGTTGATTACCGGTGAATCCGGTACCGGTAAAGAACTGGTGGCCCGTGCCATCCATAAGCACAGTCAGCGGAGGGATCACCCCTTTGTAGCGGTGGATTGCACCTCGCTGGTTGAAAGCCTGCTTGAGTCAGAACTGTTTGGTCACGTCAAGGGTTCCTTTACCGGGGCGATGCATACCAAAACCGGCCTGTTCAAGGTGGCAGAAGGGGGCACCCTGTTTCTGGATGAGGTGTCCAACCTGAGTCTGACCACCCAGGCCAAGCTGCTGCGGGTTTTGCAGGAACGGGAGGTTACCCCGATCGGCGGCACCCAGCCAACCCCGATCAACATCAGGCTGGTGGCAG
>CAZNWF010000239.1:0-2465 GCA_964576485.1 uncultured Geobacter sp. | reverse complement strand
GCTTTCGCCGCCGATGTCAAGCAGGTCAGCCCCTTCAGCCTCCAGCTGCAGGCCCCGCTCAACCGCCTGCGCAACTGAATTGTAGCACCCGCCATCAGAAAAGGAATCCGGGGTGACATTCAGTATCCCCATGATCAGCGGACGTTCCAGAGAAAGCTGACGTCTGGAGGTCTGCCAGATGGTTGGTGGACACTGGACGTTTTTCAAGACCAGGGCAAGATCTGAGGCCAGAGCTTTAAGGCCGAAAGGTTGTCCTGCCAGTTTATTACAGAGTGTCAGTAGTTGTTTGCGGGTACCGATCAGCAGCACATCGGTGCTGGCTACGGAACAGGCCACCGTACCCCGGGCTACGGCAGCATCGCCCCCTAGTGAGAGCATCTCCTGCTTCAGGATATTGGCTGCTGCAGCACGCACCTGCGGCACCAACAGAGCATGCTGTTCCAGTTTTGGCAGCATATGGATAATACCGGCCGGATCAACCCCGATCCGTTCCAGTTCTTTCTGTGCAGCCGCAGGGGAGGTGAGAGAGAGGGCACGAATGTGAGATTCGTGCCCTCTCTTGGTTACCCTCAGGTCCTGCTGTTTGGTCACGCCTGAATATCCACCGGTTTTGGGGCTTCTTCGGTGGTCTCGGTAGCAACCTCTGCCGGTTCTTCGGCCTTTTTGCCGGTGCAGACCGGGCCGTTACCGGCAATGATGTCATCAACCTCGGCACCACTCAGGTTTTCCTTCTCAATCAGGCAGAGAGAGAGCCGGTGCAGGGCATCGCCGTTTTCCCGCAGGATCGTGATGGCGCGGGTGTAGCTTTCATCCACAATCCGCTTGATCTCTTCATCAATCTTGATGGCGGTCTCTTCGCTGAAGTTCTTGTGCATGGCCATGTCGCGGCCCAGGAAGATTGATTCATCCTTCTTACCCAGAGAAACCGGCCCCATCAGATCGCTCATACCCCATTCGCAGACCATCTTACGGGCCATTTCGGTTGCCCGCTCAATATCATTGCCGGCGCCAGTGGTGAAGGTGTTGAAAATCAGCTCCTCTGCAGCGCGACCACCCATCAGCACCGCAATCCGGCCCAGCAGGGATTCGCGGTTATAACTGTGCTTGTCCTCAATCGGCAACTGCATGGTAACGCCCAGTGCGCGACCACGGGGGATGATCGATACCTTGTGCACCGGATCACTGCCCGGCACCATCTTGGCCACCAGGGTATGACCGGCCTCATGGTAGGCGGTACTCTTCTTCTCTTCATCAGAGATGACCATACTGCGGCGCTCGGCACCCATCAGTACCTTGTCCTTGGCTGCATCAAAGTCCTGCATGTCAACCGAAGCCTTGTCCTTGCGGGCTGCCAGCAGGGCAGCCTCGTTGACCAGGTTGGCCAGATCGGCGCCGGAGAAACCGGGGGTGCCACGGGCAATGGTTTCCAGGTTGACTTCAGGGGTCAGTGGCACCTTCTTGGCATGGACGGTCAGGATCTGCTCACGTCCCTTGACATCCGGGCGGGGCACCACGACCTGACGGTCAAAACGGCCGGGGCGCAGCAGGGCCGGGTCAAGTACATCCGGGCGGTTGGTGGCGGCAATCAGGATTACCCCTTCGTTGGACTCGAAACCATCCATCTCCACCAGCAACTGGTTCAGGGTCTGCTCACGTTCGTCATGGCCACCACCCAGTCCGGCACCACGATGACGGCCAACCGCGTCAATTTCATCAATAAAGATGATGCAGGGGGCATTTTTCTTGCCCTGCATGAACAGGTCCCGCACCCGGCTGGCACCTACGCCGACAAACATCTCCACAAAGTCGGAACCGGAGATGGAAAAGAACGGTACTCCGGCCTCACCGGCCACCGCACGGGCCAGCAGGGTTTTGCCGGTGCCGGGAGGGCCCACCAGCAGCACTCCTTTGGGGATTTTACCTCCCAGGGCGGTAAACTTCTTGGGCTCTTTCAGGAAGGCGATGATCTCTTCCAGCTCTTCCTTGGCCTCTTCAATACCAGCCACATCCTCAAAGGTGATCTTGCCCTGTGCTTCAGTCAGCAGCTTGGCGCGGCTCTTGCCGAAGGACATGGCCTTGCCGCCCCCCATCTGCATCTGGCGCATGAAGAAGATCCAGATCCCCACCAGCAGTAGCAGCGGGAACCAGGAGATGAAGATTGAGAACCAGGAGACCCGTTCCTCTTCCGGCTTGGCCTGGATGGTGATCTTCTTTTCCAGCAGTTTTTCAGTCAGGTCAGCATCAAAGGTGGGCTTATAGCTGCGAAATGCCTTTTCCTTGTTGTCCTTGTCCAGATATTTACCGGTTAGATCATTGCCTTGCAGGACAACCGATTTGATCCGGTTGTCATCAATCTGGGTCATGAGTTCGCTGAAGCTGAGTTTGTCTTCAATAACGCGCGGCTTCTGGAACATGTTGAACAGCATGATCATCATCAGGCTGATGACCAGCCACAGGGCGAGATT
>CAZNWF010000238.1:0-2481 GCA_964576485.1 uncultured Geobacter sp. | reverse complement strand
GGCTGACTGATGGGGCTCTGGCCCGGGCCGTGGTCACCATTACCGAGGCAAAGACTGCGGCACTGGAGGACCTGAAGGTACCCAGCAGCTACACCAAAGGGGTGCAGGCCACCGGAACCGGTACTGACAGCGTGATTGTGGTGTCCGGCAGCAACGGCCCCAAAGTCACCTACAGCGGTGGACACAGCCGGATCGGTGACCTGATAGCCAAGGCGGTCCATCAGGCAGTGATTGAGGCATTGGGTAAGCAGAACGGATTCAAACTAAAGTAAAAAACTTAACGCAGAGAGGCACGAGGGGCAGAGACACAGAGAAAAATCATTCTGTAAAAAGAGGGTTCCATCATTTTTGTTTTTTGTTGATGTTCCTCTATTTTGTCTTTCTCAGCATCTCTGCACCTCTGCGTTAAGATGGTAATGATTCAAACATAATCTATTTCACAACAGATGGAGTTGAGGAAGAGGGGTTACATGCCCCCGCTGCCCCGCAGCCGTGAAGGAAACGAACGCCCGTCACCGCAAGGTGAACAACCACTGGGAATCTCCTGGGAAGGTGGGCAAGTAGGATGTCCTAAGCCGGAATACCGCTCCATCTGAATACTCGCGGGAGGAAAGAAAAGATGAAGAGAAGTAGGCAGAAGTATGCGGTAGCATTGGGACTGATCCTGGCAGTCTGCGGTTCTGCACTGGCAGAGGAAAAGACCGCGCAACTGGGCGAGGTGGTGGTAACCGCCACCCGTGATGAGGTGCCGATTGAACAGGTGGGCAGTTCCATCAGCGTAATCACCGCCAAAGAGATTGAGCAGCAGCAGAAACGGACCGTGGCGGATGCGCTGCGGATGGTGCCGGGACTGGATCTGGTCCGCACCGGCAGCTTTGGCGGCACTACAGCCGTGTTCATGCGGGGGGCCAAATCAGAACATACCCTGGTGCTGATTGACGGCATCCAGATCAATGACCCGTCATCAACCGGCGGAGGCTACAATTTTTCCAACCTGACCACCGATAATATCGAACGGATTGAGGTTCTACGCGGGCCCCAGAGCACCCTCTACGGCTCCCATGCCATTGGCGGTGTGATCAATATCATCACCAAGCGGGGGGATGGCAAACTGAAAGGCTTCCTGTCTGCAGAGGGGGGTTCCTTTGCCACGGCCAGGGAAAGCGCCGGTATCAATGGTGGAAATGACCTGCTGCAGTATTCGTTAAGCGTCTCCCGCCTGGATACCGGTGGTGTTTCTGCAGCTGGTGAGCGGTATGGTAACATTGAGCGGGACGGCTACCAGAACACGGCAGTGGCTGGACGGCTGGGTATTACGCCAACCACCAACTCGGAGATTGACCTGACCCTGCGCTATGATCGCTCCCGCACTTCGGTAGACAACGGCGGTGGTGCCGGTAAGGATGATCCAAACCACATCATGAAGTCAGATGAACTGTTCTTCCGCAGCCAGGGCTGGCTCTCACTATTTAACGGGCTGTGGGAACAGAAACTCGGGGTATCATTCAGCGACATTGCCTGGCGTGACGACAATGACCGCGATAATGCAAACTTGGAAATCCTTCGCAGTTCATTCCATGGTCAGAGCGTCAAACTGGATTGGCAGAACACCCTAAAACTGCACAAAACAACTACTCTGGTACTTGGTGTTGAGACAACTGAAGACAATGCAAAATCTGATTCTAACAGTAGTTTATGGGGGGCTAATAATTTTGACGAAAAGTTTGCCCGTACCACCGGCTTCTATCTGCAGGATCAACTCAATCTGTTCGATGTCTGGTTCTCCACCCTGGGCGTCCGGGTGGATGATCATAGCAAATTCGGCACCGAGGCCACCTATCGCTTCACCACTGCCTATCTGATCAAACAGACTGACACCAGACTGAAAGGCAGCTACGGCACCGGCTTCAAGGCACCTTCGCTATATCAGCTTTACTCAAGCTACGGTTCGCCGGACCTGAGGCCGGACAAGAGCATCGGTTGGGATCTCGGTCTGGAACAGGGATTGCCGTTTATGAAGACCACCCTGGGGGCAACCTGGTTCAGAAATGAATATTCACAGATGATTGATTTTGATATGACTACCTATAAATACAGCAATGTTGCCAAGGCGCACACCCACGGGTTAGAACTGACCGCAGCGCTGCAACCGGTGGATGACCTGACCCTGAAGGCAGCCTACACCTATCTGGAGACCAGGGACGACATCAGCGGTAAGCAGCTGGTACGCCGCCCCAAGAACAAGGCGAGCTTTGACATCAACTACAGCTTCCTGAAAAAAGCCAATCTTAACCTTGGGCTGGTCTATGTGGGTACCCGCTATGCCAACACGACTAACACCCAAAAGATGAAGGATTACCTGCTGGTTAACCTGGCCGGTTCCTATGATATCACCAAAAACCTGCAGCTCTTTGGGCGGGTAGACAACCTGTTTGACCGCCAGTATGAAGAGGTGGCCGGTTATGGCACCCCCGGTATTGG
>CAZNWF010000237.1:0-2485 GCA_964576485.1 uncultured Geobacter sp. | reverse complement strand
ACAGCGGCTTTTTTCCAGAAGCACATATTCCAATTCGTGGCAACGAAGACAATCCAGCAGCGGCTTCTTAGTCAAACACATAAGAAAGACGACGGGCTTTATGCGGGACTGGCCGGCACGGGGGCACCCTTTCCCGATATAAATCGCGTCGGTCCTTGTATAGTAGTGGAAGCCGGCAATCACCTGTTCATTATCGATGCCGGGCCGGGGTCTGCCCGAAATATTGGACTGATGGGCTTTGACATAGGCAAGGTGGATGCGATTTTACTTACGCACTTTCATTCCGATCATATCGCTGACCTGGGAGAGATGATGCTTCAGCGCTGGGCAGGTGGTTCCAATGCAAAGCCAGTGGATGTTATCGGCCCGAAGGGAGTTGAAACCGTAGTTGCAGGATTTAATCATGCCTACAGCCTCGATGCGGGATACCGCGTGGCATTTCATGGAGCAGCAACCGTTCCACCATCAGGCACAGGAGGCAGGGCCCGACCCTACGACTTATCCTCTGAAGAAGACGCGTCAATGATTGTTGTCAATAAGGAAGGGGTCAAGATCACTGCGTTCAAAGTGAATCATTTCCCGGCACATCCAGCTGTTGGTTACCGTGTTGACTACAAAGGAAGATCATTGGTTGTCAGCGGAGACACTGTGCCCTGCCGGTCATTGAAAAAACAGTCACAGGGAGTTGATGTGCTGTTTCACGAAGCGCAGCAGCCTGCCATGATTAAGATGGTACACGACCAAGCGGGATTATCATCCAGTCCATCCCTGGCTAAAATAACGGCGGATATTCCCAGTTATCACACATCGCCCGAAGATGCCGCCAAAATAGCCAACGAGGCCGGTGTAAAGCATCTGGTGCTTTATCACATTCTACCCCCTTTGCCGCCGGTGCTTAAAAATATGTTCCTTGGCGATTCAGAAAAATACTACAACGGACCCATCACGGTGGCAATGGATGGACTGCTCATCAGTCTGCCGGCCAACAGTGCTAAAATAAGCATGAAGCAAATCTTAAAATAAAAACATTCAAGACACAAAGTTCATTTTTTTATCTATACGATGATTGTTGGATAGTAATTATTCAACTGGACAGTAAAGCTGGGTATATTTTACCCACATATTCTGATTAAATTTCGAATGCAATTTTTGCACAGAAAGAAACAAGCATGTGATTACAGCATGTTATTGATAATGTTTCCAATTGGCATACGCTTTGCTAAATAATCTTTTGACGGAAGCTATGATATCGTCGATAGAAAATTGATTATGAAAAAGTTAACACTAATTTTGATGGCACTTAAAAACGATTTACTACTGAGTAGTAATGGCATTTGCTTTTAAACCTAGAGCATGTTTGTGACTGAATGGAGGAGCAAAAAATGTGGATAAAAAATCTTAAGATTATACCCATTGTTTCCATTGTCCTTTTGATCATCGTGCCCTTATTCTTCAGGCCAAGCTCTGTTGAAGGAGCATCGGTTGTATGGACTGACAAGGACATCTATAATCAGGGTGAAATAATCAGGGTAAATTTTACGAATGCGCCAGGTAACTACAATGACTGGATATGTATAGTGCCGGTAGGCTCTCCAGATACGGATGGCGGGGACTGGAAATACATACCCAGTGGAGTGCGTCAGGGGGTATTAATCTTTGACCTTCCCTCACCAGGACAATACGAGGTGAGGGCTTATTACAACTATTATCGTAACGGATACGTGGTAACCGACCGTTATGCTTTTTTAGTAGTAAATGATTTTGTCGAAGCCACCCCCCCTCCACCACTTCCGTTTGATGCACCTCCGGATGTGATCGTGATGCCTGATACAAACGATGTTTACGTTGTGCCTGGCATAGAAGTAGATTTGTTCTTCTGGGGTGGTTGGTGGTGGCGTCCATGGGGAGGTCATTGGTATCGCTCCCTTTATTATAACCATGGTTGGGGGTATTATAACGCTATCCCAAGTTTCTATTATGATGTGGATCCTGGCTGGAGAGGATACTACAGAGACCGTAACTGGCATGGGCACAGATGGGAATATGAAAGGATTCCTCACCAGCGACTTCAGCAGAACTGGAGGAGCTGGCAAAATGATCGGCATTGGGAAAGGCAAAGAACCTGGGGCGTTCAGAACTATCAGCCTCGGCCACAACAACAGAGGCAGGAACTAAGACAACAAAGGCAAAAGCAATATCAACAGAGACAGCCTCAGGTACAACAGACGCAAAGGCCTCAGTTTGAGCAACAACAGAGACGATCTTGGGGGCAGCAGCCACAAAGCCAGCCTCAAGTGCAACAACAGAGAAAACCTTGGGGTCAACAGCCGCAGAGCAGGTCTCAAGTGCAGCAGCAGAGACCGGAATTCCAACAGAGGCAGAGACAACCTCAGGTGCAACAACAGAGACAGTCTCAGGGTCAGCAGCCACAAAAGCAACGCCAAGGTCGGCAGCAAAGGCAACCTCAGGACCAACAACAAAGGTA
>CAZNWF010000236.1:0-2502 GCA_964576485.1 uncultured Geobacter sp. | reverse complement strand
TGCGCCCCAGGAACCAGTTGACCAGACCATAGTGGAATTCCAGGTTGGTGGCCAGCGAGCTGCCCCGCAGAGTGGTGCTGCGCAGCACCTCGGACAGATGCTCGTAGCTGCAGAGGCGGTCTTCACCCTTGGTTAAGAGCAGGGCGATGTTGGAGTCATAGGCACCAGCCACCTTGTATTTCATGAACTGGTGGGTATCAGGATTCAACATGCTGATCCCCTGATCATCCCGTACCTCACCCTTGATCGGCTTGGACCAGTAACGGATCATACCGCCGGCATGGGGAGAGAGGGAGGCATCGGTGGCGTTCAAACGCGCTTCCACGGAGGCATTGAAACGCACGACCCGCTCCGGCTTGGGTAGACGCTGCTTGTGCTCTGCCAGCAGGGCCATCGCCTCAACCAGCGACTCAACCATGAAGAAATCGTTCTTGTCTTTGGGGTTGGTGAACTTCAGGGAGTAGCAGAGCTCGGTTACCCGGTGTTCCACCTGAATCCGGGTGTTGACCTCCATAAAGTAGTGACGGTCACGGTCCACAATACACTCAAAGGTGGAGGCGGAATCCAGACCAACAGCCTGACCAAAACGGGCCGACTCTTCTTCCATCCGCTGCAGCACCTTCAGGTCAGACTCAAGGGCGGCAACCTCTTCTTTTCTCTTCTCTGCCTTGGCCTTGGCAATGGCTGCCAGCAGCCCTTCCTGGGTTACTGATACCTCAAGCAACTTTTGTTCATGCATCTGCAGGGAACAGTCACGACCACCAAGGGAGATACACCAGTCACCGTTACCCAGCAACTGGATCTCATTGTGGCGGGTCTGCTCAATGTTCAGTTCGATCAGGACGTTCTTGTTATCACCAACGCCGTTGGCCTTCACCTCCTGCAGCACCTCGCGCACCATGGCCGGGGCTTCGGCAGCAGCCTTGGCAATCGCCTTTTCATCGGCATTCTTTGTCCCCAGCAGCGAGGCGCCCAGAATCCGCTGTCCCTTACCACCACCGCCACCAATTGCCTTAAGACGGAAGCGGCTTTGGGGATACTTGCGGAACAGCTCAGCCACTTCTTCCTGCACCTGGGCACACAGTTCCTCAATGGAATAGAGGTCAAGCCCTTTAGCGTAGGAGGTCATCAGGATATGGTCAGCCAGGGTCTCCAGCGGCAGCTTGGTATCTTTCAGGATCTTGGGATCGCACTCCAGCCCTTCTGCCTTGACCAGCGCCAGCAGTTTCTCGCGACTGTCATGTTTCTTGACCAGGGTACGGGCAGTAACGTTGTCAATACCGGGGGTAACCGAGACATTCACCAGCAGGGCGGTCCGCTTGGCTTCGTCCTTTTTACCGGCCCGGGCCTGGGTTGCAGCACAGGGGCCGATAAACTTGAGACCGGCCTTTTCAATGGCAGCTACAAACTCTTCGTCCTCTGCCATGAAGCCATAGCCGGCAAAGATGGAGTCATAGCCGTTATCCTTGGCAATGCCGATGATCTGACCAATCCGCTCGACCCGTTCTTCCTTGCTGGCGCCGGAGTAGTCAGGCACCCGGTGAACCCGGTTGGAGTCGGTCAGCTGGCGTAGTTCAGGAGCCAGGGCATTGGGGTAGACAATGGAGTCTTTTTCTGACAGCAGGATGCCGTAATGGCTGATCCCCATCTCCTGGTAGACATCCATCGCTTCCTTACGGATTGGACCACGGCAGACAATCAGCGGCTTCAACTCTTCGCAGGAAAAAGAACGGACCCACTCGGATGAAGACTTGCTCAATCGGCGATCCCGGTGAATCAGGGGGTTGTGCTTGTAGTAATCAGAATGTGGCATGGGCTTATATCTCCAATTTAAATCAATGAGTTAAGTAATGACAGGTTAGTGGAACTCGCGCTGGATCGCCTGCATCGGGCCGGGCTTATAGTGCCGCAGCAGGAAGTTCATGTTCTCGCCCAGCACCTTACGCAAGTCGGTGGGCATGACCAGCGATGAGATGGAGCCCAGGGCCAGACCTTCCTTCGGATTCATCAACTCTTTTTCATAGCGGAGATTCAGAGCAGCCTCTTCAATCCTCAGCCAGTCAGCCACATCCTTCTCGGCATCCTTGGTAGCCTCGCCAGCATCCATGCCTGCTGCAACCCGCTCCTGGACCCCGGACTTGACCTTATCCTTCACCGCGCCACGCAGCTTGCGCAGTTCATCCTTGTAGACAAACTCCTTACCGGCCGGACCCATAACCGCCAGACGGGTGGTGGGCAGCGCCAGAACCAGATCAGCGCCGGTAGGGTAGTTGTTGTAGGAGGCATAGGCCCCGCCGTAGGCGTTCCGAATGATCAGCAGGATGCGAGGGGTACGGATATCAACGATGGAATCCAGCATGGCACGGCCGGCCTGGACAATACCGCGGGACTCCTGCTCACGACCGGGCAGGAAGCCGGTGGTATCTTCCATAAAGATCATCGGAATGTTGTAGATGTTACAGAAACGGTTGAAACGGGCGATCTTGTAGGCGGAATCCACCG
>CAZNWF010000235.1:0-2502 GCA_964576485.1 uncultured Geobacter sp. | reverse complement strand
ATCCGACCGTCCGTGCGTCAGCCGGACAGAAGATCGCATCACCTGTCCTCCAGTGAGTGGTAATAAAGTCATCACCTTTTGCCGTGAAAATGACCCCTCGCTCGTCCCTATCTACAACTGTATCCAGGATGCGGTTCTGTAGCTGTGTTTTGCCGACGCCCAGCATACCTACAGCGAACAGGCCTCGTACCTCTGTTGCTCGCGGAAGTCGGACTTCCCCTAACATTATTTGTCCATCGCCCTCTGTCTTGATAAGACAACGATTTAACTCCTTCGGAATTACCAGTTGAGAACCACGCCGATGACGATCCTCAGTCTGAGACCTGGCTTCCATTTTCCCCAGCCAGAATCCGAATATGAGAACCACAACTCCACCAGAGAGTCCTTCATATCCGGACTTCTTCAATGAGTTGAGAATATATCCGTAAAGGTCACGATACTCTTGAGCCTGAGCGACAACTGCAGTGCGATAGTTTTGTTCCAATAACCACGGCCACGGCTGTCCAGTCCGAACCGTAAATTCAAATAGGGATGCCCTGATGAAAAATTCAGTTGTGCTCCAATCTTTGAGTGACGGATAAGCCCGCCATGCAAATAAAATGACTACAACTACGAACGCGATATACATCCAAAACTTGATCGCGAAAAAGAGCTGATTAAGGCGATTAAATAGAGACGCCGTTCCTGAAAATCGAGAACGTTCTATACTCATTTTGATCCTCCTTGGTTGTGCTTCCAGTCGAGGTATTCATTTCTGGCTGTCTCAAAAAGCCCTGACTGTTTTGCCAACACACCTGCCGACAGGCAGGCCTGTACGGTAAATTCTTCAAGTCGGTTTATTCTGGCCACAAGTGGTGTGTACTTTGCCAACTCGCTTAGAAGGTCAATTGATTCCTTCTGAAGGGACACTATTTCCTGTAAATGGGCTTTGGTGATATCTGAAAAGTCGGCTGATTCTGATTTGCTATTGGCTAGATTAAGAGCGCGCCGTGCGGCTTCAGCACGGTTACACTTCCAGCGGTTGGCCAGACTGTTAAGTGCTTCGTCCTCAGTAGCTGAAATTTTGAAACTAAATGTTTCCATGATGCCCCTTCCAGTAAACTAAAAATCATGTGAATATTTGCGAGGTTACATCAATACAAAGCACAGACGGCATACTCTCGGTATACCGATAAGTACTGACATATCAGTCTGTTAGTGGCTTTGGTGGCAATCCACATTGCGTGGAGTGCCATGAAAAAACGTCCGCCGTTATACCTTTTGAATCCAATGTGGTTCCGACACTTTTTTGCCGACAATCCGTTCCAATTCTGAAGACAGTGATTCCCACGTCGAAGGCCAATCAGTGTTGATTTCACGTTTGAATATCTGGCCGATTTGCAGAAGCTCATCCTGACGCAATTCGGCCTCCCTTCTCTTAGCCAGTCGGATCAGTTCGCGTCCTCGTGCTGCGATCTGATCAGGTGCCATTGTTTCAATTTTTTTACTCATCTCTGGTATCTCCTTGGTAATTATTTGTTAATGCATTAGTTTTTATGATGTTGGTCAACAGCAGTTCTGTCTTATCTGCCAAACGCCAGATACAACAACAATATGAGGACTGACAAAACTGCACATAAAAAAATTAGGTAAGGCAACACCATCCTCACAAAGATGATCTTAAGCAGCCAATAGAGACCCTTGTAGCGTGGGTTGTATCTCCAAGCAGCCATCCAGATGCTATTATACTGACAGGGCATGTTCCAGAAGCGAGCTTCCTCAGCACTCAGGACTGAGAAATAGTATGTTGAGTCATGCCTAAAAACTGCTTTGCAGATCCGGAAGATTTTCATGGTTTAATCCCCCGACGTTCCAGTTCAAGAAGAAGCTGATCTGTGCTGATCTGTGCCAATAGTTCATGTACAGGTGCCGGTGATGTGGAAGGCTCTTCAGATATTGACTCATGTTTCTGAATCCATGCTTTATGCGCCTGGGCCATTGTGCATTTTTCAACTTTTCCGTCTTCCTGGACGATGCCCCAATAACTCTTGGTCTGACTGCGACTTGGCCCTTTCTGCCCCCATCGGACCACATCACCTGGTGTGGCCATGATCTCTGCATCTCCACCATCTTCGTCACCTTGGTACCTCCCCCAGCTGACGATTGCCGACTTACCTGATGGCCACTCAACCACCTTTGAAATCCAGGGTCTATGAAACCGGTATTTGTTGTAACCTTCGAAATTGATTACTATCAGCATTTGTTAATCCTCCTTTTATCCTAAAAACGGCAGTTAACCTGCCAGAAATGTTGTAACCTTCTGAATGCAGGTTTGAATCTGGTTCAGGAGGGTTCACCAAATGGGTGAAAGTAAAAAGCGTACTGTTGTTCCTTCATCTCGTGTTGCTGTTGATACGTTTGCTGGCCGTATCCAGGTTGAGTGGGATCCTGATGCTGCTGTTACTCCGCTTGGTCAGCTTCCGTTCTTTATCGAGTTTTTGAAGGTCAGCGGCCTGTATGAGG
>CAZNWF010000234.1:0-2537 GCA_964576485.1 uncultured Geobacter sp. | reverse complement strand
GGTGAGCATGACGATTACCTGCCCCCACTGCGGTATCAGCGGCCAGCTTGATGATGCAAAACGACCAGCCGGTGCCACCAGTATCAACTGCCCCCGGTGCAAGCAAAGTTTCCCGCTCCCTCCACTGGAATCAGTTGCCGTTGCCCCGCCAGTAATCACGGCCCCGCCACCGCTGACAGCTGAACCACCACCACTACGTCCCTGTCCCTCCTGTGGCAGTATTATCGAGGGCAGCGGCGGAATCTGCAACGCCTGCGAGGCGGCCCGTAACCGCCAGTCAGCAACAGGTGGCGGGGCAACGACACTGCCGCCACCGCTTGCTCCTGCTGGCGAGGACAGGAGCTCTGGTTCCTGTGCGGTTTGCAAGGGACGCTTTGCCCAAAGCCAGATGGTCCGCTTTGGTGACAAACTGGTCTGCGCCAGCTGCAAGCCGACCTACGTCCAGATGCTGGCCATGGGGATGGGGAATACCGGCGATCTGCGTTATGCCGGTTTCTGGATCCGCTTCGGCGCTAAATTTATTGATGGCATTATCCTCTGGGTAGTGAATTTTGCCGCCACCATGGCAACAACCTTTCTGATCGCCGCAAACAGCTCCCCGCAAATGGGAGTAGTGGCTGCAATCATGAATGTCTTCATTCAGGTCGGGTTCGGTATTGCCTATAACATCTACTTTTTGAGCGGAAAACATCAGGCAACCCCCGGCAAGATGGCCTGTGGTCTGAAGGTGGTGACTGCCGAGGGGGACAAGATCAGCGCCGGTCGAGCGGTGGGACGATACTTTGCCGAGATGCTGAGCGGCATGATCATGATGATCGGCTATATCATGGCTGCCTTTGATGATGAAAAGCGGACCCTGCATGACCGGATCTGTAACACCAGGGTGGTTTTTAAGTAATGACCGCTGGTGAACGTTCGCTTTTCCCTCTACTGTGCAGCTCCTGTCACACACCGATACCGGCAGCGCTTTGCAACAGCGGTGAAGCGATCAACTGTCCGCACTGCTTAACGCAGCTGCAGGTTGAACTGTTTCCGGCAATCCTGAGGCCGTTGCATGAAGGAGGCACTGTTGGTCTGCAGGTAACAGAGGGAGACGCAAGCTGCTTTTATCACCCGGACAAACAGGCGGTTAAGATCTGCAGCAGCTGCGGCCGTTTTATCTGCAGCCTTTGTGAGATCGATCTGGCCGGTCGTTGCCTCTGCCCGGTCTGCCTGGAGCAGGGCCGTCAGAACGAACAGCTTTCCGAACTGGTCACCAAGCGCACCCTGCATGATAGCATCGCTCTGAACACAACCCTGTTGCCGCTCCTGATCTGGCCCGTAACCCTGATTACCGCGCCAATCGCTTTTTATCTTGCGATCACCGCCTGGCGCAAACCTTCCAGTATCCTGCCCCGCACCAGGATCCGTCTGGTCCTGGCCCTGCTGTTTTCCGCACTGCAGATAATCGGTTGGGTGGTGCTGGGTATCTTTTTGTTTCAAAAGTGGAACTCATGAGCAGCCCGGCCCAGCCCATCACATACCGTCGTCTAGCCCGTGGCACCATGGCCATGATCATGCGTTGCTCACTCTGGCTCGGGGATGATCACCTGCTGTCAGTTAAATCAACCGGTTATACTGAAGAGTATCTGCGGATTTATCTGAAAGACCTCAAGGGAGTGATTGCCCAGCGCACCAAAACCTGGATGTTACTCAATATTCTGCTGGGGATTGTTGTGGGTCTGTGCAGTATCGGCATTTTAAGCACCAGCGATATTTTTTCTCCCGGCACCATTGCCCTTGGCTTTTTCTGTCTGCCATTTCTGGTTGGCCTGGTACTTAATCTGGTTAAAGGCCCCACCTGTAAGACCAATCTGTTGACTCCGCTGGGGCTGGTTGCTATTCCTGCCCTGCAACGTACCCGCAGGGTAACCCGCCTGATCAAGGAACTGCGGCCTCTGGTGGCAGCTCAACAGGGCAGTATGCTGCGCAGTGAACTACTGTCCCGCTATGACTCGCAACGGACAGGCGCTCCCCCGGCTCCGGCATCCCCCCCAATCCCATGAGCAGTCTGAAGGTCCAGCGTTGTTTTAACCACGCCAACCGTGAGGCAGTGGCCCGCTGCGGTCAGTGCGGCAATTTTTTCTGCCGTGAATGTGTCACGGAACATGCCGGACGGATGACCTGTGGCCGTTGTCTGGGACAACCGGATGACACGGTCCGCTCTTTCCGTTTCCGCACTGTGCTGGCTGGTGTTATCCAGCTTGGAATCGGTCTGCTGATCCTCTGGTTCTGCTTTTTTATGGCAGGCCGGGGCCTGCTGCTGATCCCCTCATCGTTCCATGAAGGCCATATCTGGCGGCTGTTCGAGGAGCGCCCATGATCCTGCGTCCCAGAAGCCGTGAAAAAGGGATCGGGGCTGTAGAACTGCTGGAGCAGGCCACCGCCCTGCTGCGCCAGGCCCCCTTGGATACCCTGGCCTGTTATTATCTGGGCACGGTGCCGTTTATGCTGGTGCTGCTCTGGTTCTGGGCTGATATGAGCCGCAGCGCTGATGC
>CAZNWF010000233.1:0-2603 GCA_964576485.1 uncultured Geobacter sp. | reverse complement strand
GGGTCAGCAGACCGGCACCCAACCGCAGCAGGGTGGATTTGCCGGAACCGTTGGCACCGATCAGGCCAACCAGTTCTCCCTTGGCCAGATTGCAGGAAAACTGCACCACGCAGGGGGCGTTGCCGTAGCTGAAACAGACCTGATCAAACAGAAGGCTGCTCATCGAATACCTCCACCCGTGGTACGGCGCAGCATGATCAGAAACCAGGGGGCGCCGATCAGGGCGGTGACCACCCCGGCCGGGATCTCCACCGGTGGCAGTACGCTACGCCCGACCGTGTCCGCCAGACAGAGCAGCATGCCGCCCCCAAGGGCAGACAGCGGCAGCACCCGGCGGGCATCGGCACCCACCAGGGCACGCACGGCATGGGGTACCATCAGCCCGACAAAGCCGACAATGCCGCCCAGGGCAACCGAGGCTGCAGTCAGCAGAGAGGCTGCCAGCACCAGCAGGGTCCGCTCCCGTCCCGGCTCAAGCCCCAGGCCAAAGGCCACTTCATCCCCCAGGGCAAGGGCGTTCAGGCCGCGCCGCCGAGCCAGGGCCAGCACAAAGCCGATCAGCATCAGCAGTCCCGCCACCGGCACCACTGACCAGTCTGCTCCAGCCAGATCGCCGGCCATCCAGAGCAGGGCCCGTTTGACCCCGTCAGCCTGGGCCAGTGACATGACCAACATCAGAATGGCAGACAGGAAAAAGCCGATCCCCACCCCGGCCAGCAGTAAGCGTTCTGCCCGTACCCCCCAGGCATCCCGTCCCAAAGAGACCACCACAGCACTGGTTACCAAGGCCCCGGTCAACGCCAGTGCTGGCACCAGCCAGACCCCGGTCCCCTGGGTGGCTAACAGCCCAAAGGCCGCTGCCAGGGCAGCACCGCTGGAGGTGCCCAGCACATAGGGATCAGCCAGCGGGTTACGGAAGACCCCTTGCAGAATCGCTCCGGCCACCCCCAGTGATCCCCCCATCAGCAGGGCCACCACAATGCGGGGCAGGCGCAGATCCAGTACGATCTGCAGCTGCAGCGGATCAAGCTGAAAAGGGTTGATGGTCTGTTGACCCAAGGAGAGCGACAGCAGCAGGACCAGCACCAGACAGCCCAGCATGATGAACAGGGGGTGGCGTTTCATACGGAAAACGGCAGGTTGCCGCAATGGAACGTACTGCACCAAATCCTGAAACGGCAGATCGCCGCAAAGGAGCGCAAAGAATGAAAAGAAAAACTGATTAACGTTGATCTTCCGCCGTACCCTTCTCCCTGAGGGAGAAGGTGGCCGAAGGCCGGATGAGGGGGCAGCGGTGCAGACACTGTCCAGTAGTTCCCCCTCACCCTAGCCCTCTCCCTCAGGGAGAGGGGACTATAGGGATGCCGTGGCGGAAGATTGACGCCAATCAGGAAAGAAAATAACTTGTTGTACAAGGAAACGGCCTTGGCCTGACCACAACCCGAAGTAACACTAGAAAACCACAAAAATCTCTGTGTTTCTTGCGTTCTTTTGCGGTTGAAACAGGTTTGAAGGCTCATGGTTTACCGCCTTTATGGGCCAGCTCCAGGCAACGCCTCAGCTCAGCTATCCCCTCCGGGATGCGGGGGCCGGGACGGTATAGGGCATCGCTGACGGTGCAGACCCGGCCTTGTTTGATCGTATCAAGTGAATTCAGGTGGCCCAGCATCCGCTTCATTGGTGCAGCCAGCTTATCCCCTTGTCCTGCAATGATCAACTGTGGGTTGCGGGTGACCACCGCCTCCAGTGAAAGCCGCGGATAGCCGGAACGGGCATCACTGGCAATATTAGTCATGCCGGACAGCTGCATGGCATCATCCAGCAGGGAACCGGGACCGGCAGCCACCAGCGGGTCCGGCCAGATCACAAACATGGTCTTGACCAGCGGGGTGGTTTTTAGCGGTTTCAGTGATTGCTCGATCCGCACCGCCAACTGGTTGGCCGGTTGTTGCACCCCAAGATCAGTACCCAATTGCCGCACTGCCGGTGCCAGCTTGTCCAGGCGGGAACCGTGGAAGGTGACGGTCCTGATCCCCAGTTTTTGCAGCCGTTTGGCCAGCTTGGAGCCGATTCCCTCTTCATCCACCAGCACAACATCCGGCTTCAGGTTCAGCACTGCCTCCAGCGACGGGTTGGCTGGTCCCCCTACGGTGGGCTTGCCTTTGATCGAGGCTGGCCGGTCGCAGAAGGTGGTAACCCCCACCAGATTCTTCTCCAGCCCCAGGGCACAGGCCATCTCAGTCAAACTGGGGGCCAGAGAGACGATCCGCCTGGGCGGCTCTCCGCAGAACGCAGGAACCGCCACCAGCAAGATCAGCCAGCTTATGCATAGACATAGTTTTTTCATCAGTTAGACCTTAAAACGGCATGTAGCCACAGAGCGCACAGAGAACACAGAGGAATTGCAGTTAAGATCAGGCTCAATGCATTCACCTGTAAGGTTTTGAGAATAAAATCAGATCGGTTTGCTTTTACTCTGAGAACTCTGTGTCCTTGTGGCACTACTTTTATAGTCTGCTAAAACGATACCTTTACGCCGCCATAGGCCCCAATACCGGGGGTGCCATAACCGGCCACCTCTTCATACTGGCGGTCAAACAGGT
>CAZNWF010000232.1:0-2623 GCA_964576485.1 uncultured Geobacter sp. | reverse complement strand
GGTCTGCAGTTCAAGCAGTTCCAGATTATGTTTCAACTCCTTGAGCTCCGGGCGATGAGCAAGCGCCCGTCGAATTTCAGTCTGTTCCAGTACGTCGTAACGCACTTTTGACGGCACCTCAACCGTTTCAACCGGCTGTCCCTGGGGAAGCTGGAGTAACTGTACCAGCACATCCCCCTGATCCTGCACCGCCCGTTCAGCATCAATCAACTCTTTTTCACGACTGGCCACCCCGAATTCAGCATTCAGCGTCTCCATGGCAGGCATCACACCGGCCTTAACCCTGGCCTGCGTATCACTCAGCACCCGACGGGCCAGTCCAAGAGAAACCTTCCTGACTTCCAGCTCCTCCCGCAGACTGTAGAGCTTATAGTATTCAGTCCTGACCTGCGCCACCACACTGATCAGCTTGGCGCTCAGCTTTTCAAGGGAGGCATCCTTGGTCAATTTTGCTGTATCAATGGTCAATTCCGTTGGTTCGCGGCCAAAGTTTTTAAGCAGCGGCTGACTCAGGGTCAAACCCAGATTTGATTGCCAGTATGACGACAAGCCACTTGAAGCTGAGACCATATCAGAGGAGAGATAGCTATTATTAAACCCCAGGCTTGCAGTGGCTCCTGTGGGTAGCAGCTGACTGACGCCGGCATTCAGTTGTGTATTCCGATTCAAGTATTTGCCTGATGACTGGTTGGCAGAATAGGAGGTGGTGTCGTTATAGTTTGCCTGCAGATTAAGGGTTGGATTGTAGATTCCACGACTTTTCTGGTATTCAGCTTCCTGCTGAGCCGGATTATAGCGTTCTACCCGCAGATCAAGATTTTTCTCTACGGCCATTTTAACGGCGTCAGCCATGGTCAACCGCACCGGCTCAGCCTGCAGACAGGCAACAGCCCCAAAACTGAACACCACAAACAAACTAAAAATCATCTTCACTACAGAGCACCTCGCCACAATCTACGAATCACCCGTCAAATGCAAGATGGGCGGGATTTCCATCCCGCCCATCTTATACCACACTTGCAAACCGTTTTACACTTCCTTGTCTTCTACATACTCTGCGTAATCATCAGCTGACATTAATGCCTTCAACTCATCCCGGTCTTCCAGCTCCAGTTCAAGCAGCCAGCCACCATCATAGGGATCATCATTCAGCAACGAGGGGGTATCCAGCACCTCTTCATTTACTGCCAGCACTGTGCCGGTTACCGGTGCATACAGCTCAGCAACCGTCTTGCGGGCCTCAATGGAACCCATTGAATCCTCCTGCTCCACCTGATCGCCCTCTTCCGGCAGTTCTACCGCTGCAATGGTTCCCAGCTCTTCCTGGGCAAAGTCGGTTATACCCACCACCGCACGGTTTCCTTCAATCCTTAGCCAGACATGCTCCTTCGAGTATTTCAGTTCTTCAGGAAATTCCATAGTTACTCCAGCACAATCCGCTCAAGGAACGAGGTATCAACATTACCTTCAATAAAATCCTTATTGGTCATAATCCGTTTGTGGAAGAATATCGTAGTTTTGATCCCTTCAATAATATACTCATCCAGAGCGCGAGCCATACGGCGGATCGCGTCTTCACGGGTTTCTGCATGCACAATCAGCTTGCCGATCATGGAATCGTAGTGGGGTACCACATTGTACTGATCATAGACAAATGAATCAACCCGCACCCCAAGGCCACCCGGTTGATGGTAGGCGGTAATCTTACCAGGGCAGGGAGTAAATTTGAACGGGTCTTCAGCATTGATCCGGCACTCAATGGCATGGCCGGTAATCTTGATATCTTCCTGCTTGTAGCGCAGCGGCAGACCGGCTGCAGAACGGATCTGCTCCCGGATCAGGTCAACCCCGGTGATCATCTCGGTAACCGGGTGTTCAACCTGGATGCGAGTATTCATCTCCATAAAATAGAAGTCACCGCTTTTATCCAGCAAAAACTCAACCGTACCGACGCTGCAGTAGTTGACTGCCTTAGCTGCCTTTACTGCTGCTGCACCCATAGCGGCACGGGTTTCCGGCTTGAGTACCGGGCAAGGAGCTTCTTCCAGCATCTTCTGGTGGCGACGCTGGATGGAGCAATCCCGCTCCCCCAAATGAATACAGTTACCATGTTTATCAGCCAGAACCTGGATTTCTACATGTCGTGGCTCAACGCAATACTTTTCAATATAGACGTCCGGGTTACCAAAACCTGCCTGTGCCTCCGCCCGGGCAGTAGCAAAGGCGTTGGCCATAGTTGCCTGGGAGTGGACAATCTTCATCCCCCGCCCCCCACCACCGGCAGTTGCTTTAATGATAACCGGAAAACCGATCTGCTTGGCAATTTTGACCGCTTCGTCAACGGTCTTCACGTTTTCCTTGGTACCGGGGAGGATCGGTACACCATGCTCAATTACCGCCTGACGGGCAGAAATTTTATCACCCATGACCCGCATGCTTTCTGCAGAGGGGCCGATAAAAGTGATACCACACTGCTCGCAGATCTCGGCAAATTTGGCGTTTTCAGATAAAAAACCATAGCCGGGGTGGATTGCCTCGGCATCAGTCAGCTCAGCAGCACTGATGATGGCATTGATATTCAGGTAACTCTGGCTGCTGGGAGCCGGACCGATACAGACCGATT
>CAZNWF010000231.1:0-2760 GCA_964576485.1 uncultured Geobacter sp. | reverse complement strand
AGGAAAGACGGCTGTGACTTCTGTACCGCCTGCGGCGCAGTGGGAACCTGCGGCTAAAGCGGCACCAGGGGTCACACTCTCGCATGTGAGTTAACGCAAAGTTTGAAATATGGACCCCATAAGTTGAAACTTTGGACCTCATAAAGTGAAACCCTGGGGCCACGCTTTAACCCACTAAAATGCCCGCCTCACTGACGCGGGCATTTTTATTTCAGGGGCGGGAAAGACAACTTCAGGTACGCAATAACAATATCGAAGGCAACAGCATGACAATTCGTCATTTATCACCAGAAATTGTTTCCCTGATTCACCATGTTGAGCTGAACGAGTCCGGCTGGTGGAAAAAGGCCGTCGGCCAAGTCATCAAAGGTGTCCTATGGAAATCACAGACGCCATTGACTCAGGCTGAATTGAAGGTTGGCCTAAAGCGAGAAGTTGGTATTCAACTAGCAGACGATGTACTTCTGAAGCAGATAGAAATTCTGTTATCCCAGAACCGTATCACTCGCATGCCGAATCACAGTTACAAGCTCACGGAAGAGGCTCGTCAAACGCTCACCTCGGCACACGAAAAAGCCTCCTCTGAACAAGAACTCTGCCACTCGGCTTTTCTAGCATCCTGCGCAAATAACTGTCCTAATTTGCCCTCTGACAAAGTATGGGCTGAGTTCTTAAAAGCACTACTAGGCGCCGTTCGCGTAGCAGGTGCCAATCTTTTTCACTTAATCGCAGATGGCAATCTTGAACAAGAGGGTGACTGGCTGGCCCCCTTCCTTCGCGCTTTTCCATCGGAGCATTCAGCGGGTCTTCGCAAGACTCTTTCAGAGTTTTTCGCACCCACTAATCAAGTATGTAGAAATCAAGTTCTGCGTCTACTGTCTGCCCATTTTTTTGCCGAAGCTTCCCAGCTTCGACCAGAAACTCTCGCAGTCATTGAAGGTGCTAGAAAAAAACACTCCATAAAGGTTCTCCTTGACACAAATTTCGTCTTCTCGGTCCTCGGATTGCATGACAACCCAGCAGATGACTCCGTCGTATCACTCGTGGATATTGCTCAGCGGAATGAGCGCCACCTACAGATTAAGTTCTACGTTCTCCCGGCAACCCTTGATGAAGCACAGCGAACACTAACAAGCCAACTGCATCTAGTTGAGAGAATTCGTACCACAGTTGCAATGGCAAACGTTGCGGTAACCCAGCCGTTGCCCAGCATAGCCAAGAAATTTTTCGACGCAGCCAGACATAGCCCAGGCTTAACTGCCGAGAACTTCTTCAGACCGTACATTGATGACTTGCGTACGATTCTCCGCGACAAAGGAATCCATGTCCTGGAAACGCCGCAGCACATCTACGCTCAGCGCCAAGAAGTGATTGACGACGTTCTTTCTGAACAAGAACGCGAAATGCAGGAAATGCAAGCTCCTCGCAGAAAAGGTTATGACCGTTTAATGCACGATGCGGTTCTTTGGCACGTAGTTACAGACCGGCGAGGTGACAACGCAAACTCACCGTTTGAAGTTGAATATTGGGCTGTATCCATCGATTGGCGCCTGATTGCCTTTGATAGAAGAAAGCGCTCTTCTAGCGCCAACAAACTTCCGGCAGTTCTCTATCCGAGCAATTTGGTTCAGTTAATACAGTTCTGGGTGCCGCGTAGCCCTGACCTAGAAGAAAGCCTAGTAGACAGTCTCCGGTTGCCACTCTTTTTTCAGTCATTTGACCCAGATGATGAAAAAGCAACCATCAAGGTGCTAGAGGCAATCTCTCGATTCGAGAACGTGACCGACTTGCCCGAAGCAACCCTCAAGGTCGTTCTAGCCAATCAGGTACTGAGAGGTCGCTTGCGAGGGGCAGATGCATCAAATGATGAAATTTTTGATTTAGTCCGCGAAGAACTACTAGCGGAACATCAGTCGACGGTTAACGCTCTTAAGGAAGCGAAAGGAACGTTAGCACTAACTGAAACCAAATTGAATAATGAACGTAGTAGCCGTGAAGAATCTGAGCGCTTGCTTGCAGATAAAAATATACAGCTAGATGAATCAGCCAGAAATGAAGCGCAGATAAAAGCGGACCTTGCAAATGCACTACTAAAAGCAACGGATGCTGACAAACGTGCTGCCGAACTAGAGGCCTTGCTACTTAAATCTCAATTTCTTGTCATTTTTGTCGCTCTCCCCGTATTACTAGGCGGAGTTTTGGGTTGGTATACACATGCTCATATCCAAAGCTTGATTACTGACCCGACTAAGCAGATGGCAGCATGGGCACTCACAGGTTCAGTCAGTATCTTTCCGTTGGCGGTAGCTTGTTCATTAGCTCAAAATTACATTTCCAAGCGCACAGCGCTAAGCTCCTGGTGGGTCGCCAAATTATTTTCAGTAGGAAAGGCAATACTGGCAGCCCCTTTAATGATGGCTGCTAGTGGTGCGTTTCAAGGTGGTGTTTGGGATGGCATAAAAAATTTTGCAGGCTGGTAACTGGCCCACAAGCTCTTTATCGCCTAGTCACTAGACACCGCAAGCCTGCCCTTGGGCAGGCTTGCTTAGCCCTTCGTTACGCGGTGCAATCGCCGCCGGAGCCGAGCCGGCATTGGCCTTTCCTACAAACGCTCCGCAACTATTGGCAACTCAATCGTTACCGTCTTCGCTCCCATCGCCTGCATGGCCTGAAGGAAGAATATGAACGTGATGTGCCACGAGACAAAATATGAAACATAAGTATTCACACCGACAAAAAAGTATTGGAATTAGAAATTCG
>CAZNWF010000230.1:0-2785 GCA_964576485.1 uncultured Geobacter sp. | reverse complement strand
GGGAATATGCCGAACAAAATGCTGACGGCACCCTGAAAGGTTCCGGGATAAAGGTACTACCGGATGGATCAAACGCCCCGACTACTATCAAAAAAGGGTTAATCCCCCCACGTAACAAAGCACATGCAGAACAGATGAACCTGATGTTAAAAGATATCTACCAGGAACGTCTGAATAGTGCCAAAACGGTTGCACTGTCCGACGGCACTGTTTCATCCGCAGCCACTGGCGACTGGGTGCCGGTGCCGGTTTCAGGCCCCAGGAAGATGCTGCTCATTCTTGTTGGTTTTGCCGACCGCCAGCTCAACACCACACCGGCATCATGGAACAGCCTTGTTTTTGATGCTGCAGCAAAATCAGTTACCAAATATTACAAAGAAAACTCGTTTAATACCCTGACTATTACCCCTGTCACCACCACCCAGCCGAGCGTCCCAACCGGAATTATTTCTGTCACCCTTGACACCAACCACCCTAACACCGGTGGAGATTATACTTTTGAATCAGACCAGGCCTGGGGTAATGCTGCACTTTCCGCAGCGGCACCCTATGTTGATTATGCAAGCCTGGATACCAACGGAAACGGCATCCTTGAGCCCTCTGAAGTGGTGATTTATTTTATTGTGGCCGGTTACGAGACCTCTGCAAGTTCCGGTCTGACCCCATCGGTCTGGGCACATGCCTGGCGCACAACCGGCACGGGGCTTACCGCCGGCACCAAGAATGTACAGCGCTGGTCCCAAAACGGCGAGTATTACAACGCAACAACCCAAATGACCATGGGGGTGATCGCCCACGAATTGGGCCATCAGATGGGGGGACTACCGGACCTCTACGACACGTCCGGCACGAATGGTGCCATGGGCAGTTTTTCGCTGATGGCAGGCGGTAGCTGGGGTGGTGACTATGTTGGTAGCTGGGAGACGGGCGGCACAACCCCAACCGCTCTGGATGCCTGGTCACGTGAATTTCTGGGCTGGGCAACACCGGTCACCCCAACCTCATCCGGGACCTTGTCGCTGGCCCACCCGCTGTCATCGCAGAGTGCGGCCTATAAATTTGTGTCGCCTCTTATCAGCAGCACTGAATATTTTCTGGTTGAAAACCGCCAACCAACCGGCTGGGATCTCGGTTTACGGCGTTTATTGAGTTCTGCCACCTGGGCTGGCGGACTGCTGATCACCCACATTGACATCACCTCCGGCACCTATGGCAGTAATGACATAAACAACTACACCGTAAACAACGTTGCCACTGGTGGCCACCAAGGGGTCGTACCGGTTCAGGCCAGTACCGCAACTTGTGACATGCTAACCACATCAAACCGGGGTTGCAGCACCACCCTTTACTATTCCAGCAACAATGCCAGCTGGGGACCGACCACCACCCCCAACTCAAACTATTACAGCGGTACTGCCACCAACTTCAGCCTGACCGGCATTTCAGCCCAGGCTGCCACTATGACCGGCAGCATCTCTTTTACCCCGCCAGTCACCAAGACCCTAAGTGTTACCAAAAACGGCAGCGGCAGCGGTACGGTCACCTCGGCACCAGCCGGGATCTCATGCGGCAGTACCTGCAGCAGCAGCTTTACTCAGGGTACCTCTGTTACCCTGACTGCTGCCGGCAATCCCGGCTCGGTCTTCACCGGCTGGTCCGGCGGCGGCTGTTCCGGCACCGGAAGCTGTGTGGTCAGCCTGGCCAATGACACGGCTGTGATGGCAACGTTTGCAACGGCAACCCCCCTCATCAACGAAAACTTTGATGATGTGACTCCTGCAGCTCTGCCCTCGGGATGGTCCTCCAGCATCGTAACAACCAGTGGGGCATGGGCGACCAATGCAGGGACCGTGCATCCCAGCGGTATAGCTGCCCACATTGGTTCAAATCTGGTGTACTTTAACTCTTGGACGGTTAGCTCAGGTTCCGCTGCTGCCCTGATTTCACCTGCTTTTTCGTTGACAGCCACGACAAACAACACAGCCTCATTCTGGATGTACCGGGACTTACAGTACAGTAATGATGACAAGGTTGAAGTATATGTCAACACCGCCCAAAACCTTACCGGCGCTACACTACTGGGAACAGTATACCGGTATACCGGTTCCTCACCCACTGTTGCCACTGCCGGCTGGTATACTTATTCTTTTGCCATACCCGGCAGTTTTACCGGCACAACCAACTACCTTATTTTTAAAGGTATCGGTGATTACGGTAACGACATCCACCTTGATGACATCAGCGTAGCAGGGGTGCCTGTTGTCACCACCCAACGAACCCTTACGGTCAACCACGCCTACACAGCAGCCGGGCTTGTCAAGGGTGGCGGCAGCATCAGCGGCTCCGGCATTTCTTGCAGCTCTGTCAATGGCGGCACAAAGACCGGCACCTGCTCTGGTTCATTCAACTCCGGCAGCACCGTCACCCTGGCTGCGGCAGCTGATGCCAACTCAACCTTCAGCAGTTGGAGCGGAGGAGGTTGCTCCGGCACCGGCGGTTGCAGCTTCAGTATCACCGCCGACACCACCGTAACCGGCAGCTTTGCCGGCGCCTACAAGGCCAAAATCAACGGTGGCAACGGCTATGACACCCTGATCCTTGCTCATGCCAACGCCGGTTCCGGTGCGACCATACTGGCTCGCGAACTCCATAATGCGACAACCCTTGCTGTTGAGCCCTTTGTAGAAGACCTGACCGTAACCAAACCCATTACCCTTAAAGGGGGCTACAACGCCGGGTACAGCAGTAATGCCGGACTATACAGCACACTAAGCGGCATCCTGAC
>CAZNWF010000229.1:1301-2791 GCA_964576485.1 uncultured Geobacter sp. | reverse complement strand
TTCAGCAGAGCAGAGTTCATCAGCCGGAATGCGGCGGCGGTAGAGACGTTCTACCGCCTGTATCTGGCTCTGTTTCAGACCTGCAAGGTTGCCGTGGATCTCTTTGATGGGCGGGCTCCGTTAGATACCGGTGATGTTGTAGCCGGCATCAACGTAATGGATTTCACCGGTGACCCCGGAGGCCAGGTCGCTGCAGAGGTAGAGGGCGGACTTGGCGACTTCTTCCTGGGTAATGTTGCGGTGCAGCGGGGCACGTTCTTCGACGGTGTTGAGGATCTGGTTGAAGCCGTTGACACCGGCAGCGGCCAGGGTCTTGATCGGTCCGGCCGAAATGGCGTTGACCCGGATGTTGTCCGGTCCCATACCGGCGGAAAGGTAGCGTACCGATGCCTCTAGGGCCGCTTTGGCAACCCCCATCACATTGTAGTTGGGGAATACCTTTTCTGCGCCGTAGTAGCTCATGGCCAGGGCGCAGGCATTGCGTCCGGTCATGAGCGGCTGGGCTGCTTTCAGTAAGCCGATCAGTGAGTAGGCGCTGATATCCAGGGCAGTGGCAAATCCTTCCCGGGTGGTGGAGAGGATGGTGCCTTTCAGTTCTTCCTTGTCAGCAAAGGCGACGGAATGGATCAGGATATCGATTCCGCCCCAACGCTGTTGTGCCAGATCCATCAGTGCAGTTATTTCTTCATCGCTGGTTACATTACAGGGGGCAACGGTGGCGCCGATCGATTCAGCAAGGGGACGGACCCGTTTTTCTATCGCCTCACCGGCATAGGTCAGCATCAGTTCTGCACCTTCGGCCTGGAACAGTCTGGCCATGGCCCAGGCAATACTTTTTTCATTAGCAACGCCCAGAATAAGCGCTTTCTTACCTTCCAACAGTCCCATCAACTCCTCCGGATACCGTGTCAAGAACCTCTGCCGATTGGTTGCTAGAGGTCTGATGGTGTAGTATCTGCTGCTCAAGACGGGCAATCCGTCCTTCAAGCCGTATCAGTGTGGTGTGTGACTCCATGATTTGACGTCGTAAACCCAGTAACAGCAAGGGCAGGCTGAGCCAGACAGCCGCAAAAAAAAGGCCCAGCAGGATCGACATGATCATGAATCCGCCAACAAATTCCATTGAGCCGAATGCTCTCTTTCTCCATCTAATGATAAGCACACAGGCTATACCACAGCTGAGCCTAAATGGCAAACATGCAAAAGACGTGAAAAAACAGGGCTGCTATGCTACAAGTCGTGATTATGCACACACTTATTCCCATTACATCCCCACTTTTTCTGGCCGGCACAGAGCTTGACGAACAACCGGCGTGGTCTGTTATCTTTGGTAACGACCATCCGCTGGTGCTGGAGATCGGCTGCGGTATTGGCGATTTTGTGGTTGCCATGGCAACCCGGCACCCGGAGCTTAATTTTATTGCCCTGGATTTCTACAACAAGGGCTGTCTGAAGAGTTGCAAACGGGCAGAACGGGCAGAGCTGACCAA
>CAZNWF010000229.1:0-1201 GCA_964576485.1 uncultured Geobacter sp. | reverse complement strand
GGTAAAGAGATCTATTTTGTGCAGTACCGTCGTCGGGCGGAGCAGTAGGGTAGAGGAGGTATAGCCATGTCGGATAACGGCGTGAAGCGGAGCATCAATATCTTCAGACCGCTGCAGGGAACCATGCGGGGCGAGGTGCAGGTGATCGCCCTGTTGCTGGCGGCCTGTCTGCTGGCGGTGGTGGGGACGCAGGTCGGGATATGGGTCCTGGAGGAGTCACTGGATGGCTTCTGGCTGACGGAGCTGATCTTCTTTAACCTGCCGATCCACTTCTGGATCTCAGGACAGTTCCTGCCGCTGCTGTTTATTGTACTGGGGCTTGTCTTCAACCTCTGGATGGATCGCCATGAGCTGCGGCGGATGGAGGGAACCATTCGCTTCAGGGCGACCGGTCGCAAAAAAGGGGAGGTGCCCTGATGGTGGCAAAAGGTGTGCAGTTTATACCACTTCTGATGGTTGCCGGGATGTTCCTGCTCTTTATTGTCAGCGGTCTGGGCAGCAAGATGCGTCAGACCAGCGACTACGGTTTTTCCGGCAGCTACAGTGGGCGGGTCGGCAGTGGAGCAGCCATTGCCAGCAACTGGATGAGCGCCGCCAGTATCCTTGGTCTGGCCGGGCTTTTCTACCTGAAGGGCTATTACGCCATGGCCTTTGTGATCGGTTGGACCGGCGGCTATGTGCTGCTGCTGGTGTTGATGGCTACCCAGATCCGGCGTTTTGGCAAGTTTACCGCCCCGGATTTTGTCGGGTTCCGCTATGAATCTGCCACTGCCCGCACGGTGGTGGCCCTGATCTCCATTGTTATTTCCGTGATTTACTGTGTGGCTCAATTCAGAGGGATCGCCCTGCTGATCTCCTGGCTGTTCGGGCTGGAGTACAAGGAAGCTGTCCTGACCGGCGCTGCCCTGCTGGTATCCTTTGTGGTGGTATCCGGCACCCTGGGGGTAATCAGAAACCAACGTCTGCAGTACTTTGTGCTGATCATCGCCTTTGTGCTGCCATTGATGTTCATCAACCGCAAACTGGGCTATTTCTGGGTACTGCCCCAGTTCGGGTACGGTACGGCGATTACCACCCTGCAGGAACAGTTTGGCTTCTATTGGTCTGAACCTTTTGCCTCCATCTCGCTTTTCCAGTGGCTGGCGCTCTGCGTTACCCTGATGTTTGGCACTGCCGGGCTGCCCCATGTGCTTTCCCGCTT
>CAZNWF010000228.1:0-2807 GCA_964576485.1 uncultured Geobacter sp. | reverse complement strand
TGCAGCGCGGGATTGACCTGTTTACCGGCTACGGTATGTCCGAGACCTGCCCGATCCTGACCATCTCGCACCTGACACCGGAGATGCTGGAACTTTCACCTGAAGAACAGGCAATTATCCGCTGCAAGACCGGCCGTTCTCTGCCGCTGGTGGATCTGAAGATTGTGGATAGCGCCCGGCAGGAACAGCCTCGGGATGGCAAGAGTGCCGGTGAGATCGTGGTGCGGGCACCCTGGCTGACCCAGGGCTACCTGAAGGATCACAAGGCATCGGAACGGCTCTGGGAAGGTGGCTACCTACACACTGGCGATGTGGCGGTGCGGGATGATTTGGGCTACGTCAAGATCACCGACCGGACCAAGGATGTACTGAAGGTGTCAGGGGAATGGGTTTCGTCACTGGAACTGGAGGATATCATTGCCCACCATCCCGGTGTGGCTGAGGTGGCGGTGATCGGCCAGCCCGATGAAAAATGGGGTGAGCGCCCCCTGGCCCTGGTGGTGGCTAAACCGGATACTGCGGTGACTGAGAAGGAGCTGACCCATCTGGTACGGGAATATGCGGATAAAGGGGTAGTTACCAAGCAGGTGGTGCTGCTGAAGGTCAGGCTGGTGGAGGCGATTGATAAGACCAGCGTGGGGAAGGTTAATAAGGTGGCGCTGCGGGAGAAGTATCTGTAACGGAACGGTCTTTTTCCGCCCGGGCTTCGTCAACCTGCGGCATGGCTTGTGCGACGTACTATTCTGTACGCCTCCGCGCCATGCCTTGCTTGCCGCACCCAGAACGAAAAAATCCTCGTTCCTGATTGTGGTACCCCCTTCTTTTGTGGTAAGAGCGGTGTCAGGAGAGCAACCATGGCTCACATATCCATCAGCGACATACAACAGTTTGCAACAGCCATGGGGCGGGAGTTCGCGCCTGAAAAAGTCATTCTGTTTGGTTCCTACGCCACTGGCAAGGCCAGTGAAGAGTCAGATGTCGACCTGTTGGTAATTATGCCGGGAGATGAGGTGTCTGGTGCACGGGTTGCCGCCGACATCATTACCCGCCTGAAGCCAACCTTGCCGGTTGAACTGATTGTCCGCTCATCACGGCAGATGCGGGAACGCCTGGCTATGAATGACTTCTTTCTGCGTGAGATTGTTACAACCGGGAAAGAATTGTATGCAGCCCCTCACCTCTGAGTGGATTCAAAAGGCAGAAGGTGATCTGGCCACCGCCCGCCGTGAACTGCGGGCACGGACTGCTCCCAACTATGATGCTGTCTGCTTTCATGCACAACAATGTGCAGAAAAGTATTTGAAGGCCCTATTGCAGGAAGCGGTAACCCCTTTTGGCAAGACCCACAACCTTTCCCTCTTGCTTGATCTGCTTAAAGATCAGTATCCATCCCTTGAATTGATCCGTCCCACACTGGCTATGTTAAGTGTCTATGCTGTTGAGTATCGCTATCCCGGTGAATCAGCGGATAAGGATGTGGCGAGACAGGCAGTGAAAATGGCAGAAGAGGTTAAGCAACTGGTTGCGGGATTTTTTTAGATCTTGATTACAGTTCACGCCATTGCGTCCCTACATCTCCAGGATCACCGGCAGCACCATCGGACGTCGCTCAATGCTCTTTTTGAAGAACCGTTTCAGGGTCTGGCGGACAACCTGGCGTACCTCATCCCGGTCACCCAAGAATTCAACGCTTAACTCTTTCAGAGCCTCCCTGACCATCTCCTTGGCGGTCTGCAGGTAGGCCTGACTCTCGTCCTCAAACACAAAGCCCCGTGACACGATCTCCGGGCCGTAGATGAACTCGCCGGTGTGCTGGTTGATCCCGATGATGACCAGCACCATGCCGTCCTCGGCCAGGTGGCGACGATCCTTCAGCACCACCTCGCCAACATCCCCAACCCCTTTGCCATCCACAAAAACCCGCCCGGTTTCCACGGTCTCTTCAATGCAGGCGGTATTGTTGTAGAAGCTGACCACCTCGCCATTGACCGCCAGCAGGCAGCGTTCTTCCGGTATCCCCACCTTCATGGCCAGACGGCGGTGCAGTACCAGGTGGCGGTACTCGCCGTGGATCGGCAGAAAGAAGCGGGGCCGGGTGATGTTCATCATCAGCTTCAGCTCTTCCTGACTGGCATGGCCGGAGACATGTACCTCAGATACCTTTTCGTGGTGGACATCAGCGCCACGGCGGTAGAGATGGTTGATCAGTTCCGAGATAGTCCGTTCATTACCGGGGATGTTACGGGAGGAGAGGATGACGGTGTCACCCTTTTCCAGCTTGATCTGTTTGTGATCGTCCATGGCGATCCGCACCAGGGCTGACATCGGTTCCCCCTGGCTGCCGGTGGAGATGATGCAAACCTGTTCCGGTGGCAGGTGGTTCAACTCCCGGATATCCATCAGCAGGTCGTCGCTAATGGTCAGATAACCCAGGTTGCGGGCAATCCGCACGTTGTTAACCATGGAACGGCCATTGAGCAACACCTTGCGGCCATTGGCAGCAGCCACATCAGCCACCTGCTGGACGCGATGGATGTTGCTGGAAAAGGCAGCCACAATAATCCGCCCCTTGCACTTGGGAAACAGGTCGCCAAGTGCTTCGCCAACGTAGCGCTCTGAGATGGTGTACCCTTCCCGCTCCACATTGGTGGAATCAGACAAAAGCGCCAGTACCCCTTGGTCACCGTAGCGGGCAAAGGTACCCAGGTCCGTGACCTCGCCATCCACCGGGGTCTGGTCCAGCTTGAAATCGCCGGTATGGATCACCACTCCTTCGGGCGAGCGGATTGCCAGGGCGCAGCCATCCA
>CAZNWF010000227.1:0-2822 GCA_964576485.1 uncultured Geobacter sp. | reverse complement strand
GATCAAAACCTACTACCGACAGCTGGATAAAGAGGGGCAACTGCCGTTTTTAGGTAAATTAACCCTTTACACCCCATTTTAATAAACTCCTTTACTTCCAATCCTCTCGCAATTACTGCCAAACCGTTTTGCACGCAACAGAATTACACAACGGACAGAAAAAGGGGTTACGTTTAATGACGTAACCCCTTGATTTTCATGGTGCCCGGAGCCGGAGTCGAACCAGCGACACGTGGATTTTCAGTCCACTGCTCTACCTACTGAGCTATCCGGGCGAAGAGCTTTTGTTTATAAAGGTTGTCAGAGCGTCTGTCAATAGCAAATTACTTCAACGATCTCATTGGCACATAGTTACAGAACGGCTCTTCTGCCATATAATCGCCGTAGACGGCATCCGCCCTGGCCCGGCAGCCACCACAAACATTGATAAATTCGCACTCGCCACACTTTCCCTTATATGCTTTAAAATCTCGAAGATCTTTAAATATCTTGGAATTTTCCCAGATCTCCCGGAACGGCGTCGTTTTCACATTTCCGGCTACACGATGAAAATAGGAGCACGGTTTGACGTTACCAAAACAGTCGATCAGACAGATGGTCTGCGCAGCAATGCACCCCTTTCCTCCGCCGGTTGAGAACGTAAGACTGCGCCGCTCAAACTTTATCCCCTCCTGTTTTGCACGCTGCGGCACAAAACGATAGTAGTGCGGTGCACAGGTTGGGCGCATCAGTATATCGTCTTCAAGTTTTTCCTGCTGGTAATGCCACTCCAGTATCTCCTCGTAGTCCTCTTTACTGATCAGCTCATTCATAATCTCTTCACCACGACCTGTCGGCACAATCATGAACATGTACCAAGCAGTGGCACCGAGCGACTTGGCAAGTTTAAAGGTATCAGCAATATCATGCTGATTACGCTTGGTAAAAGAGGAATTGATCAGGAATTTCTGTCCATTGCGGCGAAACGTCTCCGCAGCACGAACAACCCCTTCAAAGGCGCCTTGACACTGCCTGAAATCATCATGAATTGCAGCAGAAGAACCGTCAAGCGACAGCGATACCATCTTGATATCCGCCTTTTGCATTTTTAAGCAAATATCATCTGTCACCAGGGCACCATTGGTTGCCATGCACATCCGCAGGCCAAGCGAGGTACCATGCTCTGCCAGCTCGAAAATATCCGGTCGCATCAGCGGCTCACCACCGGACAACACGACAACAGGTTTGGAAAATGCAGCAATTTCCTCTAATAGACGCTTCCCCTCTTCTGTAGAGAAATCACCTTCAGATGAATTCAGCTCGGAAGAACAACGACAATGCACACAACGCAGGTTGCAACGCTGCGTCGTTTCCCAGGCTATCCATTTTGGTATATATTCAGTTGTCATAGTGTCCTCTTTTGAAACATTTTGACCATATCGTAGGGGATATCAGCACAAAACTCAAGAACTCCTGATCAAGGAACTACTCACCCGTACTATTATTTGGCGAAATCAACTTGAATCAACGCTGCTGTTCTGCTATACAAATTCGGTGGTTGTCGATATACAGCCGACTCGTTGCAGGTGATAAGGAGATTCACATGTCCAACTCGCAGATGGTCATGTATGACGAAGAGTTTCAAGAAATAAATGTTGTCATTGAGCGACTTCTCAAAGACTCTAACTCAAAGGTAATTTTCCTTGTTGATAAAAATGGCCAGCTGATCTCTGGTGTTGGTGAGACCGAACGTTTTGATACCACCTCATTGGCCTCTCTGACAGCTGGCAATATCGCTGCAACAGGTGGATTAGCCAAGTTGATCGGCGAAAAAGAATTTTCAATCCTTTTTCATGAAGGAGAGAAAGACAACCTCCATATTTCAATCGTTGGTGGCCGCGTTATCCTGGTTGTACTGTTTGACAATCGCTCTTCCCTTGGACTGGTTCGTTTACGGGTCAAAAAGGCCTCCGAAGAACTCTCTGTCATTTTTGAAAAGCTGATGAAGAAGTCGGACGAAAAAGTAAAGTCAGGCACTTCTTTCCCCTTTGCTGAAATTACGGACGATGATATCGACAACCTGTTCAGCTAATCAGCTTCACCGAGGTACGCCGCGATGTCTTTTATCAACTATGCTTCACGTGAGATTAACTGCAAAATTGTCTATTATGGCCCTGGGCTCTGCGGCAAGACGACCAACCTGCAGCATGTGTATGCAAAAACTGCCCCTGAAGCAAAAGGCAAGATGATCAGCCTGGCTACAGAGACCGAACGGACTCTCTTTTTTGATTTCCTTCCCCTCGCACTGGGCGAAATAAGAGGTTTTAAAACCCGTTTCCATCTCTATACAGTTCCTGGACAGGTCTTTTATGATGCCTCCCGCAAACTGATACTAAAAGGTGTTGACGGTATTGTTTATGTAGCAGACTCCCAGGAAGAACGGATGGATGCGAACGTTGAGTCACTTGACAACCTTCGCCACAACCTTAAAGAACAGGGCTACGACCTGGACAAACTGCCCTATGTAGTCCAATACAACAAACGTGACCTCCCCAATGCTGTCCCTGTAGAAGAGCTCCGTAGAGAACTGAACCCAACCAACGTTCCTGATTTTGAGGCCTGTGCCTCCACAGGAGAAGGCGTATTTGAAACATTGAAGGCAGTGGCTAAACTGATCCTTGTAGACCTGAAAAAAGGCCGCTAAGAGATTTTTTATCATCACCCGTCTAGCCATAAAAAGCATTGCATTTGTCATCTAAATAAAGTATATCTGTAAGTCCTTTTGCAGAGGGAGAGATGGCCGAGAGGCCGAAGGCGCTCGCCTGCTAAGCGAGTATACTGGG
>CAZNWF010000226.1:0-2830 GCA_964576485.1 uncultured Geobacter sp. | reverse complement strand
TGAAGAATTTTCATAATATCTTCTGAGCAACACTTGCCAGAAGGATTTAACTCTTTGCAACGGTTGCCTGTGCAGGCTTTAGTTGATTTCTGTATGTCTTTCAGTGAGTTGTCTCCGTTTTTGATTGCTTGTACGATGGTACTTTCACTGACATTCAAGCAGTAGCAAATAATTTTGTCGTTCATTTTATCCTCTTTTCGGTTGATTAAGAGACAGGGGTTAAATAAGCCCCTAACGTTTACGAGATAACCGGCTGGCGACGCCGGAGCGGTGCTGCTTGACTAGCCTGCCAACTGACGACTGAGACACTGGTGAAATTCAGCGCACAGTAAGCCAGTCCGAGTTGATTGAGCCGTTAGGTGAAATTAATAGTTTGAAACTTCTATTAAGTTCATGTCTGGGTCTCTGAAGTAAAACGAATTTATTGGACCTACAGCCCCAGTTCGTTTTACAGGGCCTTCTATAATTTCGACACCCTTACTGCGTACGTGTTCAATCGCTTCATTCAGCGGAACGTCGGTAATGAAACACAAATCTGCAGAGCCAGACGTAGGTTTGTCTGCTTTTGGCTCAAATTCCTTGCCTACCTGATGCAGATTGATTTTTTGATTACCGTATTTGAGCGCAAGCCTTCCAGCCCCAAACTCTTCTTTTTGCATGCCAAGCACAGCAACGTAGAATTGTACTGTAGTTTCGATGTCCTTCACCGTAAGAACCAGATGGTCAAGTCGCTGGATTTGCATATTGCCTCCTGCTTTCACCTAACGTTCACGAGATAACCACCTTGAGCACTCGAAGCGGCTGGTGACGTTTTTCCCTGTTTATTAGGTCGTCGTTTCCGCGCTCCACCTCTGCGCTCAAGTGTGAGTTGATTGAGCCGTTGGGGGACTAGGCCGCGTATTGTACCGAAACAGGCCCTAGCCGGTTAATATCACTCCTGTATCACAGTCGGCTAATATGGTTAGGCGTCTGGCAGATCGTGCCAAGATCAGACCCCCAGTCCGGCGCTCTGCGGCGGGGTGGGGGGATGTAACAAGCCCCCGTTCAATAACATGGGGGCTACCATTACAAACACCCCTATATATAAGTATGAAATCATTGACGAAAACGGAACCCTGCCAGATTCAGTAAAAAACGGCCTTGCGAACAAATTGACACCATTTGACACAGCATGACACAAGTGCTATAAGGTTGCCATTCGGGCGGTCAAATTGACACCTGATGACACTCTATGATACAAGGTGACACAACATGGCAAAGAAACATCACAGAAAGCCCGCTCCTACTCCACGGCCTGCAGCTCCGGTGCCTGATCCTCTCCCGCCTGTTCAGGCCGAACCTGCTCCAGTTGTCCCAGCTATCCTGCTGACCGTCAGTCAGGTCTGCGACCTGCTGGGTGGTATATCCCGTTCTACTCTCGTCCGCATGGAGAAAACCGGCAAGATTCCGGGGCGTGTCCAGCTTGGCGGCTCTGTCCGTTATCATCGAGAAATCATTGAAGAATGGATCAGATCGCTAGTCAAGTAAACCTGCTCCGTGCTTCGCACTCTGCACCTGGGGGCGGTCGAGGTTTTACGGCTTTGTCTTTCGGCGTACGGAATCGGATGTCAAGGGCGGGCCGTTAGGCCTGACGTAGTGAACCCTTTACCTCCGGTGACTCGCCATATGCTCAGGCACTGGGTGCCGCTTGTGCGCCTCATCAAAAGCGGCTCCCTGAGCCCGTCCGGCGGCAAGGACAAGGTTTTTGCCTCGAAACACCACCCAAAAAGCACAGTCCCCTAACGTTTACGAGATAACCGGCTGGCGACGCCGGAGCGGTGCTGTCTGAACTACCGACCAACTGACAACTGAGAAAATGCTGAAATTCAGCACACAGTAAGCCAGTCCGAGTTGATTGAGCCGTTAGGGGCTCTACTGGCATTTGAGATATATGATATTAGGAATAAATAGCTTTTTAACGTTTAATAAAAACGCCTTTTTCAATAGGTTCAGCAGCTTTTGGACAAGAATTCATGGTATAGTGTCCCAGTACAAAGCCATCGCCGCCTGCTCTTATATATGCAACGGTTTCGCCAAGTATCTTTTGATCTTTTTTGCGAACAACCTTGATTTGAATACGTGAAAGCCGTCCTTGGCCCTTAAAAGGATCCCCATCTTTAAGTATTGTTTTGTCATGAATATACAAATAATCCTTACTCAATCTGTCTTCCTTATCCTGCCGGTCACGCCACCCTGGAAACGGGTATCCAGACTCATCAAACATATGCGCAGGCAAAACTACGGTTTCATAAACCTTGCTTCCACCATCTTTTTTGCAAAGCTCTGCCATCTGCTTATCTAATTTGTCTTTTTCGCAACCAAAGAGGTTAAATACAAGAAATACTAGAAAAGTATAGTTAGTAAACTTCATTCAAAGCCCCTAACGTTTACGAGATAACCGGCTGGCGACGCCGGAGCGGTGCTGTCTGACCAACCTACCAACTTCCGACTGAGAAACTGGTAAAATTCAGCGCAGAGTAAGCCAGTCCGAGTTGATTGAGCCGTTAGGAGCGAGGACGAACTTGACCAAGCTGGCGTTTACCTTGCGCTGCCGAAAACCGCCCACCGAGGCCGGAACTGTTTACCTGCCTGATCTTGCCTTGTCGCCTGCAAGTGTACCAACCAACCCCTGAATTGTAACTTGCGAAAAGCCCGCCAGCCCGGATTATATGCGGCCTAGCTGGCCGAAGTGTCTTTGAATTTAGCTGGCCCGTGAGGCACTGTTTGCCAAGGCTTCTAACGTTTACGAGATAACCGGCTGGCGATGCCGGAGCGGTGCTGCCTGACTAAC
>CAZNWF010000225.1:0-2883 GCA_964576485.1 uncultured Geobacter sp. | reverse complement strand
ATAGTAGCACACTGCCACCGTCTGTCAAGACAATCACGCAGTTTGATGTCAATCTTGGGGCCATAGAAGGCTCCATCACCCTCATTAATCTCAAAATCCCGGCCGGTATCTTTCAGTGCGCCAAGCAGCGCACCGGTTGCCTGATCCCAATCTTCATCACTGCCGATTGATTTTTCAGGACGGGTCGAAAGTTCCATCTCATACTCAAACCCAAAGATTTCCATCACATCGGAGACAAACTTCAGAACCCCTTTGATCTCTGCATCAAGCTGTTCCGGTGTACAAAGAATATGGGCATCATCCTGGGTAAAACAGCGCACCCGCAGCAGACCGTGCAATACGCCAGCCCGCTCATGCCGGTGGACGGTACCCAGTTCAAAATAACGCTGCGGCAGATCACGATAGCTACGCAGTTGTGACTTGTAAATCATCATGTGGGAGAGGCAGTTCATCGGCTTAACGCCAAAGCTCTGCTCATCCACCTCAGTAAAATACATGTTCTCGCGATAGTTATCGTAGTGGCCGGAACGTTGCCAAAGTTCTGTCTTAAGGATCTGGGGGCCGACAACAATGTCATAATCGCGCTTCAGGTGTTCCTTGCGCTCAAAATCCTCCAGCAGGGTGCGCAGCATAGCCCCCTTGGGATGCCAGATGGCAAAACCGGCCCCGACCTCATCATTAAACGAGAACAGATCCAGCTCGCGTCCCAGCTTGCGGTGGTCACGGCGCTTGGCTTCTTCAAGGCGATGCAGATAGGCCTCAAGTTCTTTTTTATCGACAAAGGCAGTGCCATAGATCCGCTGCAGCATCCGGTTCTTTTCATCACCACGCCAATAGGCACCGGCAATGGAAAGCAGCTTGAATGCCTTGAGCTTATTCGTGTTCGGTACATGGGGGCCACGGCAGAGATCAGCAAACTCACCCTGCGTGTAAATCGAAACCGTCTCAGCACCAATCCCTTCAATCAACTCTTTTTTGTACGGCTCGCCCATCTGCTCAAAGAAAGCGATCGCCTCTGCAGCAGACATGACCTTACGGGTAAGCATCTGCCCGGCAGTTGCCAGCTCAGCCATCCGCTTCTCAATTTTTTCAAGGTCTTCCGGCGTAAATGGCGTAGCAACATCAAAATCATAATAGAAGCCGTTTTCCACTGCCGGGCCAATGGTTACCTTGGCAGCAGGAAACAGCTCTTTCACGGCCTGCGCCATCAGGTGCGAGGTGGAGTGCCGTATGATCTCAAGTGCTTCAGGACTTTTTTCAGTAATAATAGCTACTGTATCGCCTTCTGCAAGCGGCGCAGAAAGATCAACCAAAAGGCCATTCACCTGTCCGGCCAAAGCAGCCTTGGCAAGCCCGGCTCCAATGGATGCCGCCAGATCAGCAACGGTAGCACCATCAGCAAGTTCACGTATTGAATTATCCGGCAACGTTACCTGGATCATGATATTCTCTTTCTTTAAACAGAAAAGGCATCGGGAATGCCGATGCCGCTCTCAGTTCAATGGTAGGCGCGGGCGGTTTCGAACCGCCGACCTCTACCGTGTCAGGGTAGCGCTCTCCCCCTGAGCTACGCGCCTCCAGCAAGGGAATTTGTTAATTAGCAGTTTCTTCAAAAAAATGTCAAGCAGTTTTTAGCTCTTTACGCACCAACAGCGCTACATTCTCCACATGGGGTGTCTGGGGAAACATCTCAACCGGTTGTACCTTTTCGCAGTAGAAGCCTTTTGTTGCAAGCAGATCCAGATCACGGGCCAGTGTCTGGGGTGAACAGGACACATAGACAATCCGTTCAGGCGCAAACTCAGCCACCTTGTCAAGCACCTCTCTGTCGCAGCCCTTACGGGGTGGATTGAGGACAATACAGTCAAACCTCAGTTCATCCTCAAGCAGGTCATTCAGAATCTCCAGCACATCCCCTGCCTCAAAACGGCAGTTTTTAGCATTATTCAGGCGGGCATTGCGCTTGGCATCAGCCACTGCTTCCTTGTTTAACTCGACCCCCAGCACCTGCCTGGTAACCGGGGCAAGGGTCAAGGCAATACCGCCAATGCCACAGTACAGATCCAGCACCTGCTGGCTGCCATCCAGACCGGCCCAATCACGGGCGGTTTCATAGAGTAAGCGGGCACCATCATTCTGCGCCTGTAGAAAAGAACGGGGAGAGACCAGCAGTTCCACCTGCCCGATCCGTTCCTGAATGGTCTGCTGCCTGGTCAGAAAATGATCATGGGCACCAAAGATGACATTACCTTCACTACTGTTGACGTTCTGGCAGACAACCGTCACCTGTGGCACCTTTTCCTGCAGAAAACGGGCAAGGTGATGAATTTCGTTAAAGGCCCGTCTGGCTGCCACAAAGGTTACCATTACCTCATTACTGCTCTCTGAAACACGCACCACCAGGTAGCGCAGGATACCGCTCTTGTTTTTTTCCTGATACACCGGCACCTTCAGTTTACTGATCCCTTCACGTACGGTCTTGATCACGGTGTTGATCATGGGATGATGCAGCGGACAATCCTCAAGATCCACCACATCATGGCTTGCACGACGGTAGATACCGATATACGGATCAGCATGGGTACCTGCCACAGCCAGCTTTGCAGTGGTGCGATACCCTAGACGGCGCTCGGGGGTCAGCAGACGGGGCACCACAATATGCTTGAGCGACGGGTACTGATTAAAAGCCGCCTGCACCAGATCCTGTTTCCAGCGTAACTGCTCGCCATAGCGCATGGCAATCAACGGGCAGCCCAGACAGAGGGCTGCGTCTGAACAGGGACAACGCTGCAGCCGCAACGGAGAGGGGTCAATCAGCTTGACCAGATCAGCAAAGACAACCGTCTTGCCGATATGGCTGATCCTGGCCAGGCAACGATCCTG
>CAZNWF010000224.1:0-2885 GCA_964576485.1 uncultured Geobacter sp. | reverse complement strand
GCGGTTCAAAGTGCGGGAAGTAGTAATCTTTTTCCAGAGGCAGCTCAAGGTTGCAGCGTTCCGCAATCGCCACGGTGTTGGTAACCGCCTGAGGCGCATAGTGAAAGGCCGCCGCCATCTCGTCCGGGCTCTTGACGTAGAACTCATCAGCCGAGAACTTCATGTGGGTCGGGTCAGACATGGTCTTGCCGGTCTGGATACAAAGTAGCACCTCATGGGCCTTGGCATCTTCACGGTTTAAGTAGTGGCAGTCGTTGGTGGCCACCAGCGGCAGGTTCAGCTCTTTGGCCACCTCCAGCAACCGCTGGTTGACCAGGTCCTGCTCCGGCAGGGTGTTTTCCTGGATCTCAATGTAGTAGCGGTCGGGAAACAGCTGGCTGTACCAGCGGGCGGTCTCCAGCGCATCTTCCATTTTGCCACGGCCGCACTGCATGGCCACTTCACCCTTCAGGCAGGCAGACAGGGCGATCAGGCCGCCGCTATGTTTTTCCAGCAGGGCACGGTCAATCCGAGGGCGGTAGTAGAAGCCTTCCTTGTAACCGGCTGATGTCAGGTAGGAGAGGTTTTTGTACCCTTCAAGGTTCTCGCAGAGCAGGATCAGATGGTAAGCTGCTTCTGATATCCCCTTGGAATCCTTTGAAAAGCGTGAATCAGGGGCGATATACAGCTCACAGCCGATGATCGGCTTGATCCCGGCCTTCTTGCACTTCAGGTAAAACTCCACCGCACCAAACATGTTGCCGTGGTCGGTGATGGCCAGGGCAGGCATCTGGTACTGTTTGGCCTTGGCAACCAGATCTTCAATCCTGATCGCGCCGTCCAAGAGTGAATATTGGGAATGCAGGTGCAGGTGGACAAAGGGGGTGGTGGTTTGTGTTGTTTCAGCTACTTCCATGGGGGCTGCCTCCCGACAAAACTGTGAGGCAGTGAGTATGCATCATGACAAGATATGGTGTCAATGTCGGGGTTTTGACGCAAGATGTTGAGCTTATGTCCGCGGCCTCAAGGGATGAACGGCCTGGTCACGCCGGGGCGGCAAGCATAGCCGGTTTTCAAGAATTTTTACGGGTAGCAAGCGTCTGATTCTTTGTACAAACGATTGCCATGGTCAACATGAACCCGGGGGTGAGTAACAAGCCTGCTTAGCAAAGCTTTGTAAGCTTTGAGGTGGTGTCAACTCGTCTCCCGCTGTACTGGCGTAGTCATGTGCTGATACACTGAGTTTTTTCATCATGGTCTGAAAGTTGGGCCGCAGCATACCGGTTTCTTCAGCTGCACGCGTAATATTTCCCCTGTTACGTTGCAAGGCGCTAATGACAAAAATCCGCTCAACATCTTCTACTGCCTGTTCTCTCAATTGACGTTTTGTCTCCTTTAACTCTTCTGCGCTGAGGGGAATCGCAGCGTAGCTTTGAACCGGCTGGTCACTGATGTACGTTGTACTCAGTTCCAGTTCAACAGGGGTTATCATAGAGTCTTCAGCCAAAACGACAGCCCGTTCAATGATATTTTCCAGTTCACGAACATTACCAGGGAATCTGTGTTGTTGAAGGATCCGCATCGCTCCAGCGGTCACACCCTTGATCTCCTTGCCTACTTTTTCCGAGAAACGTTTTACCGCATTGCCAACCAGCAAAGGGATATCCCCTGTGCGCTCTCTGAGCGGTGGTAAATCTACAGGGATGATATTCAATCTGAAGAAAAGATCTTCCCTGAAACTTCCTTTATCAACCATATCTTTTAAATTGCAATTGGTTGCCGCAACCAGTCGAATATTACAGGATATTGGATGGGTTCCACCAATCGGAGTTATCTGCCGCTCTTGCAAAACACGCAGCAACTTGGCTTGGGTTGTCAAACTCAAGTTGGAAATTTCATCGAGGAACAGCGTTCCCCCATCGGCAACCTTGAACAGACCGGTCTTGGTATGAATGGCGCCTGTAAAAGAGCCTTTCACGTGTCCAAACAGTTCGGACTCGAGCAAGTTCTCTACCAATGAAGTGCAGTCAACTGCAACAAACGGGTTTTTTCTACGAGTGCTGTGCTTGTGAATTGCATGAGCGACGAGCTCTTTTCCCGTCCCTGATTCCCCTGTAACCAGAACCGTACTGTCTGTTGGCGCTACCTGCATGATTCGGCGGTAGACCTTTATCATTTCCTGGCTTTTCCCGATGAACTGTTCAAACCCCTCACCATCTCGTAACTCTTTAAGCAGATAAAGATCCTCAAGACCAACCACCTGCTTTTCCAGAGCGGTCCTTATGACTTTCACGATATCTTCGTTTTTAAAAGGCTTTGCAAGATAATCTACTGCACCTTGTTTTATTGCTTCTATGGCAGTATCGACCGACGAATAGCCCGTGATAAACACGACCGGTAAGCCCGGGTGATGTTGTTTAATGAATTTCAGGACATCCATCCCGCTAATTCCAGGCATTTTCAGATCAGTCACCACCAGGTCAAAGGTTTCGTGCTGTAAACGTTTAAGCGCCGTTTGCCCATTACTAAACGTTTCCACCTGAAAAGATTCGGCTTCTAAAATTCTGCGAATTCCTGCACGAATTACTGGTTCATCATCAATTACTAAAATTCTTTTTGGTGCATCCATGAAGCACTCCTTGCATGCTGGCTTTATCACACGCAGATGCCAAAAGAATAGCTAACTAAAGGCATGTTAAGTCGGTCCGTACGTGAAATTTCAGATTATATTCTGGCGGTATAAGCAATTGGTATGCCACCTTTTGAAATAGCGCAGGCTGGGATCGCAGGTACGATGCTTCATTCACAAAATCCTCAGGCACGTTGGATATCTATGGCTGAATTAGCTAGTTTAAACCTAAAAACGGCAGTTGCCCCTCTTTATCCAGCTGTCGGTAGTAGGTTTT
>CAZNWF010000223.1:0-2996 GCA_964576485.1 uncultured Geobacter sp. | reverse complement strand
GGCAGGATTTTGGCCGGGACCACTGGCGGGAACCGTTGGCACGGCATCTGGAGGAGGTTGCCCGGCATCTGACCGAGGATGGATCTGCCAGGCCTGACGCTGTTCAGCTGCGGGCGGTTCTGGCCGAGACAGGTACGCACGCTCCACTGGTGGCTGAGGCGCTAGGTGAACTGGTCAAGGCGTTGCAACTCGTCATAGATGAATGGGACGCCACAACACCGAAAACGGATCGGCCGGCCAGCGCCACCTATATCCGGCACCGTGACTGGCAGGAGGCCGGCCGGGCGGCAGTGAGGGCAGCGGTTGCCATTGCGGCCGTCGGCGCCGTCTGGCACTTCACCGGCTGGGAGGGTGCTCCGCTGATGATGATGGCCACCTCGATCATGGTCAGTATCTTCTCCACCCACGATCGGCCGACCGTCATGCTGTCACACATCTTCTTCGGCGCCGCGCTTGGTGTTGCCGCCGCATTCCTCTGCCGGCTGACCCTGCTGCCCGGCACCAGCGGCACGCTGGCGCAGCTGACGCTGATGGTCCCCTTTCTGATGGCCGGTATGGTTGCCCTCTCACATCGCCGCACCGCCTTGGGGGCCATGGATTACATGCTCTTCTTCCTGTTTATCATGCAGCCGGGGCTGCCCATGGTGCCCTCGACCGCCAGTTTTGTGATGGGCGGTCTGGCCTGCTTGGGGGGGATCGGGGTTGCCATCCTGGCCTTCCGCTTTCTGTTGCCAATCGATCCAGCCCGGCGGTTGCGTTCAATCCTGATCGCCATCGTCCATGACCTGAGCCAGATGACTACAGTAGATTCACTGGTGCAGCTAGAGAAGTGACGGGCCCGGACGCACCATCGGGTGCTGCGGATGCTTGCCAACGCCAGAAAACTGGATCGCGATCTCAGTGCGGTCGTGGAAGGGGGGTTGGCCAGCCTGGCTATCGGCAGGTACCTGCAACGGTTACGGCAAGCTGAACAGCGTGAAGGGGTTTCACCTGCGGCCGCCGACGCCATCAGGAAAACAACCCTGCGACTCGCGGCGGTCAATCGGCGACCAGGGGAGATGCTGGCGGTGCTGGAAGAGGTCTCTCAGATGCTCAGCAGAGCAGTTGAAATCCCTCGTGAGGGTGGCGACGTAGTGGTTCTGGCCGCTGCCTCGGCAACATGAAGGTATGACGGAGGTTGAGAGTTTGTGGGGTCAGGCGTGCGTATATCTGTCTGTAACTTGCCTGCCAGCACCGGAGCAGGTATCATGGCATCTCTGTTAAAACCAATTACCCCATCAGGACGGATACTGCCCAATGATGCCTTACATTAACACAGAACGATTGTTGAACAGATTTATGGAGTTGTGCGCCATAGATGCCGAGCCCACCAGAGAAAGGCAGATGGCTGACCGCCTGACCACACTCCTGACGGAGCTGGGGTTTACGGTGACTGAGGATGATGCCGGTTCCCGGCTCGGCGGCAACGCAGGTAATCTGTACGCCACTATGCCTGGCACCGGACCCGGTGAGACCTTGCTGTTTTCCTGCCACATGGATCGGGTGGCCCCCGGTAGCAGGGTAATGCCGCAACTGGTGGGCGAGTATATCGTAAGTGATGGTAGTACCGTGTTGGGTGCTGACGATGTGGCGGGCTTGGCGGCAGTGTTGGAAGGGGTTAAATCTGTCCAGGAACAAGGCCTGCCCCATCCGCCGCTGGAGGTTCTGTTCAGCGTGGCGGAAGAATTGTCGCTGCTGGGGATTGAGCAGTTTGATGCATCCCGGATTATTTCCCGCTGCGGGTTTGTGCTGGATGCCGGTGGTCCGGTGGGTGAGATCGTTGTCAAGGCGCCGGAACAGGTACGGCTGACTGCAGTGGTCAGCGGTCGGGCGGCTCACGCCGGTATTGCCCCGGAAGAAGGTATTTCTGCCATTCAGATTGCTGCGACAGCCATTGCCCGGATGAAGCTTTTGCGGGTTGATGATGAGACCACCGCCAATATCGGTAGTATCCGGGCTGACGGGCCGACCAATATTGTGCCGGATCGTTGTGAACTGAGCGCGGAAGCACGCTCTACTGATCCTGAACGTTTGGCAGCTCAGGTGGCTTCAATGCAGGTGGCCTTGGAAGAGGCCGCCAGCGAAGCAGGCGGGCAGGTGAAAATTGCATTGCGGTCTAACTACCGTTCATACCGGCTTGATCCTGCATCTGCGCCGGTCCGTCGTGCTGATGAAGCAGCTCGCCGTCTTGGGCTGACCGTGCGCCATCGCTCTACCGGCGGCGGTTCTGATGCAAACTTCTTTAACGAATGGGGGATTCCGACCGCAGTGCTCTGCTGCGGTTTTGAAAAGGTGCATACCTGTGAGGAGCGGATGCCGGTGTCGCAACTTACGCTGCTGGCGCAGTGGGTGGCAGCCATTCTGGTCGACAGTAACAGAAAAGCAAGCCCGACCCCTGCCTCCCTTTTTTAGCGTCCTGAATTGCAGCCATCAATTGTCGGCAAAAAACTACGTTATCTCCAGTAGTTAAATCAATAAAGCGGCCAATTGGCCGCCTTATGTCGTTGGTCTGTTCATTTTTGCAGCTTTCAGCGTGCTACCAGGTTTGGGTAGCTGACTCAATGGTGACGGCTATGGTAGCCCGCAGCCATTCAAATTTCGCCTTAAGGATATCAAAATCAGGGCCAGAGGTTATAAACTGGGCCTGGCCTTTGATCAGAAAACCGGCACCAGGTCCATACAGGCCTTTAACCTTGCTGCTCCCCAGAGTTATAAGCACCTCCGGGTTGAAGGCGATGTTCGCTTCAGTGCGATGCATGTATCCAGCCGGAATCAGCAGGCGACCATCTTCAGTGGTTCGGAGATAGCTATTCCAGGTGTTGACCATATGCGGTCCATCCGCGCCCAGAGTCGCAATTGCAACCACACCATCCTGCTTCATAATTTCCCGCAGTATTTCTGGAATCATCCTAAAAACGGCAGTTAAACTGCCAAAAATGTTGTAACCTTCTGAATGC
>CAZNWF010000222.1:0-2999 GCA_964576485.1 uncultured Geobacter sp. | reverse complement strand
TCAGGCAGTTAAAGCGAAAGAAACGCCATGCAAAGACCTAACCGGAAGAAACTGATTATTACCAATTCATCAAAAGTGGAATTGTCCAGTTTGATGGTTTACCGCTGATACCTGCCGAATATTTGATTCCATTAAAGGCAATAGCCTGGCTTGATCTCTCTCACCGGAAGTCTGCTGGCGAAGCTATTGATGGTACGGATGTCAACAAGCATAAAAATGATATCTTCAGGCTATTTCAGCTGGTAATCCCTTCACGTAATATTGTACTTCCACCCCAAATTCATACTGATATGCAACGATTCATGCAGCGTATCGAAGCGGAACCTGAGGTAAACACGAAACAGTTGAAAGTTGGAGCAAAGGCCGCAGATATCATTGCTGTGCTCAAGAGCATCTATTCCTTAACGTGATGTTGTACATGGATAAAAAATGAAACTGATTGAAAAACTGATGCCGGCTGTCCGTTCGGCAGCAGTCTACAATCCAGAGATCCAGGTTGCTCCTGCCTGTATCCGGTCGTGATTACCTCAAAGTCCAACCTTACACTTGGTTAGCCAAGTCCAAAAAACTTTTAGGAAGGGCTTTGGAACGAAAAAATCGGATATTAGAGACAAAAGGACAAGATGAATAAAGAATGGTTTGAAATGAGGGATATACGCCGCCGAAACCTTGGTAAAGCCGTTTGGATACCTCTAAGAGCTGTTGTTTGCCATGAGAGAACCGGGGAATTTGGATTTGAGGGCTATAAAGAAGATTTCTTCGGCACAGGAACCATAGCTGTCCCGACTCACCAACAGGAGGCCGTTAAGAAGCTTGGCTGGACGGAAATAGGAATAGGCCATGACCACTCCGGGTGGGTAGAAGATGGGACGTACACTTCTGCTGATTCATATAAAGACTACGACGGCGAAATTGAAGGCCTCCATTTAGTACTCAACCAAAAATCTCTTGATGGTGATCCCCGTGTTTGGCACTTGCATCAGGATCTGGTTTTGACTCTCGGTTTAAGAAGAGAGGGGAACGTTTGGCTATGTCCAGATGACGGATACTCAGAAGTAGCACGTATTAAGTACAACGATGACGGCAACCCAAATATGCTGGAGATTAAGGCGCAATATCTGAAGGATTACCTTTGTGCCAGAGGTATGGGCCTCTACATGACAAATTACTTTCGCAGGGATTTCATTACTGACGATCCTACGTTTTTAAATTGGGAGAGTGAACACGTATCTGACAAATCAGAATCCGAGAGGTGGGAAGGGAGGGTGATCCCGATCCACGAGGGAGGACATCCGTTCGGAGAAAAAATGGCGGTCTTTCATGCTGCCAGGACTGATGTTGAGGAATCCGATGACGTACCTGACATTTCTGGTATCCCTACTGATGAAAACATAAAAGGTGATTCTTGGGAGCGCGGATTTGAAGGTAAAAAACTGTACCGAGTTCTTGGAGATCTCTGGCGGAACGAATGGATTGAACCTGGGAAACAAAGCCTGAAAGTTCGCGGAGACAAGACGGCACCCACTGTGTTTTTCACTATTGATGCAGAAGGCACTAAAGTATGCGGCGAGGAGCTAATCGATTCTGGTAAATGGCTGTGGTTCAAGCCAGATGTTGTAATGGCGCTAGCACACAGGAGGGGCGGTTCTCTATCGTTTTATACTAAGGAAACTGGATCTGTTTCATGTTCTTATGGCTCCGGTGTTCATTTTGGGGTTAATGATTTAGGCTATGTGAATGTTTATGCAAAGGACATTGGCATGTTGCCTGAGTGGCAGCAGCAAATTTGGGCTGGCCATAATATCCCCCCTGACGGTGGGGTTTCGCGCGAGCTCCTAGCATCGCAGGTACGGGCTGAGCCAGCTGACACACAGGCACCAGAAGCATTTTTGGAAAAAGCGATTGAATTGATAAATTCGCTATCCAATAACAAGATAGGAATAAACCTTTTTCGAGAGCATGAAATAATCCCGGATTTATTGTCAAAAATACATAGATTCAGAGCAATTGACCAAGCTTCATTTTTTGCATTGGCTAAAGATTTAGCTCGGTTAACTGCTGACAGTCTTGATGCAAGCGCAATGCAGACTATTGTTTCTCCGCCGAAGGGAACTAAATGGGGTTCCATAAAGTCACTTGAAAACTTGCTTGCTTCCAAGTTTGACAGGGAACTTGTGAGAAATGTTTTAGCCCCCCTAGTAGGTATTTATGAGCTACGACATGCTGATGCACATCTCCCTAGCAATGAAATAAACGATGCATTCCGACTTATAGAAGTCGACAGATCCCTTCCATTCGTGCACCAAGGCCAGATGATGCTGCACAAGGTGGTGTCAAGTCTATACGGTATTGCTGAAGCACTCAAAAGATGGTGTTAACAAAATTCGTCCAATCAGATTGGATTTGAAACTAAAGGTGGATGATGTTTGAATCGCAATATAACGACGAGATGGAGGCAGAAGTCAGGCGGCTTGACGCAAAGCAGAGGGCAATAGCCGCCGGGCACCCTGATTGGGATAATGCCTGTAAACTTTGCCAATGCAAATTAGAGGGCATCCAAGACGATATGTGCGCAAAATGTATTACAAGCTGATAGTTGCGTCTTCTTCCCTGGACTGATCAATATAGTCTGCTTCACGGGCTGCCTCTCTCTGAGGTTCAAAATCAGATTCAGGTGCCCTGCTGGCCTCTACCTTCTGAGATTCCAGAGTTTCTTTCAACTCTGAAATTAACTCCCGACTTTCCTCGAGTGTTGAGCTTTTTTCCTGCGAGTTACTTACCGCTTCAAGCAGCTGATCCTTGTTATCCGTAACAATCTCAACACCACTGGTCATCCGGGTGAGGGCAACATAGGCCTTGTTTTCACTCAATAGTTCCGCCGGAGCATCGCTTGGCATGAGCGTTACAACATGGCTGGCTGTAACCCCCTGACTTTTGTCAATGGTGATCCTAAAAACGGCAGTTAAACTGCCAAAAATGTTGTAACCTTCTGAATGCAG
>CAZNWF010000221.1:0-3017 GCA_964576485.1 uncultured Geobacter sp. | reverse complement strand
GGTATGCGGGGCAAGGCCAAGAAAGAGGCGATGCAGCAGGTGGCTGATGGCCGGGCTGCAATTGTAATCGGCACCCATGCCGTGATCCAGGACAAGGTTGAATTCAGTCGTCTGGGGTTAGGGATTGTGGATGAACAGCACCGCTTTGGCGTACTGCAGCGCGGTATCCTGAAGAAAAAAGGGGCTAATCCTGATATTCTGGTGATGACCGCCACCCCGATCCCCCGTACCCTGGCCATGACATTATTTGGTGATCTTTCTCTGTCAGTCATTGATGAACTGCCACCGGGAAGAACCCCCATCAACACAAAGATATACTTTGAATCACGCCGTAAACAGGTGTACGAGATGATTCACCGGGAGATTGGCCAGGGACGTCAGGCATACGTTATCTACCCTCTGGTTGAAGAGTCTGAAAAGTCTGATCTAAAGGCCGCAACCCAGATGGCTGAACATCTGCAGGCTGACATTTTCCCTGGACTTAAGCTGGGCCTGTTGCATGGCAGGATGAAGCCGGAAGAGAAGGAGGCGGTGATGGCCTCCTTTAAAGGTCGTGAACTGGACATCCTGGTGGCTACCACCGTGATTGAGGTGGGGATCGATGTGCCCAATGCCACCCTGATGGTAATTGAACATGCCGAGCGTTTTGGATTATCGCAACTACACCAACTGCGGGGCAGGGTAGGGCGTGGCAGTCATCAATCACACTGTATACTGTTAACAGCAGGCAAGTTGTCTGAAGATGGTGAGAAACGGCTTAAGGTAATGGAATCCACCACTGATGGTTTCAGGATTGCCGAGGCTGATCTTGAAATCCGCGGTCCTGGTGATTTTTTGGGTACACGCCAATCCGGCATGCCTGACTTCAGGGTGGCAAGCATCCTGCGGGATGGGGTTATATTGGAACAGGCTCGTACAGCAGCTCTGGAATTGCTGGAAGGTGATCCTGGATTAACAATGCCGGATGGTCAAAGGATAAAAGAAGAACTGTTGCGCCGTTGGGGAACCCGTTTGGAGTTGGCCGGTATAGCCTGAGGAAGGTATAACAATGTTGCGTGCCCTGTCAGATGTTAATACGGTTTCCCATGCCATCCAGCTTTCTGTGGCTCCGGTTTTTCTGCTAACCGGTATCGGTGCGATTCTCTCGGTATTGACCAACCGGTTGGGACGGGTGATTGACCGTGCCCGCCTGCTTGAATCACGTTTTGAAATTGCCACAGTTGCTGAGCATAGAGAACTGATTCGTAGTGACCTTGACACACTGGCTATAAGGGCCAAGCTGATCGGTAGAGCAATTAACCTCTGTACAACAACCGCTTTCCTGGTCTGTACCGTTATCGCCTTGATGTTTATCGGCGCTTTTCTTGGGATTGATCCTTCCATTCCGGTGGCGATCCTGTTTATCTGTGCCATGCTCTCCATGGTGCTCGGATTGGTCTGGTTTTTACGAGAAATTTATATCGCTACGGCGAATCTACGGATTGGCCCGGGTTCTCAGGCGCCACCAACTGAATTATAGTAATAAACAGGGTCAGACCGTGTGGTCTGACCCTGTAACCAGTTAACAGCCGGCTGTTTTTCTGAAAAGCTTGGAAATATTGTCTTTGGTATCGTATTTTACCCGTACTTCATCGCCGGTAGTGATCCGTTTGTCGTTTAGTTTATCAACGGTCAGTTGGTCAGTCACGGTGACGGTAATATCCTTGCCACTGGCATTGTCCTTGATCACGACTGTTGCCTTGCCGGCTTCGGCCTGAACCTTGACAACCGGTCCGACTATTTTAACTTCTTCTGCAAATGATACTGATGCCAGGGTAATCAGCGATGCGGTAATTGCGAAAATAAGCCGTTTCATGATACTCCTCCTTGTGTAGTGGTGTTGCTTAGCAGAAAGCATCAGGCGTGCCATGTTTTGTAATAGCATGAAACTACTTGGCTTTATTTCATTAGCTGCATTTTTCCTGTTGTGCCTTGGCTGTTTACAGGTGGAGTTCACCTTTTTTAAGACATATCTAACGATCAAAGGAGTGTACGCATGTCAGAGTTCGCAGGTGTAACGGTTGTTCGTGAAGCAAATATCTATTTTAATGGTGCTGTTGCCAGCCACACCGTGCTGTTTCCTGATGGTTCCAAGAAGACCCTGGGGATTATGCAACCGGGTGAATACACCTTTAACACCGGTGCTGCTGAATTGATGGAGATACTGACCGGTGAACTGGACCTGCAACTTGCTGGCGAAACCGGTTGGAGACGGATTGGCGGTGGGCAGTCTTTTGAGGTTGCTGCAAACTCTTCCTTTACCATGAAGGTCCAGACCGTGGCTGATTACTGTTGCTCTTTTCTGTCTTAGTATTTTTTTAAAATTATCTGGATTTTGTTGGTCCTGCTTGATATATTTAAATATATGAATACTTCTAAAGGAGCATCGTTATGAAAATTACGGATGCAGCAAAGACAGCTCTGGAGCCTATTCTGGCCCAGAACCCCGGCAAACTGCTGCGGGTGGTGTTTGAAGGTTTTGGTTGAGGTGGACCCCGTTTGGGGCTGGCTCTGGATGAGCCGGGTGAAAATGATACCAGGATGACATTGAACGGGATTGAACTGCTTGCTGAAAAAAGTCTGAACTCTTTTCTGGATGGTCAGGTGATTGATTTTGTTAATTCAGGTATGCGGGAAGGTTTTGTGATTTCCCCGGAGTTTGGTTCTTCCTGCTCATAGAGAATATTTAAATACAAGATGATGTAGAATGGGGAATGGGGAGGCCGAATCGGTCTCCCCATTTCTGTTGGAACTATTCTTTTGTCTCAATCCGCGGGAACAAGGCAGCTGCTTTTTCAATGGTCGTGCCTGGAGCAAGTTTGCCCCAGACCAGATCCTCTTCCGCTGCTTCCTTCTGCCAGCCAAGGCAGGCAAGTGCCTTGCGTGCGGTATCAGGCATAAAGGGCGCTACCAGAGAATGTACCAATCTCTGGGCCTCAAGCAGACAATACATGACGGTTGCAAGTTGCTCACGCTTG
>CAZNWF010000220.1:0-3028 GCA_964576485.1 uncultured Geobacter sp. | reverse complement strand
CGTAGCCGGATCCACTGGGGCTACACCAAGATGATCTGGCAATCCCCCCACAGTGTGCTGGATTTCCTGAAAAACCTGCCTGCCATTCTGAAGTTTGAGAGGAAGCAGAAATGGTAAAAACCATCCTGACCATACTGCTTATAGCCCTTATCACCGGTTCTGCACTGGCTGATGATCATGCAAAGACCACAGCCGATGCCCGCTATGAACTGACCCTGCTGACCGGTTACGGCATTACCCATCGCGGTTTTGGCGAGACCCGTACCCAGGTACAGACCTGGGATGCCATTGCCCGCCTGGGCTGGTATCTCTCCGATGAGATCGGCAAAGGGAGCTGGTATCAGGGCAGACATCAACTGCTGGTGGAGCTGCCGTACCATCTGGCAGTGGATCAGGGGGGGAGATCAATGCTGGGGGGATATTTACTGGGAAGCTGGAAGTTTACCAGCCTAAGTCACGTAAAACCTTACATCTTTGCCGGTGGCGGACCGGTCTATGTTGGTCTGGGCCTACCCACTATGGGAGCAAAGCTCAATTTCAGCTACCAGGGCGGCACCGGGGTGCAGATTCCTGTTGCCCAAGCCACCATGCTGAACCTGGAGTACCGCTACCACCATATTTCCAATGCCGGTACTGCAACCCCCAATGAGCCGCTTAATTCCAGCAAGTTCCTGCTTGGGGTAAGCTGGTTGTATTAACCTGAAAAAACAGTTGCACGCGGATTCGTAGTGACACAAAGCGTACTGGTACGGCATGTTACCATTTCATCTGCAGGGATGTCTTGTTTAGGTAACTGCTCGATTTTCTCTGCGAGCTTTGCGTGAGTAACTGCCGTTTTCAGGATAATCAACAACATAAACAGACTGTACAGCCACCGATAGCCGTGCTAGCATATACAAAAGCATATGCAAAAAGAAAGGAGGCTGTCCATGCAGATTGAACGTGAAGTCCGTCTGTTCAGAAACGGTGCCAATCAGGCGTTAAGGATCCCCCGTGAACTTGAGTTGCCCGGCACCAGGGCAACTATTCATAAAGAAGGCATCCGTCTGATTATTGAACCGGTCAGCAAGCCTTCTCTGCTGTCCCTGCTCTCCACCCTGCAGCCGCTTGACGAGGAGTTCCCGGAACTAGAAGATCCCTCTGTCAGCGATGATGAGCAGGTGTTTTGAGATGAAGCGCAACCGCTACCTGCTTGATACCAATATTATTTCTCAGCTGGTCAAAGAACCTTCAGGCATTGTTGCCCAAAAGATCGCCGCCGTGGGAGAGGCCAGAATCTGCACCAGTCTGGTGGTTGCCTGCGAGCTGCGCTTTGGCGCAGCCAAAAAAGGATCACCAAAACTCACGGTACAACTGGAATCGATCCTCTCTGCCCTGAAAATACTCCCCCTTGAAGAACCGGTTGACCAGCACTATGCCGATATCCGCCTGCATCTGCACCAGTCCGGCCTCCCTATCGGCCATAATGACCTGCTTATCGCCGCCCATGCCAGAACCCTCGGCCTGATCATGGTAACCAACAACACACGGGAGTTCTCACGGGTGCCGGGGCTACAGGTGGAGGACTGGCTTACGTAATACGGCTGCCCTACTCTACCCAATTCTGCACGGCAAGACCGTCTATCCGTTCAAATTTGCGCAGGTTATTGGTAACCAGCGTTGCCCCCATGCTACGGGCATGGGCGGCAATCAGCATATCCATAGCCCCGGGCCGGGACTGCCAGACAAACTGGCAGCAGCACCTGACACAACACTGAAAAAACGCAGCATGATCTACCTCCTGGTTGCTGCAAGTCGTACGGTTGCAGGCACCAGCAGCAGGGCTGCCAGCACCGTAAAACCGATCCCGAAGTTGGTGGCCCAGCCAATGGATGACATGGCGCCGTAGTCAGTAAAGGCCAGAGAGCCAAAACCGGCAACCGTGGTCAGGGCAGACAACAGCACCGAGCGGGCTGCCTGAATAAAGTTCTGTTCCTGCTGCTCTGGCAATCCTTCAGCGCAACGATGCTGGATATGCAGCCCGTAATCGCTGCCCATACCAACAATGGTCACCAGCACCATGATGTTCATAAAGTTCAGCTTCATCCCCACCAGCGCCATGGTACCCAGCATGGCCACGGCACCAAACAGCACCGGCCCCAGTGACGCCATGATCCCGTTCAGGCTCTTGAAGTGGGTCAGCAACAGCGCCAACACCAGCAGACTGCCCAAGGTAACGCCATTGATGGCGCTTCTGCGTACCGCTGCCAGTAGTTCCTGGCTGACCAGATCCGTGCTGGTTACACGCGCAGCTGGCACATTTTTCTTTAGCTCCTGTACAAACCCGGCCTGATCAAGCTGGCCAGCCTTGAAATAGAGGTAGGTTAAGGAATGCCAGCCGCTGCGATCATGCACCAGGTGGCGATCAACCACCCCCCGCAGGGGTGATGCCTCCAGTTGTGCAATAATTACTGATTCATCTACGACAGTGGTCAGGCTATTAGCCCGAAGCTTGTTCAGGTACAACTCAAAAGATACTGAACTAAACCCCTTGTTAAGCAATATTTTTTCTAATTCATCAGCTTGAATATGCGCCCCCTGCAGCCGGGCAACAATCTGCTGTTGATCTGCCTGACGGTTCATAATCTGCCCCAGGCTGGACCAGGCCTGCAGCCTGCCCTCTGCTGCCAGCCGCGCTGCCAGCGCCTCCACAGCCAGATTGCGCTGCATGACAGCAGCCTGACTGGCCCCATCAACTGCCACCAGCAGACTTTTAGGGGCCAGATTCAGGTGTTGCTCCACCAGCTCCTGGGCATGAAACGCCTCTGAATGCTGAGGCTGCAGATTTTTCAGCTCACCATCAAATGAGGTGCGCAGACTAAACAGAAAAAAGAGCATGGTCAGACCACCAGCCCCCCACAAGAGAGGTCGTGACCATTGACCAGCCAGACGCCAAAGCCTGCCAAAACCCAAGCATGGCAGGGGACGGTACAAACGGTCAGGAGCATCAATTTTTCGCAGCAGCAGCGGCATCAGGAACAGGGTGGCG
>CAZNWF010000219.1:0-3036 GCA_964576485.1 uncultured Geobacter sp. | reverse complement strand
GCAGCAATGTAGCGTTCTGCTGCCAGATTGATACGATCAGCACTGTCTGCAACCTGATGTATGTTGCCACGCTGATCCAGTAGATCAAATGCCTTTGCCATATTATGATTTTTCAAGGCAGCGGCAACATCTCTCGTATAATCTGTTTTCTGACGCAAAACTTCATCCATAACTGACGTGGAGACCAGGCCATGCTGTTGAAGATCAACAAACAGCTTCCCGGCAGAGATGGCCATGATCTGCTTCTGGTCACCGACCAGTACCACCTGGGCGTTATCCGCAACAGCTCGCTCAAGCATCCCATGCATCTGGCGGCTGCCCACCATACTGGCTTCATCAACCACCCAGAGTTGACGGCTATGCCCATCCCAGTCAGACTTGGACTGCAGAAACGAATGAATTGTCTGAGAGCTGATGCCTGATCCTTGTTCAAGCACAGCTGCTGCCTTCCCTTGAAATCCGAAACCTCGAATTGTGATGTCACCACTACTTCCAGCAATACTGGATAAAGCACTTTTAACTGCTTCAAATGCTGTAGATTTTCCAGCTCCGGCATCGCCCTGTATCAGCATCAGCCTTCCAGTGCCGGAAAGGACATGCTCTATGGCAGCAGCCTGGCCTTTTGTGGTTTCAAACCCTTTTTCCTGTTCATACTGTTTAACCGCTGCCTGTGCTTCATCTTTTTTTATCAATGGGTTGAAGTAAGAAGACTGTTCAACTGCGATTCTGGCAACAGTGGCCTCCATCCGCTGCATCTCAGAGGTGGTAAAGGTGTTAGCCCCGACCTCAAGAATCTCCCGCTGCGCTGTTGCCTCCTGAAAAGCTTTTTGAAGCTCTGTCCTGGTCGTATCACCAACAGAAATACGCACTGCCGTTGATAGAATGTCATGGCGACTGACAACACTTTCCCTTTCAACCAGGTCTGAGACCGCCATTTTGATATATTCACCGGCAGTCAGCCTTTCCTGTTGCTGTGCAACTCCTGCTGACTGGGCTGCTGCGATGACCGCCTCAGAGGTTGTACCTATCCCCTGTAATTGGAGATCATGACTGCGGATCATTTCATGCTGAGAAAGATCCTTGTCTTTGGCGGACTTGGTCTGTAGCTGTACTAGTTCATTGACGTCTCGGTCAGACAGGGTGGGAAGTCGATCACGGATGGAGTTGGCCAGATCACCTGATTTATCAATTGCTGCATGGCGCTTACTGAACAGATCCCGCACCTCTGCAGAAATACCGCTGATCTCTGGTACTACGGCCATGCCTTTGTCCAAGTGCAGATCAACACCGTACCCATGTTCTCGGGCAACAGCAGCGATGTTACTGTACAGCTCCTGCCTGATTTCAGTCTGGGCCTTGAATAGTGGATGGTTTTCAAGGGTGGAGTGGGTGCCGTCTGGACGTTTCACCACATTCATGATCAGCAGATGGCCATGAATATGGGTGTCACCGGCTCTACTGGTGGAGTGGAAATACAAGCTACCGACCATTTTTCCGTCCACCATCTCGGTCTTGCCATCTATGGTTTGACGACCATAAACGTTTTGCTCGACAAAACTGGCTGTATCTACAAAAGCCTGTTTCAACCCCTCACGAAACTGATCATCATACAGGGCCACAATGCTGAAGGATTTTGGCAGCGCCAACGGTATATCGGTAGCAGCATTTTTGCCATGATCCGACTCACGCCCGGCCAGCCGCTGACTGCCATCAGGTGAGAACCCGCGCAGCAGGAGACTGGATGCCTCAAAATCAACAGCCCCTTTCAGTCCGAGATTTTCAGCACCTTGGCCAACCCAAAGGTGCTCGTTCAAGCTAAACACAGGATCTGCCTGGTAGTAGTATTCTTCAGCCTTGTCGGCCCCTATTTTCATTGGCACCATCTGAGCTATACCTCGTCTACATCAACGTTTTCTTCTTAAACAGCGTCTGATTGTTACCGGTCTTCTTGGCCGGAGCAGTGCCCTCACCGTAATGCTCAAACTCTTCTCGCAGAGCTGCCAGCGACATCTCCGGGTGGGGCAGATGCGCTGGTATCAATTCCGGCCACTCCTTGTAATCAATGCTGGTCTTGGTCACAGGATACCCGGACGACTGCACATAGAAATGTAGTGCTGACAGGTTTTTGATCTCATCCGGCAGAATAAGAACATCTTCCGCTGTTTCGGACATCCTGGTGACGCCGCCTCTGGTTGAATTAATCGGTGTGGACAGGTTCTCGCGGGCTCGTTCAATCTCACGGCGACCCATTGCCTTTGAAAGCTCTTCCAAAGTCTGTTCATCCTCATTGCGGAAGACCAGCTTGGTTGCAAAACCGTTCAACAGAGCTTTCCGCTGTTCCGGTCCATATATAAGGTCAAGCTGCGGATAGGATTGGGTACCGGCAAGAATGGCAGCCCCCTTGGAGCGTCCAAGGTTTGCCAGTTGAGGTAGACCTGGAATCTTTCCCAGTGCGGCCAACTCGTCCAAGCCGTACCAGATGCGCCTGTTAGCGTCATTTGGTAACGAGAGATGATGAACTATCAGTAGATCAATAAACACAGAATAGAGCGGGCCGAGCTGTCGCTGCAACTTGGGAGTGGCAGGCAGATAGATCCTGCCGCTGCCAGACTTGACCCACTCCGTAATTGAAAAATCATTTTCAAGATGTTTTAAGAGCTGCAGTGGACGAGTGTACAGGCAGACAGTGATAAAAAATGAGTTTGCAGGAGATGAGCCAGGCTCTGCCAACAATCCTGCCGCCTGTTCAGCGCCTGGGGTATATCGTAAACAGTCCCGCATTCCTTGAGCATCATGCGAGAACACCTCACATATCTGACGGTTGCTACGATGGCCTACCAGGTAGCAGTATTTAAGTAAGCCGGAGATGATCATCTTAGCCCCGCTACCCCATACCCTGGTTTTTTCATTGCTGTCGTCAACCAGAGATTCAGCAATGATGTCAAAATCACTCAGATCGGTGATATCAGACATCAACGACCATCCGACCGTCCGTGCGTCAGCCGGACAGAAGATCGCATCACCTGTCCTCCAGTG
>CAZNWF010000218.1:0-3039 GCA_964576485.1 uncultured Geobacter sp. | reverse complement strand
CCTTCATCCTTCATCCTTCATCCTTCATCCTTCATCCTTCATCCTTCATCCTTCCCGCCCCTCCCTGCATTTTTGCCAGCTCGGCATACCGCCCACCCAGCTGTAACAGCTCTTCCGGCGTGCCCTGTTCCACAATCCTGCCTTCATCAAGCACCAGTACCCGCTGGCAATCCCGAAAGGCCGACAGACGCTGTGAAACCATCAGCACCGTCTTGTCCTGCCAGCTTTCAGCCAGAGCTCCCAGAATTTCTTCTTCTCGACCGGCATCTACAGAGGCCAGTGGATCATCCAGCAGTAACAGTTCAGGCTCCCGCACCAGCGACCGGGCCAGAGCAACCCGCTGGCGCTGTCCACCGGAAAGCGTCACCCCCCGCTCCCCTACCACCGTTTCCAGTCCGGCGCTAAACCCGGCCAGATCCGTTACAAGCCCGGCCCGCTGCACCGCTGTTGAAACGTCACCGTTACCGCCGTAGGCGACATTCTCCGCAATGCTGCGTGAAAAAAGGGTCGTTTCCTGAGGCAGATAGCCGATCAAGTGGCGCAGCGAGGCAAGCTGCAGCGAATTGACATCCAGACCATCCACAAACAGCATGCCATCAGACAGCGGTAACAGACGTGGTATCAGGCGCAGCAAGGTTGATTTGCCACATCCTACCGACCCTGTAATCCCGACCCTTTCACCAGGTCTTACATGAAAAGAGACCCCCTGCAACACAGGACGATCGCCATAGCTGAAGTTGAGCTGGTGAGCTTCAAGTCCCTTTCCAATGCCGGTAACAGGTTGTGCATCAGCGTGCTCCACAACCGCCGGTCTGCTTTGCAACAGCTCATTTAAACGGGCCATGGAGGCTGCGCCACGTTGAACCAGGGTTAAAATCCAGCCCAGTACCGCTGTAGGCCAGGCCAGCAGAGCCAGATAGCCGGAAAAAGCCACAAACTGCCCCAGACTGATCTGACCGGTTATCACCAGCCGTCCACCAAGATAGAGTACTGCCAAGGTGCCTGCCCCGGTTGCCAGCGCCATGATCGGCATCACCAGCCCGCGCAGTCGCGCCAGCTCAAGGTTCTTTGCAAGACAGTGCCCTGAAATACGATCAAACTGTGCTGCCACAGACGCCTCACGACAATAACTCTTGATCAGCCGGATCGCCCCGACAGATTCCTCAGTCAGACTGGAAAGCCGGGCAAGTTCATTCTGAGCCTGGAGCGAAACAGAAAAAATCCTGCTGCTCATAGCCCGCACCGCCAGCACCATCAGCGGCAGAGGAGCCACTGCAGCCAGGGTCAGCCAGGGATTAATCCGCAGCATCAACCAGATACCTGCCAGATAGATCACCGCCGTATTCAGAAGGCTCATGGCTCCGAACCCGGTCAGCATCCGCACATTGGCCAGGTCATTGGCAAAGCGGGAAAGGATGTCGCCGGTCCGTTCGCGGGAGAAATAGCCCAGATCTAGGGTCAGCAGCCGGGCAAACAGCGCTTCCCGGATCTGAAACTCAAGTAATCGCGCTGCATTCAGGACCACGGTGCGGGAAAAGATTCTCACCAGGGCGTACCCGGCAGCGACCACTGCGATCAGGGCCGCTGCCCGGCTTGATGAGAGCATCACCTGCTCAGGATGCTGCAACCCGTCAATCACCAGCTTCAGTAGCCAGGGGATCAACAGGGCGCAGCCGTTGGTAAGCAGCAGCAGAAAGGCTCCGATGGCATATCGCCATCGAAGCCCCTGCAGAAAAGGAATCAGTGTTGTTAAGGCAGTCATACCGGTACAGTACAGCTCATTACGGCACCGTCTCTTTGGTCACCACCAGATCTGTACCGCCCTTGCCGTTCGGCTTCAGGATCGTGACCACCTTATGGGGCGGCAGTGATGGATGAGTTGTCAACGACCTGCCGGACTTTTCAAACAACTGGTTCAGCAGTTCAATCAGATTCTGATCGGTGATCTGCTCTTCTGTTTTAGCTTTTGGCAGCAGCCAATCGCCATTACTTTTTCTCAGCAGCCGCTGTTCAGCAGCACCGCCACGGAGATGATTCAGTTTACTCTGGATCGATTCCTTGCTGATCGCCTCCCGCTCATGCTTGAGCTCACTGCCAACAAGGGTTGCAAACTGCTTGTCAAACTCTGCCTGACGCTTGTTCTGGGCCTCGACCGCCTGGATTGCCAGGGCGGAGACCTTATCCTGACGTTGCTGTAACTGCATCTGATTAACCGTCAGATACCCCATTCCCCCCAGCAGGGCTACAAGCGCCACAATAGAGAGGACAAGAAACGTTCTGGACAGGGCACTGGTAATTTTGGTGGACTCTGACCAGGCCACGGTCCGTTCTGTTTCCTCAGACACCTTTTGCAGTTGCGCTGTCAAGATTGCAACAGCCTTGGACAATTCTGCAACCTTTTCACTTACGTCAAAGGCAGTGGAGGCGATGTATTCCAGTTTGCTCTGCTGATCCTGAACCGCTGCCAACACGGTTGGATCCTGCCGGATCTGCTCCCTGAGGTAGTTCATCTCGTTTTCAGCCTGACGAACCCCCTCTTCCAGCTCAGCTCGCGCACTGAAACGTTCGGACAGGGATTGAATCTCCTCGCCGGTTATCCCAAGCGGCAGTTCATCACCATCCTCGTCCTCATCTTTAGACGGCTCCATCTGCTGATCAACACCCTCAGCCGGGGTTTCCTGGGCTGCTGCTTCAGAATGATCATCCTCCACCACCGGCAGTTCTTGCCCGGATGGTGATGCCTCGATCGGCAGAACAGCTTCTGCCCCCGTTGCGTCAGGTGATGCTGGTATCGGTTGGGTTGTATCGTCCTGGTTACTCATACATATCCTCATTCAGGCAATGACGACTGCCAGTTTTACGAAAAACACCATTGCTGGGCAGCATAACACGTAAATACCGCCTGTAAAGACAAACAGAGCATAAAACCGAAGTCTTATGCTCTGTTTTGAACAGACTCAAAAGGGTTCCATTAAAACGGAATATCGTCATCCTGGAACGGTGGTTCGTCATAACTTACCGTGGTATCTGCTACGCCAC
>CAZNWF010000217.1:0-3052 GCA_964576485.1 uncultured Geobacter sp. | reverse complement strand
TGTGGCAACCGAGAAAGCTTCAAACGCGTCTCCTCACTGCGCTTCCGACGCTCGTGGTAGCGGCAGCGTAAAGTACATAAAAAATGGCAATCGAAATGCAGAATAAACGGCAATGAAAGTACAGAAAATCCGGCAGTACAAGTGCAGAGATTTCGGCAATGAAAATACAGAGTGTCGAGGTCTTTTTTGAGGACAGATGTTAATCTTTTAGCATCACACCTCATGGAGGCACAGAAATGGAGGATTTTCAAATGTACTCAAAGATCCAGCAGGAAAAGAAGCAAGGATTCAGCAAAGATGCCGCGGCCAGGCATCTCGGGCTGAACTGGCGGACTGTCGACCAGTATTGGGACATGACCGTCGAGGATTACGAAGTAATGCAAAAGCGGCAATATTCCAGCGGCTTGGACCAACGGCAGGAGATCATTCTGCAGTGGCTGAAAACGCTCGGGGATGTCAGCGCCGCCCAGGTTCAGGACTGGTTGGCCGAGCATTACAGCGAATTTTACAAAGCTCGCACCGTTCGTGATTATGTTTCAAAGCTGCGCCAGCAGCATGACATCCCAAGGCATGTCCAAGGGCGGGAGTACGGTCCGGTGCCGGAGTTGCCACCCGGTATCCAGATGCAGGCAGATTTCGGCGTCTTCAATGCCAACCGTCAAGGAATGCGTCGGATCAAGCTGCATTTTGTCATCTTCATTCTGGCGCATTCCCGCTACAAGTATATTGTCTGGCAAGCCCGCGATTTCACAAGCATTGATCTGGTCCGCAGCCTGGAGAGCTGCTTTCAGTCCTTTGGCGGCATTCCCAGGGAAATGGTCATCGACCAGGATCACCTCATGGTCGTCAATGAAAATTACGGTGATATTATCTACACCCATGAATTCGAAAGGTGCAAGAATCGGCATGGATTTACCATGTGGGTCTGCCGCAAGTCTGACCCGGAAAGCAAGGGGATGGTTGAGTCCGGGGTCAAATTCGTCAAACACAATTTCGCCAAGAATCGGACATTTGTCAGTCTGGAACAGTGGTCAGCCGATTGTGACGCCTGGCTCGTCCGAACCGGCAACGGCAAGAAGCACGACGAAACCAAAAAGATACCGGCCGAGGTATTCAAGTCCGAAAAACTGCACCTCAAGCCGGTTATCTCGCTCACAAGTCTCGAGCCTTGTAACGAAATGGTACCAACTCCTGTCCGAAAAAACAATACCATCCGCTACAACTCCAGCCGATACTCCGTGCCCGTCGGCACCTACAGCAAATACCAGACGGTTTCGGTCAAGGAAGAGGACGGCCAACTGCTGATCTACAATCCGGATGGTCTTTTTATCGACTCCCATGCCTTGTCGACTGTGCCAGGAGATCTGGTCGTCAATCGCGATCACGCCCGTGATAAGTCCAGCAAGGTCCAGCAATTGTGGGACGAAGCGGTGAAAGCACTCGGGAACACGACGCCGGCAATGACCTATCTGCAGAGGATCCGCAAGGTCCGCAGCCGATACCTGCGGGACCAACTGCAACTCATCCTTTCTGTCTGCCAGAAATACGAGCCGGAGATTCTTCGGCAGGCGATTCTGGCCTGCCTGGAGTGCGACTCGACGACGGCTACGGACTTCCGCGATTTTGCCAACCACCTGTTCCGGCAAATTACCCTGGAAGAAATTGAGCTGCCTGTTGTATCGCAAGTACCCACGGCCAGCCCATACTCCCGGCTGGAGATCGTCAAGGTCCGTCAACACGGCCCTGAAGTCTACCAAAATCTGATCAGCAAGGGAGGCAACTGAGATGGACGATGCGTTGAGACCCTTGAAAAACCAGCTCATGGAACTGAAGCTCAATCATCTGGCCGCCCATCTGGATGAGGCTCTGCTGGCCGTCAGCTGCTCTGACAAGCCCTACGCCGAGATCCTGCAGGAGTTTCTGGGGGTCGAGATTCACCAGCGCCGTGCGGTCAGCATGGCCAAACGTCTGCGGCAGGCTAACTTGCCGACCTTCGACAAGCCGCTCGACCTGGACAGTTATGATTTTGCTCAGCGAACCGGCGTCTCCAAACGTCAAATCACGGAACTGACCAGCAATTTCATGTGGATCGAGAAGGCCTACAATATCCTTTTCTTTGGTGGATCCGGTCTAGGCAAGTCGTTCTTGGCTTCTTATATTGGCTACAAGGCGATTGAAGCGGGCTACGACGTATTTTTCATCTCTCTGCACGACTTGGGTCAGCTGCTTAAGACCGAAGGCGCTCTGTCGCGCAGCAAGAGCAAGCTTAAACAGCTGCGGACCTGCGATTTGCTGATTATTGATGAGATCGGCAATACGATCCTGGACCGTCAGGAAGGTAATCGTCTCTTTCAGTTGATTTCCGATTTTTACCAGCAGACTTCACTGATTGTCATCTCCAACAAGGGGTTTGAAGACTGGGCCCAAACGCTCGGCGATAACGTCGTTACCGCGGCCGTCATGGACCGTCTGCTGCACAAGTGTGAAATCTTCAATATTGATGGCGGCAGCTGGCGTCTGAGCAACCAGCAGACCATTCTCAAGAATCTACTGAAAGGCGGTGTCGGCCATGCGTGATCGGCAAGCTGATGATTGTCCCGATGATTTGCTCGAAGAGCAGCAACGACAAGAGCTGGTTGGTCTGATCTGGTCCTACACACTGGCTTTGGAGCAATATGTTGTTAATCTCCGCCGTCAAATCAACACAATGGCTGAACTCCAGAGCTTACGCCCACCGTATCCTGATCTTGAGTCCGACTTCCGCATTCGATATTTTCGAGAGCATCCGGCGTACGATGATTTCAACGACGTTCTGGAAGCCGAAGAAACTGATCTGGTTCTGCCGGATTAACTTCATTGATGGATGGGGGATCGGGATACCGGTCCTCCATCCGTCTTGCCGGCATGAATTTTGTGTGATAAAGTACCCTCAGCAGGTTAGTTCATGATGCTGCAGCTTCTGCACTTTCATTGCCGGAAATCCTGCACTTTGACTGCCGAGATCTTTGTAGTTGTACTGCCGAAAATCCTGTACTTTACATTGCCGTTTACA
>CAZNWF010000216.1:0-3052 GCA_964576485.1 uncultured Geobacter sp. | reverse complement strand
GTAAGCGTATGCCAACGATCAATCAGTTGATTCGTCAGGGTAGGGAAAAGAAGCGAGATAAGTCCACTGCGCCAGCTCTTAAGAGTTGTCCGCAAAAGCGTGGCGTCTGTACAAGGGTGTATACTACAACCCCTAAGAAGCCTAACTCCGCTCTTCGTAAGGTTGCTCGTGTTCGTTTGACAAACGGGATTGAGGTCACCTCGTACATCCCCGGCGTTGGTCATAACCTGCAAGAGCACTCTGTTGTCTTGATTCGTGGCGGCCGTGTAAAAGACTTGCCGGGTGTTCGTTATCACATTGTGCGCGGTACGCTTGACTCTGTTGGTGTTAAGGGTCGTATGCAGGCTCGTTCTAAGTACGGCGCCAAGCGTCCTAAGTAAAAAAGTATTTCAGAGGGGTAAGGTATGCCGAGGAGACGTGAAGTATCTAAGCGTGTAATTCTGCCGGATCCAAAATATAACGATAAGATTGTGGCGAAGCTGATCAACATTCTGATGGTTGGCGGTAAGAAGAGTGTGGCTGAGTCAATATTGTATCGTGCGCTGGATATTGTTGAGAACAAGTCTGGTGAAGAGGCTGTAAAGGCTCTGAAGAAGTGTCTTGATAATATTAAGCCGACGCTGGAAGTTAAGTCGCGGCGTGTTGGTGGCTCAACCTACCAGGTTCCTGTTGAGGTTCGTCCTGACCGTCGTGTGTCTTTGGCGATGCGTTGGTTGATTAAATATTCTGCTGCTCGTTCTGAAAAGACCATGACAGAAAAAATGGCAGGTGAGATTTTGGATGCCTTTAATAGTCGTGGGGCTGCCGTGAAGAAGCGGGAAGATACTCATAAGATGGCTGAGGCAAACCGTGCCTTTGCTCACTATCGCTGGTAGTTTTATCTGGCTGGAGGAATAGTTCGTGTCACGTTTGTCACCTCTTAGTAAATATCGTAACATTGGTATCATGGCGCATATTGACGCCGGTAAAACCACCACAACTGAGCGCATTCTGTATTACACTGGTGTTTCCCATAAAATCGGTGAAGTGCATGAAGGAACTGCTACCATGGACTGGATGGAGCAGGAGCAAGAGCGTGGTATTACCATTACCTCTGCTGCTACTACCTGTGAATGGAATGATCATCGGATTAATATTATTGATACGCCTGGGCACGTTGACTTCACTATTGAGGTTGAGCGTTCGTTAAGGGTGCTTGATGGTGCTGTTGCTGTGTTCTGTTCGGTTGGTGGTGTTGAGCCCCAGTCAGAAACGGTTTGGCGGCAAGCTGACAAGTACTGTGTTCCCCGTATCGCATTTATTAACAAGATGGACCGTATTGGCGCTGATTTCTTCCGTGGTGTTCAAATGATCAAAGATCGTTTGAAGGCTAATGCGGTACCAATTCAGTTGCCGGTGGGTAAAGAAGATTATTTTAAAGGTATTGTTGACCTGGTTCGGATGAAAGCAATTATCTGGGACGAAGAGTCACTTGGTGCCAAGTTTCATGAAGAAGAGATTCCTGCTGATCTGCTGGACGACGCTCAGGAATGGCGTGATAAGCTGATTGAAGAAATTTCCAGCCATGATGATGCTCTGATGGAAAAATATCTTGGTGGTGAAGAACTGACTGAAGCAGAGATTATGGCTGCTATCCGTGCCTGCACCATCAATATTCAGATTATTCCAGTGGTTTGCGGGTCCTCCTTTAAGAATAAAGGTGTTCAAAACCTGCTTGATGCAGTTGTTGATTATATGCCGTCCCCGCTTGATATTCCTGCTATTAAGGGTGTTGACGAGTCTGGTAACGAAGTTGAGCGCAAGGCTGACGATACTGAGCCGTTCTCGGCTCTTGGTTTCAAGATTATGACTGACCCATTTGTTGGGCAGCTTACTTTTATCCGTGTTTACTCAGGTGTTCTGCAATCTGGTTCATATGTGTATAACGCAACCAAGGGCAAGCGCGAGCGGATTGGCCGTCTGTTGAAGATGCATGCCAATAAACGTGAAGAGATCAAAGAAGTGTATGCAGGTGATATCGCTGCTGCAGTAGGTCTTAAATATACCACTACCGGTGATACGCTTTGTAATGAGGATCAGGCGGTTATTCTTGAGTCTATTGAATTTCCTGAGCCGGTTATTTCTATTGCGATTGAACCCAAAACCAAGTCTGACCAGGAAAAATTAGGCCTTTCACTCCAGAAGCTGGCAAGTGAAGACCCATCCTTCCGGGTCAAGACTGACGAAGAAACTGGTCAAACCATTATTTCTGGTATGGGTGAGTTGCACCTTGAAATTATTGTAGATCGTATGATGCGCGAATTCAAGGTTGAGGCAAATGTTGGTAAGCCTCAGGTTGCTTACCGTGAAACGATTACCAAGAAAGTAAAGGTTGAAGGCAAGTTTGTACGTCAGTCCGGCGGTCGTGGTCAGTATGGTCACGTCTGGTTAGAGGTTGAGCCGCAGCCAGAGCCGGGTAAAGGGTATGAGTTTGTTGACGCCATCAAGGGTGGTGTTGTGCCTCGTGAATATATTCCTGCTGTAGACAAGGGTATTTTTGAGGCAACAGACAACGGTGTGTTGGCTGGATTCCCGGTTGTTGATGTGAAAGTAACCCTGATTGATGGTTCCTACCATGAGGTTGACTCGTCAGAAATGGCGTTTAAGATTGCAGGTTCAATGGGCTTCAAAGAGGGTTGTCAAAAAGCCGGCCCAATACTGCTTGAGCCTATTATGTCTGTTGAGGTTGTTGTGCCGGAAGAGTATATGGGCGAGGTTATTGGCGACCTTAACTCCCGTCGCGGCCGTATCATGGGAATGGACTCACGTGCTGGTGCTCAGGTTGTCAGTTCCATGGTTCCGCTGGCAAACATGTTTGGTTACTCAACTGATCTTCGCTCTGCAACTCAGGGACGCGCAACCTACGCCATGACTTTTGATCATTACGAGCCGGTACCGAAGTCGGTATCCGATGAAATCATAGCAAAAGTAAAAGGGTAATACCCCTCGATTTAAGAAACAGGAGGAACCAGTCGATGGCCAAGGCTAAATTTGAGCGTAATAAAACGCACGT
>CAZNWF010000215.1:0-3053 GCA_964576485.1 uncultured Geobacter sp. | reverse complement strand
AGCCGCCAGTACTGGCAGCGTCAAGGTCTTATCGGCATAATTACTTTACAGCACTGGCATTTGACCCTATAGTTTTCCGACTTACAATCATTGCTGTACAAAGAGACTTATGGGAATCGCCGAAGACCTGCTCATACTTGAAACACGCCTGAAAGAGCTGATCACCAGTTATGAACAGTACTTTATCGGACTGGAAAAGCGAGAACCCATCAAGCTGGCAGAAGAGGTGGAAAAGCTGGTTCGCCGTTATGCCGGCACCCCGATCACTAACACGATGTACAAGCATCGCTACAACAATCTGGTGGCACGACTCAACACCTACCGCCAGCAGTGGACCAGGATTCTGCGTGAAATCGAAGAGGGTCGCTACTCCCGCGACCGCTTCAAGGCGGCGTTGCACACATCTGCAGCCCCTGCAAAACCATCACCCAAAGCCGAAGAACCCAACCAGCATCAGCAGGAGCTTGAGCGGGTCTATGCTGAACTGATTGAAGCCCGCCGCAGCTGCCACCTGCCGATTGATAGCATAAGCCGCGAACAGCTGGCGGCAACACTTGATAAACAACGGCCACTGATCTCCCAAAAACTAGGGACCAGTGACATTCAGTTCCGGGTCGTGGTTGAGGGTGGTAAACCCAAGATCAAGGCCGGTACAAAACACAAGACCTCCCACCAATAACCCGGTCACAATACTATCATGTCCTCACAAAGCGCATTTTCTCCGTATATTTCGACGCTCACACAACTGGCAGAGCAACTGCAGCAGGGGCTGGAGCAGGCAACACTCTGTGGTCTGGCCGGTTCAGGCCCTGCCCTGGCAGTTGCAGAACTTTCCCGGCTGTTGACACGCCAGATCGTTGTCATAACCGCCGACCAAACCGCTGCCGATGAATTGACCCGCGAGCTTCTGTTTTTTAACGCTGCCAATATCAGCCCTTTTCCTGCCTGGGATGCCAGCCCTTTTGAAGCGGCCTCACCTCACCCTGACATTAGCGCTGCCCGGCTGGAGACGCTGCAGCGCCTGCTGCAGGGTGCCCCCTGCACCGTGGTCATGCCGGTGGCAGCCCTGGCGCAGCGGGTTATCCCCCGTTCGGCCTTAGACGGGGCATCCTGTTCCATTAAACCTGGTGATGAACCGGATCGTGATGCCCTGTTAGAGAGCCTGGTCCGCATGGGCTACAGCAACTGTCCTCTGGTTGAAGAGCGGGGCAGCTTTGCCGTACGGGGCGGGATCCTTGACATCTTCCCCCCCAGCCTGCCCCGACCGGTGCGGATTGAATTTTTTGGTGATACCGTGGAGACCCTGCGCAGCTTCGATCCCTTAAGCCAGCGCTCACTGGAACCGCTTTCCAGCCTGAATCTGCTGCCATCGCGGGAACTGGTCCTCTCTCCGTCATCGCTGCAGGAATTTATCCCGCGCCTTAAAGTGCGGGCAGATCAGCTGGACATTTCTGCTGACCGGCGTCGCCAGCTGGTAACAGAGCTGCAGGGAGCCGGTTATCCCCCTGGCGTTGAATTTCTCCTGCCACTTTTTTATCCCGCGCTGGAGCAGTTTACCTGCTACCTCAACGATCCTTTGCTGATACTTTTGGAGCCAGACCTGATCAGCCAGGCGATCCAGCAGCACCAGTTGGAGGTCAAGAACGGCTCAGACAAGGCAGTGTCTGAAGAACGGCTGCACCCGGAAGCAGCTCAGCTTTATCTGACAACGGAAGAACTGCAGCAACTCCTTGACCAGCACCAGCAGGTTACCTGCAGACGGCTGGCGGTCAGCGGGGAAACGGAAACCAAGCTGTTCCAAACCAGATCCGAAGACAACACCGACCTGCGGATCAGTATGGCCCGGAATCAGCAGCACCTGCTCGGCCCCCTGGTGGAGCGCCTGAAACAGTGGCGGGCAGCCAACTGGCGAACCATGGTGGCTTGCCATCAGATCAGTCAGGCAGAGCGACTGCAGGAACTGCTTACCCCCTATGGCATCAGCTGCGCCCTGTATGAAGCTGAGCCATTCGACTCTAAGGCGCCAGCCGTCAACACCGATCTGCTGTTGACCATTGGTGACCTGTCTCGGGGCTTCAGGCTGCCGGACGCAAAACTGGCGGTAATTGCCGAGGAAGAGCTGTTTGGCAAACGGACCCGCCGCAAGAGCGGTGTCACCGCCCTGCGCACCAAGCAGATACTGGCTTCGCTGGCAGAACTGAAGCCGGGTGATGCCATGGTGCATGTTGATCACGGCATCGGCATCTACCGTGGCCTGCAGCACCTGAAGACCGGTGCGGTGGAAGGTGACTTTCTCCTGTTGGAATATGCCGGCAACGACAAACTCTATCTGCCGATCGACCGACTGGGACTGGTGCAACGTTACGCAGGGGGCGAAGGTTCCACACCATCACCGGCTAAGTTGGGTGGGCCTGGCTGGGAAAAGACCCGCAGCAAGGCGCGCAAAAACATCGAAGAGCTTGCCGCTGAGCTGTTGGAGGTCTATGCCAAGCGTCAGGCCAGCCAGGGATACAGTTTTTCTCCCCCGGACGAGCTGTTCCGGGAATTTGAGGCAACCTTCCCCTGGGAGGAGACCCCTGACCAGCTTTCTGCCATTCAGGATGTGCTGGGAGATATGCAGCACTCCCGCCCCATGGACCGCCTGGTCTGCGGCGATGTCGGCTACGGCAAGACCGAGGTGGCGCTGCGGGCGGCCTTCAAGGCGGTGCTGGACGGCAAACAGGTGGCGCTGCTGGTGCCCACCACGATCCTGGCATCACAACATTTTGAGACCTTCAGTAATCGTCTGAAAGAGTATCCGGTTTCCATTGAGATGCTTTCCCGCTTCCGCACCGCCAGGGAGCAGAAAGAGTCGCTGGAGCGGCTTAAAAACGGCAAGCTGGATATCATCATCGGCACCCATCGACTGCTGCAGAAAGATGTGGCCTTTAAGGATCTGGGACTGCTGATTGTGGATGAAGAACAGCGCTTCGGGGTCAAGGACAAGGAGCGGCTCAAGTCCTATCGGGCCAGTGTGGATATCATGACCCTGACCGCCACGCCGATCCCCCGCA
>CAZNWF010000214.1:0-3121 GCA_964576485.1 uncultured Geobacter sp. | reverse complement strand
AGCTTTCAGGAGCTTAACCTGCTTGCGCGGGAGATGCCTCAGGATATCGGCGGGTTTGATATCATCTTTTTCCGTAATGTCTCGATCTACTTTGACGAGCCAACCCGCAAGCAGATCCAGCAGAATCTGGCTTCTCTGATGAAAGCGGATGGGATTCTGATTGTCGGTTGCGCAGAGACCATTGCAAATGATCTTGGTGTCTTTGAGATGGTTGAGGAAGAAGGGCTGTTCTATTTCATCAAGGGCAACCCTCCTTTGCCGGAGCAGAGGGCACTACTCGGCAGCTTAAAAAGCCAGAAGGCGGTTGTACCGGCCAGCCAACACCAGGCATCCGATCTGCCGTTACCGGTATTGATTCTGCCTGAGGGGTGGAAGACAGCACCGGCTGCACTGCAGAGTGTTGAGGTTATTTCGGGACTGATACAAGGCAAACAGTATGATCAGGCTTTGAATCTGGTGGATGCGCGCTTGCAGGCTGACCGGCATGATTTGGGCGCTCTGTTGTTGAAGGCCCAGATCATGCTGAACCGTAAGCAGCTTGACTTGGCTCAGGTACTGGCCCGCCAGGTACTTGAAAAGGACCAATGGAGCGTTGACGCCTTTTTGTTGCTGGGGCTGGCTGCCAAGTGGAACGAACAGCCGGATGAGGCGGTAAGCTGGTTTAAGCAGGCAGCGTACGCCTGCCATACCTGCTGGCCTGCCCACTACTACCTGGCTGACCTGTACAGTCGTTCCGGTGCGCCGGAACAGGCGCGGCGTGCCTACCGGACTACATTGCAACAGCTTGTGACAACTACCGCTGAAACAGGTTTAAAAGTTGTTCCGCTGGGGTTGCCGGTGGCAGAAATACGCCTGCTTTGTGAACATCAACTGGCAAAGCTGGATCGTAGCGCAACGGGGTAGCGTACAGACATGGCTATAGATCTGACAAAATTTGTTATACGGTTTGTGGAAGAGGCTCGTGACCATCTGGCCAAGATGGGGGACGGTATCGCCGCGCTTGAACAGGGAGCTGCAGATTCAGAGCTGATCAATGCCCTGTTCAGGTCTGCACATACCATCAAGGGGTCATCCCGAATGGTCAAGCTGACCACTATTACCGAGACTGCCCACCGTCTTGAGGATCTGCTGGGTGCCTTGCGGGAAGGCAAGCTGCAGTTCTCTGCTGCGTTTGGTCAGGCTCTTTACCGTGGTATTGATGCCATTGCCCAGCTGGTGGATCGGGTGGCAGAACAGCCGGACAATCCAGAACTGCCAGCGGTTGATGAAGAACTCTGCCGGGTACTGACTGCGGTACTTCAGTCGGATGACGTGCAGGTTGTAACAAGCGATGCTGCGGTAGATGCCAGCCCGCTGCCCGCAGCATCAGTGCCGCAGGAGCCAGGCAGATCAGTTGCAACAGCAGAGCCTGCACAGACAGCAGAGCCTAAACTGCGGGCTGCCGACACGGTACGGGTACGCCTGTCAAAGCTGGATGAGCTGATCAAGCTGATGGGTGAAGTTGTTTCCAGCCATGCCCGGATGCGTCAGCGTCTTCAGGATTTGCGAGAGATTGAACGGGCGATTGCTGACAATAATCAGCATGAACGCTGCCAGGGAGCGCTGCATCGCTTTGGCAGGGCGCTTAAGGATGATGTGCAGGCTCAGAACCTGTTGATGGATGAACTGCATGACAAGGCGTTGCTGATGCGGATGTTGCCATTGGCAATTGTTTTTGATTCAGCCGGCAGGATGGTGCGGGAATTGGCTCGCTCACTGAATAAACAGGCAGAATGTGCCGTGACAGGGGCAGAGATCGAGCTGGATCGACAGATGATTGACCAACTGTCAGACCCGATCATTCACCTGTTACGCAATGCCATTGATCACGGGCTTGAAACAACTGAACAACGGGTACAGGCGGGGAAGTCTGCTGTCGGCCATGTTTCGTTATCTGCACGCCAGGATGGTGGCTGGGTACTGATTGAGATCAGCGACGATGGCGCAGGTATTGACCTTGCGAGTGTCAAGGAAAAGGCTGTCCGCAAAGGTATTGTCAGTGAAGAAGCTGCAGATAGTATGTTGCAGGAAGATGTTATCGACCTGATCTTCCTGCCAGGCTTCTCCACCAGCGCCATTATTACCGACATGTCTGGTCGCGGTGTGGGGATGGATGTGGTCAAGCGCTGCATTGTCGATGACCTGCAAGGGACGGTGTCTGTTGCAACCCTTCCAGGTCACGGCACTACTTTTTCGCTGCGGCTTCCGCTTTCTCTGGCTGTGATGCGGGTGCTGCTGGTGGAGGTGCAAGGTCTGCCCTTTGGATTTACCTCGCAATATGTCAGCGGTCTGGTGCGTGTGCCGCGAGAATCATTGATGGTGGTAGCCGCCGGGCGTAATGCGGTGGTGCTGGATAATGAGTTTGTCCCTGTGGTGCATCTTTCGGCTTTGGTGAAGATTCCTCAGTATCTGGTCAGCTCCGGACGATCCGGAAATGCCGCTGTAACAACAGGCCTGCTACTGGTGGTGATACAGGCACGCAATGAAAAGCTGGCTCTGATCGTGGATGAGCTGCTTGATGAATACGATATGGTTATCAAGCCGTTACCTGGACATCTGCGGCAGGTTCCGATGGTATCAGGCATGGTTATTACCGGTAAAAATGAACTGGTTAACGTGCTGCATGCACCGGCTCTGCTTGATGCGTCCCGCAAGTTGCAGCGCACAACGATTGAAGCAGAGCGGGGTGTTACCACCAGTAATGGTGGCGCTGGAGGTTTCAGGGTGCTGGTCGTGGATGACTCGCTCAGTACCAGAGAGATTGAAAAAGATCTGCTTGAGGCATACGGCTATCAGATTACCCTGGCTGAAGATGGGCAGGATGGATTGAACAAGGCGCTGGCCGAGCCGTTTGATGCGGTGCTGACCGATGTTGAGATGCCCAATATGGACGGCTTTACCCTGACCGCCAGGTTGAGGGAGGATGACCGGTATCGTACTATCCCGATTATTATCATTACCTCGAGGGAACGGGAAGAGGACAAACGTCGCGGTATTCAGGTCGGGGCTGACGCCTATATTGTTAAAAGTGACTTTGAACAGAGCAGTCTGGTTGATACCCTACGAACCCTGTTGGGTTAGG
>CAZNWF010000213.1:0-3128 GCA_964576485.1 uncultured Geobacter sp. | reverse complement strand
GCCGCCCCGCCCGGAAAACCGACCGGGCGATGCGGGTGAACCGGGCAACCCGTTAGGCGACAAAAAAGAGTTAAAAATGAACGCAGCTATCGCGGAGAATGGATGAACTGAAATAAATGTGCTGGCGGCTGGACAGAAGAGAAATCCCAAAAAATCAATCTGCCATTTACCGCAGAGTCGATGACGGAAGTACTTCGTTGGGGAACATCACCGGTAACTTCCCCTGTTAATCATCAAGACATAGCTCACTGGTGTGACCGATTCCACATAGCAATGTTCGATATTGACATCGATCACGCAATGGATGTGGCCACAGGAATTGCGGCTGATGTTGACGCATAATGGTCGACGGCATCAAAGTACTGCCAGTGCCATTCGAAATCGCAGTATTTCCTGTTGCGGCCGGGGAAGGTGAAGCGAGTCCAGGCGGTGATGTCGCGCGGGACAAAAAACTGACCGGCGACAGATTGTAAAGTAATCAATCTGGTGTACACTATACCTGAACCAACTTTTGTTTAAGAGCATCAAACTATAGGAGCAGCATAATGAGCAATCAGAAAAAGACACCGGATCAGGAGCAGAAAAAAAACGATGAGATATCGCGGCGGGATTTCATCAAATACACAGCCGGAACAGCAGCCTGTATTTCCCTGGGAAACTTGAGCTTCGGCTGTGGCAGTAACAGTAGCACACCACAGATTACAGGCTATCCGATTGCTTCAACTGTTACTACGACAGCGGTTAAAACAATCAAACCGGGCACAACCTTTTCAGGAAAAATTGCGTCAATAGATCTGCAAAAGGTTGCAGATTACGACAAATATGGCTATGGCGTCTGGACCGATGGCCCCGGGCTGGATGTTGAAAAACGGAATGATCTCATGGCAGCTGGATATGTCTATCCGTCATCCACCCCGGCAAAACAACTGCTGCGATTCTTCGCCATCACCGACATCCATATCACTGACAAGGAGTCCCCTTCCCAGGCGATTTATATGGAAGTTCTGATGGGTAAGGAGACATCAACCTATTCTCCGACCATGTTGTATTCGACCCAGGTGCTTGATGCCGCTATCCAGACCGTCAATGCCTTGCATAAACAGGAGCGGATCGATTTCGGCATATCGCTGGGGGACGCCTGCAACAGCACCCAGTATAACGAACTCAGGTGGTATATCGATGTGATTGACGGCAAGGTGATCACCCCAAGCTCCGGCGCTCACGCGGGGAGCGACAGCATCGATTATCAGAAACCGTTCAAAGCTGCAGGACTGAATCCAGAGATCCCCTGGTATCAGACCATCGGCAACCACGATCATTTCTGGCTGGGCTCCATCCCGCTGGATACCGGCGAACTTGGCGACCTGCGCGGCAGTTATACCGCCAGCGAAGTTATTGCCATGGGGAATACCCTTGCCAACTCATATAAAATTTACGATACAACCCCTCCGCTCTACTACATGGGGGTCATTGACGGTTCCACCCCCACTGGCGCTATTGTAAAAGCTGGCAAGGTTGGAGATCCCGGTTTTACCATACCGCCAACGGTAGTGCCTGATCCTGACCGTCGTTCACTGACCAAAGCGGAATGGGTGGGTGAATTTTTCAAAACAGCCACCAGCCCAGTGGGGCATGGTTTCAACCTTGTACCAGCCGGCCGTGAAAAAGGATTTGCCTGCTACAGTTTTACTCCAAAGCCCTACATCAAAGTTATTGTGCTGGACAACACCCAGCGGGAAGATGATGACTCCGCCAAAATTCATGGCCACGGTTTTCTTGACCAGCCACGTTGGAAATGGCTGAAAGCCGAACTGGCAGCCGGTGATGCCGCCGGTCAACTGATGATCATAGCCGCCCATATTCCGATATGCGTTACCCCTAAAGGCACCTACATGGAGTGGTTTGATAATTCCGGCAATCCTTCCAGCGTTCAAAATGCGGTAGACCTGCCGGGGTTGCTTGCCGAACTGCACAGTCATCCCAATCTGCTGATGTGGATAGCCGGTCATCGCCATGTCAATGTGGTCAAGGCGTTTGCAAGCGATGATGCCACCAGGCCGGAACGGGGCTTCTGGCAGGTTGAAACCTCATCACTCCATGATTTCCCCCAGCAGTTGCGTATGTTTGATCTTAAGCTGAACAGTGACTACTCTGTTTCAATCGTTACTACCAACGTTGATCCGGCGGTCAAAGCGGGAACACCGGCGGCAACAGCCCGCAAATATGCAGTCGCTGCGATGCAGATTGTCAAATCTCCGGATATATCTCAGGTTAATGCGCCACTGATACAACCAACAACTCAACTGGCAGCCGGTACTGACCCGAGTATTTACCCGATGCCCAGCGGCTCGTACAATGCCGAGCTGTTTGTGCAGTTGAGCGATGACATGAAAGCGAAGCTGAAGGCATTGTTCCCGGTTCTGTGAAGGTGAACTCGAAAACGCCTAACCAGCCGGTTGCACGCCGCCCCGCCCGGAAAAGCGACCGGGCGAAGCGGGTGAACCGGGCACCCCCGTTATCTGAGAAGAAATATGAAACCAATAATTGAACTATCCGAAAATGATTTTGGCGACATACTGCAATTTCCGCTTCTTTGGCGGTGGAACAGTAAAACCCACGCAGAATTTTCCCGTGAGCAGCTACAGGCCATCCGTCCACTCACCATACAAGCGGCATCAAAACTTCATGCCGCCTTGAAGCATCTGCACCAGCCCGAAGGGCTAAATCCGTCTGAAACGTATGAACTGCGGAAAATAAATGCAGAGCAAAATGAAGAAGCAATGAAAACCTGGATGAATGACCTGCCGATTGCCGCCGATGAGCCAATTGTTATTTCATGGAGCAATGAACTGGCTGTACAAACCAAGTGGGAGATTCTGAGGGAATCTTGGTCCGATTTTTGGTATCCCTCCTCGGACGACTTAACGGCGATACCAATATCCAGTGATTGGGCACTCGCGGCTTCACACGATGGACTTTTCGAGTGGGCCAAAACAGAGAACAGATAACCAGCCGGTTGCACGCCGCCCCGCCCGGAAAACCGACCGGGCGAAGCGGGTGAACCGGGCACCCCGTTAGGCAATGAAAGCCGAACGGAGGTAAAAGTCATGGTTGGAAAATTGATTTTG
>CAZNWF010000212.1:0-3175 GCA_964576485.1 uncultured Geobacter sp. | reverse complement strand
ACGTAAATTCAATTCTGACGGCATGGGTAGCGACATGCACTATGCTATAGATCCCTGGGTGGTCACAGCTTTTTCAAGTCACGAAACCATTCCGCCCAAAGGATTTAAAGACGCCTGGTTTGGCCTACAGGTGCCCGGTGGAGCCAAGCAAGTAACAATTGAGGCCAAGTTACGCTATCGTCAGGCAGACCAACAGGTGGCTGAAAAGTTGCTTAAGGCAGTACCTGATGATATTAACCTGGCCCGTGATTATGGTGTCACACAGATACCGGTTTTGCCCGTGGTGGATATGATTTCCCTGAAAAAGGTCGTTACTGTCCGACAGTAAAATCTACCAGCGGTCCTTTGCTAGCAAGCCTCTCCCTGATTTCCGGGGGGAGGCTTTTTAATATTCAGCAGCCTGTTTGAGCCATCACCTGTTTCATACACCCCACCCTTCGTATATAAAAATCATACACCTTAATATTGTATATTAATAACAGTCAGTTACATTGACAACAGAGACAAATAAACGTTCTGGAACCACCTTGATGTATCAGTGTTGTATACAGTATACACAAATCAAAACTACGTTTTGCATCTGCGAGATGCCATTAAATGTCCCGCTATACCGGCAAGTTAGTGGTTAACTTTCTGTTTAATCCAATACTGGCACGATGCGTGCTCTATTGTAAGTGCATTTTAATGATTCTTGAGAGACTCCCGGAGAGCAAACATGAAAAAAGTATTTAAAATACTGCTTCCGATAGCTGCTGGAAGTGCAACCGCCGCGTCTGCTGCGGCAGGCGGCGCAGAGCAGGCCGGCAACGGCATGCTGATTTGGTTCTTCATCGGCTTTGGCGTCATGGTTGTGCTGTTCCAGGCCGCACCTGCCGTTGTGATGTTTGCATCGATGATGAAAGGGCTGTTCTCCAGTAATCCTGCTGAGGCCTCCTTCTCTCCCTTTAAACGTGAAGGCGAGAAGTAGCTCTTCTTTCAAAGACAGGAGTAACCGCTATGCAAGGTGTTCTGATAGCAGACGAAAACGTTGAATCCCGCAAGGTACTGGCTGACCTCTGCATTGAGGCCGGCTACAACGTGATGGTGACCACCTCGGCCGCCAATGTACTGCACGGTATTTTAAAGAAATCAGCCCAGGTGGTGCTGTTAAGCAGTGAATTTGATGAACTGGCTGCAGCTGAGCTGATCCCGCTGCTAAAAAAGTGCAGCCGTGATCTGACCATCATACTGGTTTCGGATGAAACATCACTGCCGGTCATCCGCAAGATGCGCAAGGAAGGGATCTTTTACCACTCCTTAAAGCCGATTGATCCGGCAGACCGTGAAGAGTTGCGGCAGGCCGTGGCCTGCGCCTTTGAGAATATGAAGAATTCATAACGCCCGGTATTTGAAAGAGCAAATACAGCCGGTCATTGGCCGGCACAGATAAAAGGAGGATGGATCATGACGGAGTTATTCAGTGCAATTGGACATGTCAAGTCGGTTTACACGCTGGTGGATTTTTACCAATACATCAAAACGGTAGAATACCTGATCTGCGTCGCATTCTTTGTCGGCTTTCCGATGTTCTATCGCTACATGATGAGTGGCAAGAACAGCACCCAGGAAGCAGCCCACTAGGAACATCCGTTTCTGCACTAACGACCGGTATCTGCAGCAAATAAATACCGGCCATCTTTTACAAGGAGAGGGCTATGCATGCAGTAAAACAAAAGATGATCCTGGGACTAACAGGCATCCTGATGATGCTGGTGTCCAACGTCTGCTTTGGCGCCGGCATCCCGGACAAGGTCAGCATCGGTGCAATTCAGAAGTACTACGCACCGGTCAGCTTTAATCACGCGGCACACATCAACAAGTTGAAAGACTGCGGTCTCTGTCACCACCACACCACTGGTGCCCAGGTAACTGATCCCAACTGTGCCCGCTGCCACAAAAACAGCGGTGCCCAGGCAACCGTCAGCTGTAAGGGCTGCCATACTGCAGAGCCGTTTACCCCTGAAGCACTTAAGCAGCAACGCGATCAGCAACCGCCGATTTACCACCGCGACAAACCGGGTCTGAAGGCTGCCTACCATATCAGCTGCCTGGGTTGTCACCAGAAGATGAACGGCCCCACCGGCTGTCAGGACTGCCACAAGCGCAATGATGGCGGCGATGCCATCTTCAAGTCCGGCAAATACGCCCCCAAGGCGCCTGCCAAACCAAAGACAGCACACCACTGAACCGATATCCACGGGAAGGAGAACGTGTACCATGATTGAACGTCGAGATTTTCTGAAAGGGTGTCTGGCCTGCGGTGTAACCGCTGCGACCGTGAGCGTTGCCAGCGGCAAGGCGATGGCAGCCGGTTCATTTGAAGGATACCCGGATGCTATGGGGGTGCTGGTTGACCTGACCCGTTGTGTTGGCTGCCGTAGTTGTGAGGCTGCCTGCAATGCTGAACAGAAACTGCCGGAACCGGATCTGGCATTTGATGACACCTCCGTATTTAAAGACAAGCGCCGCACCACTGAAAAGGCTTATACCGTTGTCAACGAATACAAGGTTGCCGACAAGGAAACCCTGTTCCGCAAAATCCAGTGCAACCACTGCACTGAGCCGGCCTGCCTCAGCTCCTGCTTTGTCAACGCCTACACCAAGACCAAGGAAGGCGCGGTTATTTATGATGCCAGCGTTTGTGTCGGCTGCCGTAACTGTATGATCGCCTGCCCCTTCAACATCCCGGCTTACAGCTACTCAAGCCCCTTAAACCCGTTGGTCAAAAAATGCATTTTCTGCTACGACACCCGCCTGAAAGATGGCAAGCCGCCCGCATGTGTCGACATCTGCCCACAGCAAGTCATGACCTTTGGCCGCAGGGCTGACCTGATCAAGCTGGGACATGACCGGATTCAGGCCAACCCGGCCAAATATGTGGACAAACTGTATGGTGAAAAGGCTGTTGGCGGCACCAGCTGGATGTACTTAAGCAGTGTTGATTTCGACAAAGTCGGTTTTGACGGCCATATCCAGAATGAGCCGATCATCTCCAACGTCAAAGACTTCCTGGGATTCGTACCGATGGTACTTTCCATCTGGCCGGCCCTGTTCACCGGCGTACATCTGCTGGCAACCAAGAACAAGGATGGCCACCATGACCATGAGGAGGGAGATCACCAATGAAACAGTTTCT
>CAZNWF010000211.1:0-3223 GCA_964576485.1 uncultured Geobacter sp. | reverse complement strand
CGGCCCGCGCGCCATGGTTCTTGAACAGGATCATGTAACGGAAACGGAAATCCCGGCGCAGGTCCAGCAGGCGGGTTCGCCAGGTGATCAAGACATCGGTCAGCTCTGCCGGAGTCAGGTCTGCCATGGATTTGTTGTGGTCCGGCGTCTCAATGATCACCTCATGGGCGCCGATGCCGTTCATCACATCATAGGGGCCATGACCACGATTTTCCAGTTCACCTTCAATCCGCAGCGCCGGGTATTTGTTGGGGATGACCCGTACTTTCCAGTTAGGGGTATTGGGCATGCCGCTGGGCCGGATGGCAAAGATCTCCGGTGGAGTTTTGTCTTCATTGCCGTAGCAGAACGGGCAGGAGGTAACCGGCAACGGTTCCGGCTCTGCCTGGAAGTCACGGGGACGACGGCCCCGTTCAGTGGCAATAATCACCCAATGCAGTTTTAATGGGTCCCAACGCAGTTCGGACATATATGCTCCAATCAAAAAGCAGAAAACAAAAATAGCACGCGGATGACGCAGAGTTAGGCGGATATGCGCGGATCAAATCTTTATGTTTAAAAATCCGCGTTGATCAGCTCAATCCGCGTTATCCGCGGCCCATTATCATGAATTTTTACCAATAACTTTCTAAATCAGCCAGTCATTGGCTTCCAGATCCGGCCCTTCATAATTCAGCATTAACGGCGCATCAGATGGCCAGCGCCCGATCTCTTCACTGTTGCGGGTTAAAGTGACGCTGACAAACAGCTTCGATTTCGGTAACAGGTGCAGCCCTTCCAGTGGCAGTGCCAGCTCACAGGTGCGGTCAATGGCCCAACGGCAGCAACTGTTGGTTGGGGTCCAGCTTCCCAGCTCTCTGACCAGCAACAGTCCTTCTTCCATACTGCGCTGCATCGGTAAGCGGTATTCACGGTCTGCAATCAGCTGCAGGGCCAGGATATCATTTTCCTTAAGCAGACGGGAAAGCTCCTGAACGCCGTCAATCCTGAAGAAAAGCGAATCACGGTTATAACCCCAGTAGAACCCTTGCAACAGGCGATCCGACGAATGCATGGCAGAGCCCTGACGGGTCAGATCAAACAGGCCGGCTGCCAGCCATTCAAAGTAATCTCCCACCCGGCCATTGATATCCGGCTCAATGAAGCCAGCCGGTTCACGCACCAGGCCGGCCGGACTCTTCTTCTTGATCGGCTCCAGCAGTTCACGGGGCGGGCTGATCCCCAGCACCGTGTAGATATTGGTGAGGTGCTGACGAAACAGACGATCAAACCGATCACTGTGGGGCGAGAAATGATCATCCCCAAACCACCAGAACCAGTCGCTCCCTTCAGCAGCATAGAGTGAGGTACAGAGCAGGCGGGTGACTGCGTCACCGTCCAGACCGCCATGAGCCAGCTGGTGGGCTGCTTCGGGATGATGTTCCATAATTGCCCGTCTTGCACCTGCCACCAGATCCCAGGCCAGGTTTTCTTCTGGATGCCCGATCCAGATGCCATAGTTGGCATTAATCCATGAACCGGGATGAATCCGGTGCAGACGACCTTCAAAATTTGATTGGTCCAGGACATCACTACAGGTAGTCAGATTGAGATCCTGGGCGTCGGCAACGGCGGCATAGATACCGGAAAGAAAATCGTAGGCATTGTCAAGATAGAATTCCCAGGCGTTTTCACCATCCAGGATGACCGGGATCACCTTGCCTTCACTGCCCACCTGACGGCTGATCTGACGCAGGCGACCGGTAAAATCAGCCACCGCCCTGCGGGCATCCCACTGGCTGTAGGTAAAGCCGATCAGGTCTGAAAGCTGGTGATCGCGGAAGAAAATCCCCAGATCCCCTTTGGCGGTGGCAAACCGCCAGGGGTGGTAAAGCCGCTCATGATGCTCGCCCAGGCCGCCATCCAGCGAACGGGCCAGCACCTCTTCATCGGTTGCCACCCATTCCAGGCCGCAGTCACGGATCAGTTGCAGCACCTCGTCACTGACCGAGCCTTCGGAAGGCCACATCCCCCGTGGCGTAATGCCGAATACCTCCTGAAAATAACGCAGACCATGGCAGATATGGGCCCGGGCATCCTCTGGATGCCGGAACCGTTCCTGAGGCAGGGTTACACGGGGCATCGCCTCCCTGGCCAGCTGGGTATCACACAAAAGTGGCAGGATCGGGTGAAAGTAGGGGGTGACTGACAGTTCAATCTGCCCTGAGGCATGCAGCCGCTTGTAGAGCGGCACAATCTCGTTCAGCAGTTTGCGTTGGGTGGCAAACAGCAGAGCACGGTCTTCTGCTGTGTAGCCTTGCCCCTTGGCCAGCAACTCCTGAAAGGCAGGAAAACGACGCCGGGCCGCCTCACCGGTCCAGGACAGAAAGAAGCAGACCTGCAGATCCTGCAGATCCTGGTTACTAAAATGCCTGACTCGCTCACGTACGGCACCAGGCTTGCCTTCGCCCGCCATGTAGAGTAGCTCTAGATAGCGGCGGTGTGGCTCAATCATTCGCTGCCGGTTGGCGGAAAAAAAGTTCTCCAGCAGGAAGATCCGGTCTTCTTCAGACATATCTGCCGGATTCATCTGGCCCTTGATCAGAAACGGATCAACCGCTGTACCGGCTGCATACTCCAGTAGTTGTTCCACCAGTGACGGCACGATATTAAACACCGCCCGCGCCCCTGGTGTATCCTCCACAATGGCCGGCATGTCATAGTAGTCCTTGATGGCATGCAGGTAGGTCCAGGGCAGGGCGTACTCTCCCTTGACCGGGTCCTTGTAGTACGGCTGGTGCATGTGCCACAGAAATATGACGTCAATCGGTCTGGTCATAATCGGCTATTCCAACTCTTTCTTCCACTTTTCAACCTTTTTCCGATAGTCATCCAGTAATTTGCCAGCGGTCTTTTCATCCTTGGCCTCGGCAAAGATATGCACGAAGGAGCTGTACTGATCCGGCAGCACCAGCGCCCAGTCATTGTCAAACTGCACCTTGATGCCGTCAATGAAAGAGGCTTCCTGCTCCAGGGAATCCTCACTCATCTTGCGCATAATCCCCCCCTTCATCTCAAAGGGACAGGGGATGCTGGCCTGCAGGAAGGCCCGCGTGGGAGCTTCTTCAAGAACCCGTGAAAACGGCAGACCAACGGTAATCCCCAACTCCACCAGCTTGGCAATAGCATACATGCCGTCAAAGGCTGCCTGGAAGCGGGGGAAGGCAAAACGGCCATCAGGGGA
>CAZNWF010000210.1:0-3298 GCA_964576485.1 uncultured Geobacter sp. | reverse complement strand
CCTTGTCAGGGGGGACGTTTTTAAGCCTCCCCTGACAAGGGGAGGTTTGGAGGGGCTGTCGTTGAATTTCAAGAATTGCAATCTACTAACCGGCCTTCATGATCAAGGTAGTAATCAGCTGCAGCACCAGCGGGATGGTGACCATTCCCCCCAGGGTGCCGACTGCCACCATGGCTGCTGCCTGTTCCGGGCAGTTGTCGTATTTCAGGTTAAGCAGGTAGGCCATGACCGGACCCGGCATGGAGGCGTTCAGAATAATGACCGCCTCTGAGGTCCGGTAGCCCAACCAAATCAATGGATCAAGGGTGGGGTCAACCGGTGTCCAGCCGATCATGCGCCAGAACAGTACCAGCCCGATCCCCAGTAATGGCCCGCCCAGCAACCGTATCATCCCCCCGGCAATGCCGGTCTTCAGGGTCTCAAGTTTGATATCACTCATCGAATAGCCCAGGTTGACAATCAAAAGCGGTATGGCGCCATACCCCAGGATATCGGTCAGCTTGCCCGCAAAATAGAGGGCAGGTTTCACTGCTTCAGGTAGCGGCAGGGTTGCGGCTGCCACACCGGCAACCATGGCATACAGGGCCGGAATCTTCAGAAACTGCTTCAGATCGGTCTGGCCGCTGACCAGAAAGACCCCGGCGCTGTACAGCACAAAGATGTTGGCCAGGTGGAAGATGATGGATTTGGAAAGCCCTTCATTGCCGAACATGAGCAGGGCGATAGGCAGAGAGATGTTGCCGGTGTTCATAAAGATCAGTGGCAGGATGAAGCCGTTGCGGGATACTCCGGCACGGCGTTTCAGCAGCAGCGCCACCGGCACCATCAGCAGGATCATGGCAATGGCTGAGACAAACAGCAGTGAGAACTCGGACGGATCAAAGGCCCGTTTATGGGTGGATGAGAAGATCAGCGACGGCACCAGAAAATAGTAGACCAGGTTTGAGATGCTCTTCTGGTTCAGTTCCCGCCTGGTGTCCAGCCTGCCCAGCCAGAAACCGGCAAAGGCGATGGCAAAGGAGGGGATGACGGCGCTGATGATCAGAAAATTCTGGTTTGAAAACATGGTGGTTCCGTTTCAGGCGTTGAAGATGTAACGGTTAACAATAAACACCAGCAAGCCAAAGGCGATGATCGACAAGAGGGCTGATGAGAGCAGCAACGATGAGTCCCGTTTGGACAGCGGGCTGTCCCCTGGCCGCCAGAAAGCGGAAATGGTGCAGGGCAGAGCGGAGGCCAAAAGCAGTATCGCCTCGGTGGTACGCAGGTCCAGGTAGTGCATCAGGTCATAGCCCTTATCCAGCGGTGCTAGGCCACTTGCCCGCAGCACCAGAATCAGCGTGGTTGCCACCAGCGGCAGCCAGAGCATGCGCAGAAACGCAGCGCCGGACCACCAGGCAGCTCCGGAGCTGCGCAGGCAGTACAGGGCATAGCCGTGGCTGATCAGCAGGATCGGCAGGGCGCCGCTCGCCATCATGCTGATCCCCTTTTCCACCAGCCAGAGCAGATCCTGCAGCTGTCCGGGCAGCTCCAGTTCAAACAGCTTCAATACCAGAGCAAGTAACACCGCATGCAGGGTCGGTGTTTTCAGGAAGGCAGCCAGCTGGGTAGGATGCCCGGCACGCCAGCGGCCCCAGGTGTAGATCAGAAACAGGTTCATCAGGTGGAAGAAGGCGGCCTTGGCCAGCCCCTGGCTGCCAAACAGCAGATAGGCCAGTGGAAGTAGGATGGTGCTGGTGCTGCCGAACAGCATGGAGATAAAGCCGTTCCGGTCACCCTCCGGGTCCCGTGCAACCCACCAGTGGGCCAGCGGGTAGGAACAGAGTGCAAAGAACAGGGCTCCTGCCCCCATGACAAGCGCTTCTGACAGTGCCAGCGGAGTGCGGTTCAGGGCCGAAAAAATAAGGCAGGGGATGAAGATCTGGCTGTTCAGCCGGGCCAGGGTACTCTGCTGGCCGCCTCCTTCCCATTTGGCCATCAGGGCCCCGGCCATGATGATGATCATGGCGGTTGCCAGCATCCGCAGGGAGAGAAACTGGGCGGCAATGGCGCCGCTGCTGATAATGGCGGTAGCTGTTCCCATAGCGGCTACCGCACAACCGAGGCAACTGACAGTAGTTGCAAAGGGATATGGATGCCCAGCCGGTCTGCCGTGGTAAGGTTGATCATGATGGCCAGTTGCGGCACAACACGAACCGGCAGATCAGCAGGTTTGCTCCCCTTCAGGACCTGCAGGGCATTGTCTGCCGCCAACTGGCCCAGGGTGCGGTAATCCGGTCCCAGCGAGATCAAGGCCCGGTTTTCGCTGACCATCTCCGGTATGACCACCACGCTGGGGATCCGGTGCTGGTTCAGGATGCCGATAATCCTGGTTGCATTGGCCTTGACAAAAGAGTCGGACGGAAAGATCACCGCATCAACCCGCGCATCAATCACCTGCTTCATGGTAGAGGCAATCCCCTCTTTGCCGTTGATCGGAAACTCAAAGGTCTTGAAGCCGAACCGTTTCTGCTGCTGTTTGATCTCTGCCAGCTGGTAGCGGGGGGCAGGATCGTGGCTTGAGTAGACAAATCCCAGTTTGCGGATGTTCATCAGGGTGCCCAGGGTGCGGAAGGCGCTGTCCATCGGCACCAGGTTGGAGGCGCCGGTGGCCCTGCCTCCGGGATGCTCCATGCTGGCAGCTATCTTGCCCTCAACCGGACGTTGCACAATGTTGAAGATGATCGGGATGTCGCTGGTCTGCTGCAGGGCGGCCTGGGTCACCATGGTGCCGAAGGTGTAGGCCAGGCGGAAGCGTTTCGGGTCCAGCCCGGCCAGGATCCTGTCCAGCTTTTCCTTGTTCTGGCCTGCGTCAAAGACCGTAACCGCCACCTCGTAGTCGGACGATGCGGCCAGTTTTTCACGAAATCCCTTTTCTGCTTCGGTCTCTCCCCGCCAGAGCACCATGGCAATCTCAACCCGTTCTCTGGCTGAAGCAAGCGTCGGGCAGAGCATGGCTGCTGCCAGTACTGCGCACAGTAACAGACGCAAGATCATGCCTGCTTCCCCAGATACCGGATCGCCAGCATGGTGATATCATCCGACTGCGGCGCACCACTGGCAAAGTCCAGCACCTCGGCCCGGATGGCGTGAATGATCTGATCCGGTGTCGCAGCAGCATGGGTTGCCACGCAATCAAGCAGGCGTTTTTCCCCGTACTCTTCAAGGCTCGGATTGACCGCTTCATTGACCCCGTCAGTGTAGAGCAGGAACAGTTCGCCCGGCTGCAGCATGATCTGCTCGGTCCGGTAGCTGATAT
>CAZNWF010000209.1:0-3303 GCA_964576485.1 uncultured Geobacter sp. | reverse complement strand
GTGGGAATCAGCCCTTTTTTTTCATGCTGCAACCCTATTCCCAGCTCACGGCCCAGCATAAAACGCTCCGCTATGGCAGCAATCCGGTCCACCCCCAGCTTTTCACCCAGCTGGTAATAATAGACATCACAGGATTCTTTCAGCGACTTCCGCAGGTTCACACTGCCGTGGCCGGATTTACTCCAACAGCGGAATTTGCTACTGCCCATTTCATAGGCACCATCACAGTATACTGATGTATTTTCATTAATGACCCCCGCCTCAAGGCCTGCCAGAGCGGTCACCATCTTAAAGGTTGAGCCAGGTGGATACTGGCCTGACAAGGCCTTGTTCTCTAGGGGGTGGCGTTTATCCTCTAAATATCCTTTCCAGATATCTGCCGGAATACGTCCGGCAAAAAGCGAGGGATCAAAGGTGGGGTTACTGACAAAAGCCAACACTTCACCGTTATATACGTTCATCACCACCGCTGCACCGGCCTGCCCGCCGAACGCCTGCTCTGCTGTTCGCTGCAAGCGACTGTCAACGGTCAGAACAAGGCTGTTACCAACGGTCGGGCTGTTCTCACTAATCACCCGCAGTACGCGCCCCCGAGAATCAACCTCAAGTTGACGACCACCATCACTGCCGTGCAACTCATTTTCCCAGGCTTTTTCAATACCGTTTTTCCCAATGTAGTCACCGGGGTTATAGTCGCTGTAGGCGGGAGCATCCAACTCTTTATCAGAGACTTCACCAATGTACCCCAGCAGATGGGCCGCTGAATTCTGAAAGGCGTATTCCCGGATCGGTTTGACACTAACTTCTACCCCAGGCAGGCGTAACCGGTTTTCTTCTACTATCTCAACCTGGTCTTGCGTGATATTCACCGCAATTACTACCGGGTAGTAACGGGCTCGCCCCTTTGTTTTTTCCCAGCGTTCCTGCAGCTCAGCCCGGTCCAGCTTCAGAAGCGTGGCCAACCGATCCAGCATCCCCTCGACATCCTTAACCTCTTGAGGAATGATCGACAGACTGAAGGATGGCCTATTATTGACCATCACCGTCCCATTACGGTCCATCAAGGCGCCGCGAGAGGCCGCCACCGGCAGAAAACGCAGACGGTTATTCTCTGACATTGCCCGATAGTCATCAACCTTGATGATCTGTAGATACCAGAGACGCAGCAAGAGCAGGAAAAAGAGCACCGTCACCACAACAGCCAGTGGTATGGTGCGCCGCCGTGGCTGGGCAAGCTCTCTGACGTAGCGTTGTCCTTTGATCATTTGACGGCCCTGACTCTGCCAAGCTCAGGAAACACCGCCACCAGAGATGCCACAAAGGCATTCATCAACAGATGTGGCAGCATGGCGGTCAACATTGATGAAAATACGCCACTGGCCTCTGAAAAAATCGTCAACAGGACAGTATTGATCAGCATGGTGGCAAGGGTAGAGAGAGAAACCGTCAAGACCAGCAACAGCGCATTCTGAACATAGAGACGGTCGGAAAGGGCTTTTAACACCAGAAAGATAATCAAAAAAGAAAAAGCGTTCAAGCCAAGATAGAGGCCGCTTAAACAATCTTTCAAGAGCCCCAGGCCGTACGCTGCCGGCAGGCTGGTACTGACAGGTGCCCGCAAGGCAAGAAAGACCATCAGAATCAGCAGGAGATCCGGTTTGTAGAGTGTTGTCAGATACAGGGGGAGTACCGATGTCTGCAGCAGCACCAACACCAGCACCAGCACTGCTCCCTTCAAAAAACCGGTCATAACGGCATACCTTTAATCACGTGGAGCACGCAGGACCACCAGCACCTCTTCAAGATGGGCAGTACTGACCGCTGGACGGATGGTTACCGTTTGAAAAATGCCGTACTCACCCTTCTTCACCATGGCCACCTCACCAATCGGCAACCCCTTGGCAAAGATCCCGCCGATGCCGGAACTGACCACCTGATCCCCCACCTGCACATCTTCGCCACGCATGGCAAACTCCAGCGAGCAGAGGTTATCACCACGTCCCTTAACCACCCCGCGGGCCCGAGAGCGCTGTATCATGGCTGCAATGCCGCTGGCATGATCGGTCAGCAGCAGTACCCGGCTGGAGTTGGCCGTTACCTTAACCGTCTGTCCCACCACCCCGTTAGCAGCCAGGACCGGCATCCCCTCTTTGATCCCGCTCTCGGAACCACGATCAATCGTCAGAGAGCGGAACCAGGGGGCGACATCCTCACCAATCACCATGGCAGCAACAGTCGGCTCCTTGACCGTCTTCCGCAGATCAAGCAGATGTGTCAGGCGTTCATTCTCACGCAGTGCTTCACCAGCAGCAGCCAAAGCACTGTTCAGCTGCTTTATCTCTCCCTTAAGCTGGTTGTTTTCCTGTTTCACGTCCACCAGATCAAAATAGTCACGCCAGACTCGGCCTAAAAAGCCACCACTGGAGGTCGCCTGCTTTTGAATCGGGGCGAGCGAACCGTTCACACTCCGTTCAAGCAGATTTGCCTGACGTGTCTGTGAAAGGTTCAGTGAATAGGTGATCAGTGCGACCAGCAACCCCGCAACAACCAGAATGGGCAATGAATATTTACGAAAAAAATCAAGCATACATGTAGGAGTAGCCTTCTGCCCATTTCCTCTGCCAGACAGATCAGGAGCATGCAGGTTTTAGTTCAAGTTCAGTAACTTGGTAGCATTAACACAGGGTCAAGCTCCCTGTCAAACTGCCACAATAAATTGTGCAGCAGTCAGCAAATCAGGATAGCAAGGGACTTCGGACGGCAACCGATCAGCCGTTTCAGCGCCATAGCCGGTCATTACCAGTACCGGCCTGCATCCAGCTGCCAGCCCGGCCTCAATGTCAGCCGGTTTGTCTCCCACCATCCAGGAACGGGTCAGGTCAATTGCATGATCAGATGCAGCCTGCCGCAGCATGCCCGGCAGCGGCTTGCGACACTCACAGAGCTGGTTATAAGGCGGGTTACCATGCTCATGGTGGGGGCAGTAATACCAGGCATCCACCCGGGCACCTTGCGACATCAATACCTGATCAATATGGCTGTGCAGCGTTTTCACATCTGCCTCGCTATAGTATCCCCGCGCCACCCCGGACTGGTTAGTAACCACGACAACCAGATAGCCGGCCTGATTCAGAAGCCTGATCGCCTCCACTGCACCGGGAGTAAACTCAAACTCATCCACCCGGTAGAGATAGTCTTTTTCAACATTTATGGTGCCGTCCCGGTCAAGAAACACAGCAGGTTTAGTACCATGAAACCTGTTTGAATTTGACAAGCTTTACTCCAATCCAGTAGAAAGAGTAC
>CAZNWF010000208.1:0-3317 GCA_964576485.1 uncultured Geobacter sp. | reverse complement strand
AGCCTGATAACGCCATGCCCCATGTCGCTTTTGGCATGCTTGATAAGCTGCTCGGTTTCCCGCTTGAACTTATGGATAAATTCACTGCTGGAGGTACGGGAGAGGAATCCTGACACCGCACCGACATTCTCGGCAATGGACATTTCGTTATCATTTAAGACAACGACCAGGTCGCGGTTTAAGTGTCCGGCATGGTTTAAGCCCTCAAAGGCAATACCGCCGGTCATGGAACCATCACCGATTACGGCGACCACTTTATTGTTCTTGCCCGCCAGATCCCGCGCCACAGCATAGCCGGTGGCTGCCGACAACGAGGTGGAGGAGTGGCCTACCTCCCAGACATCATGCTCAGACTCACAACGCTTCGGAAAACCGCTGATCCCATCCAGGGTGCGCAGGGAATTGAAACTGTCACGACGTCCGCAGATGATCTTGTGGGCGTAGGCCTGGTGCCCCACATCCCAGATCAGCTTATCGTCCGGGGAGCTAAAGACCTTGTGCAGGGCAATGGTCAGCTCAACCACTCCCAGTGAAGGGGCAATATGGCCGCCGTTCTTGGCGCAGGTCTCAATAATCAGCTGACGGATCTCTGCTGCCAGCTTTGGCAGATCCGACTGGGGCAGCTGCTTCAGGTCTGCAGGTGCATTGATCTGGTTCAATAGTGACATAGGGGATCAGTTCTTTCTCTCAACAATGTAGCGGGCAATTGCACGCAGCGGTTCAGCAGCGGCACCCAGCGGTTCCAGGGCCAGCATCGCCTCATCCATCATGGCCTGGGCCTCCTGCTTGGCCGCAGCCAGCCCCATCACCGCCGGATAAGTAGCCTTGCCGCGGGCCTGATCGCTACCAGCATCCTTGCCGATCTCTTCAGTGGTGCCTTCAATATCCAGGATGTCATCGGCAATCTGGAAGGCCAGGCCAGCGGCCTCACCATAGCGGAGAATGGCAGCCAGCTGCTTGTCATCAGCCCCTCCCAGCAATGCACCAGCCACCACTGAAGCCTTGATCAGGGCACCGGTCTTGTGGGTATGGATATACTGCACCGTGGGCAGGTCCATGTCCGGCTTGCCTTCGCTTTCCATATCAACCACCTGACCACCCACCATGCCGTAGGTACCGGCACAGGTGGCGATCTCGCTGATCACAGCGATCCGAACTGCCGGATCACTACCGCCAGCAAAGCGGGGATCACTGATCAGTTTGAACGCCTCGGTTAAAAGACCATCACCGGCCAGAATGGCGATCGCCTCACCAAAAACCTTGTGATTGGTAGGACGACCACGCCGAAAATCGTCATCATCCATGGCAGGCAGATCGTCATGGATCAGGGAATAGGTATGGATCATCTCCATGGCGCAGGCAGCAGGCATGGCTTTTTCAACTGCCCCCCCGACGGCTTCACAGGCTGCCAGCATCAGTACCGGGCGCACCCGCTTGCCACCGGCAAAGATGGAATAGCGCATCGCCTTGTGAATGCTTTGGGGGCGATCCTCCTCCTTGGGAAGGTACTGCTCCAGCGCTGCATCAACCAGCGCAATCTTTTCTTTCAGATATACTTTCAGGTCCACAATCCTATCCCTTCATTCATCATCATCAGTAGTAAACGGTTCTTTGCGGAACGATCCATCGCGCTGCTTGATTAACAGCTCAACCTTGCGCTCGGCCTCATCCAGCTTTTTGGCGCAGAAGGCGGCATGCTTGACCCCTTCTTCAAAGGCCTTGATGGAGTCATCCAGCGAAAGCGAGCCCCCTTCCAGCTTGCGGACCACTTCCTCCAGTTTTTTTAGCGATACCTCAAATTTTTCAGCTGCCATACACGCCCCCGTAAATGTGAAACGGCAGTATACTTTGATTACTGCGGTATCGTCAACATCAAGCCACCAGAACAATCTTCCCATCGCTGTCAAACTCTGCAATAATCATTTGATTCCAAGCCTGACAAACATCTGAGGTACCTGTGAACGTACTTTTTATCCATCCCCACGGCAGCAACTGGATGCCGGGCATGCAGGATATCACCACCATCTTCAATGTCATGCCGCCGCTGGGGATCCTGTCCATTGCGGCCTGGCTGGAAAAGCACCGGGTACCGGTTGAGATCATTGACTGCTATGCCACCCCGCTGACACAAGCAGAGCTGGTTCATGAGGTACTGCGCCGCAAGCCGGATATCGTGGCCTTTTCCTGCACCACCTCCTCGTTTCTGGAGGGCAACCAGATCGCCGAGGCGATCAAGGCGGCCGACAACGGTATCATCACCGTGTTTGGCGGTGCCCATGCCTGCACCATGGGAGCGCCGCTGCTGGACCGTTTTCCGGCCATTGACTGCCTGGTGCTGGGGGAAGGCGAGCAGACCCTGCTGGAACTGGTCCAGGCCGGATTCCAAAACCTGGCTGCCATCCCTGGCGTGGCCTTTCGGGACAGCAATGGGCAGGCCACTCAGTCTGCCCCTCGGGAACTGATCGCCAATCTGGATGACCTGCCCTTCCCTGCCTATCACCTGTTGCCCGGTTTTCCTCAAAAGTACAAGCTGCCGCTGTTTAGCTCACCAACCTCGCCCAACTCCAGCATCATTTCCAGCCGCGGCTGCCCCTACCAATGCTCCTACTGTGATCGCTCCGTCTTTTCACGTGGTTTCCGGTTTAACTCACCGGAATATATCCTTGAGCATGTGGCCATGTTGCAGCGTGACTACGGCATCAGGCATGTCTTTTTCTATGATGACCTGTTCACCTTCGACCGCAAGCGGGTGGCCCACTTTTGTGAGTTAAAGGCAAAGATGGGGTTGAAGGTCACCTATAACTGCATTGCCCGCCTGGAACATGTGGATCAGGAGCTGCTGAGCCTCCTGAAAGGCTCCGGCTGCTGGCAGGTAAACTTTGGCATAGAATCCGGTGATCCGGAAATTCTGAAGCAGCACCGCAAGTTTTATGGACTGGACGAAGTGGGACGCAAGCTGAAGATGGTAAAGGATGCCGGGATGCGGGTCAAAGGCCTCTTTATGGTGGGACTGCCGGGCGAGGATGAGGCGGCCATCCGCCGCACCATTGACTATGCCCTGTCTCTGCCGCTGGATGAGATTAACGTGACCAAGTTCACCCCCTTTCCCGGTGCGCCGGTTTTCAAGACCCTGGAGCAATTTGGCCAGTTTAACGAGGCATGGGAACTGATGAACTGTATGAACTTTGTCTTTATCCCCAACGGCATGACCAAGCAGCAGCTTGAGGATCTATACAACGAGTTTATCCGCCGTTTCTACCGCCGTAGCCGGATCCACTGGGGCTACACCAAGATGATCTGGCAATCCCCCCACAGTG
>CAZNWF010000207.1:0-3374 GCA_964576485.1 uncultured Geobacter sp. | reverse complement strand
ATTTATAATCCCACAGCACAAAGATGAAATTTCCAACCAGAAAGTTAGACCCGCCCAAAAGCCGGCGGGTCAACTTCATGGCCGTTATAGGTCTTGATATTCTGCAGCAAAATTGCAATTTATTTTTTACGAACAATCACCCCAACCAGGACCATACAACTGTGACCAAAAAAACTGACGCCCTCTATGCGGCCCCCCTCCAGGACATAATCGACTTCCAGTTTGATGAGCGGGTTGTTGCGGTATTTCCCGACATGATCCAGCGCTCGGTACCGGGCTATGGCATGATCATCGCCAATATCGGCATCATTGCCGCCAGATACGCCCAACCCGGAAGCCACTGCTATGACCTGGGCTGCTCCCTTGGGGCGGCAAGCCTGGCAATGCGCCAACGGATTACCACGCCGGACTGCGACATTATTGCGGTGGATAATTCTCCGGCAATGATTGAGCGGGCCCGAGAACTGCTGTCCCTTGACACCGGACCGTCCATTCCGGTGACGCTGATCTGTGGCGACCTGCAGGAGGTAATCATTGAGAACGCCTCAGTCGTGGTGCTTAACTTTACCCTGCAGTTCATCCCCCCGCCACAGCGACTGGCCCTGATGCAGCGGATCTACGCAGGACTCAATCCGGGCGGTATTCTGATCCTCTCAGAGAAGATCGCATTCAGCAAACCGGAGCAACAGCAGTTGCATAGTACACTGCACCATGACTTCAAACGGGCCAATGGCTACAGTGACCTGGAGATCAGCCAGAAGCGGTCAGCGCTGGAAAACGTGATGATCCCGGAGACCCTTGCGGTACATCAAAAACGGTTGCATAAAGCCGGTTTCATCTGCGCTGAGTTGTGGTTTCAGTGCTTTAACTTCGCCTCTCTGGTTGCGATAAAATGAACTACTACGATGCACTCTATCCGCAACTTGTTGCCATGGGACAGGAGCGTTGGGCTGAACAGCTGCAAACGACCCTGTCCAAGGGGTTGTTGCTTGAACGGTACGGCGATATGCCGGAATGGCTCAGCGCCCTGGAAGCATTGCCGGAGCTACGACCATCCCAGATTGAGCTGCAGAACTCTGTTACCATCGGTTCCAGCAGTGATCTTGGCCGGATCAGACACGAAGAACTGATCGCCCAACTCCAGGCCTTTCACCCCTGGCGTAAAGGCCCCTATGCTCTTTTTGGTGTTGAGATTGAGACCGAGTGGCGCTCTGACTGGAAGTGGGATCGTCTGCTACCGCACATCCAGCCGCTGGCCGGACGCAGGGTTATGGATGTGGGCTGCGGCAACGGCTACCATGGCTGGCGGATGCGTGGTGTTGGTGCTGACTTTGTGCTTGGCATTGAACCGTTTCTGGTTTCAGTCATACAGTTTCAGGTCATGCAGCGCTACCTGCAGGATCCGCAGCATCAGGTCATTCCGATCGGTGTCGAAGATCTGCCTGCCAACCTTGCCTGCTTTGACAGCGTCTTCTCTATGGGGGTGCTGTATCATCGCCGCTCACCCCTCGACCATATCTTAGAGTTGAAGGGTTGCCTCCGCCCTGGTGGGCAGTTGATTCTGGAGACACTGATTGTTGAAGGGGATCAGGGTACGATCTTCATGCCGCCGGGACGTTACGCCAAGATGCGCAATGTCTGGTTCCTGCCGTCAATACCGGCCATGACCTTGTGGTTGCAACGCTGCGGATTCACAGAGATTGCCTGCGTCAATGCGACCCGTACCAGCCATGGGGAACAACACGCAACAGAGTGGATGCGTTTTGAGTCGCTGGCGGATTACCTTGATCCGGATGATGAATCAAAGACCATTGAAGGTCATCCTGCACCGCTGCGGGCGATCTTTATTGCAACCAAGCCGTAGGGCTACTTTGTCAGATTGAAAACCAAACCCCCTCAATCCCCCCTTGTCAGGGGGGAAGTTTATAGGCTCTCCCCTGATAAGGGGAGCGGGGAGGGGTTAAAGACTGTGCAGAGAAGGTAATCTGACAAAATAGAAATAGAAGCCTGCTACCGAAAAGGCCAACTGGAATGGTTTCCAGTCGGCCTTTTCGTTTGAGACAGTAACTACCGTGCTACCCGAGGCAGCAGACGGTCTGGCTCCTGGCGGCCCTGGTTTCATCAAGCCGCGTAACCGGCATGGTAACCGGCATTGCTGCAAAGGAATCAGGATCAGCCTCGGCCTGCTTGGCAGCCTCGATCATCACCTCAATAAAGGCATCCATGACCGCCTTGCTCTCGGTCTCGGTCGGTTCGATCATGATCGCCTCTTTGACGATCAGCGGGAAGTAGACCGTGGGTGGATGGTAGCCCTTGTCGATCAGGAACTTGGCGATATCAATGGCATGGACACCCTGGGCCAGCTGCTTTGAGGCAGAGAAGACCACCTCATGCATGCAGGTCTGGCTGTAGGGCAGATCAAACCAGTCCTTCAGTTTTTCCTTGATGTAGTTGGCATTCAGCACCGCCTGCTCAGAGACCTGAATCAGACCTTCACGGCCCAGCATGATCATGTAGGTGTAGGCCTTGACCATTACCCCGAAGTTACCAAAGAAATTGGCAGTACGACCAATACTCAAAGGATTGTCGGTCTGGATCTGCAGCTTGCCGCTGACCTCGTCATGGATAATGCGGGGCATCGGCAGGAACGGAATCAGGCTTTTCTTGACCCCTACCGGACCGGAACCTGGACCGCCGCCACCGTGGGGGGTACCAAAGGTCTTGTGCAGGTTGACGTGTACCACGTCAAAGCCCACATCGCCGGGGCGCACCTTGCCCATGATGGCGTTCAGGTTGGCGCCGTCGTAGTACATCAGGGCATCGTGACTGTGGGCAATATCAGCGATTTCCTTGATGTAGGGGTTGAACAGGCCCAGGGTGTTGGGGCAGGTCATCATGACCGCTGCCACCTCATTGTTCATGGCCTGCTTGAACAGCTCCAGGTCCATGTCGCCATAGGGGGCCGTGGGGATCGTGATGATCTCATAGCCCACCATGGCTGCCGAGGCTGGGTTGGTGCCATGGGATGAGTCCGGCACCACCACGTATTTCTTCTTGTTGCCCTTGGCCTTGTGGTAGGCCGCAACCAGCAGCATACCGGTCATCTCGCCATGGGCGCCTGCCAGCGGCTGAGCCGTAACTTCATCCATACCGGTGATGTCAGCCAGCATCTGGCCCAGGTCATACAGCATACCCAGTGCGCCCTGGCACAGCTCTGCCCCGCCAGGCAGGAAGGCGGTTAACGGATGCAGCGGAGCAAACAGGTTGGCTGCGTTTTCCAGTACCTTGGCGTTGTACTTCATGGTGCAGGAACCCAGGGGATAGAAGTTGGTATCAACCGAGAAATTGCGGCGGGACAGGTTGGTGAAGTGACG
>CAZNWF010000206.1:0-3380 GCA_964576485.1 uncultured Geobacter sp. | reverse complement strand
TTAATCCGCTTAAAGTGATCAAGATCCAACATGATCAGGCTGAAAGGATCACCATGACGCTCGGACCGATACAACTCTTTTAATACGGTTTCCTGCAGAAAGCGCCGGTTATAGACACCGGTCAGCAGGTCAGTAATGGACATAAGCCGTAATTGCTCTTCCAGCGACTTCTGCTCTGTAATATCACGAAAGACCGTTACCGAACCAACCACCCGTTCACCCTTCAGCAGCGGCTGGCTAGCCACCTGTACCGTCAACAGGCTGCCTGTCTTGTTGGCAAACTGTTCTTCCCCATCATAACGGCCTCTGGTCTGAATTACCTGGTAAATTGGGCATTCTTCCAGCAGCATGTGATTATCACCGCCATGGCGATGAAACAGGTCATGGGCAATGGTCCCGTTCAACTCTTGGGGAGAAAAGCCCAGAATTTCTGTAGCTCGATGATTGGAAAAGGTAATCCGCCCCTGTTCATCCATGACATATACAGCATCAGCAATATTTGAGGTAATCAGCGCGAGACGTTGTTCCTGCTCCAGCACGGTCTGCATACTGCTCAGAAACAGATACAGTGCCGTTCCGCCAAACAGCACCATGAGGCTGAAGACCAACAGGTTAATCCGGTAGCTCATGTACAGTTCTTCCAGTTCAGGCGATTGCGCAAAAGTAAGCATGACGGCACTGGAAACGCCATCTGTATCATGCAATGGAATCAAGCTGACCTGATAGACCTGTCCACCATGGCTGAGCGCAACAGAGCCGGGGTTGCCTGCCGCAAGGATACGGTTAAAAGCTTTATCGTCCTTAAGTTGCTCGTATACTTTCTGGGATTCGGGGGAAAGGGGCGGAGAGGAATCAGACAGCTCCCGGCGGGGGTCCTCCACCAGCCAATCCTGGCTGAACAGTGATGGCGCGTAACGCTTCTTGTGCTCATCAAACAACTTGGGCAAAAGGACTGATCCCTTCAGAAGCAACAGATAATCCTTGGCAGCATTAAGATCATGCAATCCTTTACGCACCGCTTCAAAAGGTTGAGACAGCTCAACACTCCCCAGATGCTGGCCTTGCCAGATAATCGGAAAGACATTACGGAACCCGATAATAACCCGACCGGTTTCAAAGCCAAAAATCGGTTTGCGCGTCCGATTCGCCTCCACCACGGAAGGCCGACTGGCAACCAGCGAGTCACCAGAGTTGTGGGGAGAGTGAAAGCGCAGGAAGGAACGATTATCCGGGGTATGGAAGTGTAATTGCCGCACGTCACGCTGGCGAAACTGTTCATAGACCGGAGAAAGCCTGCGGTACAGCCGAACCCGCTCGATGTTCTGACGACCTTGATCATCTGTCTGCGCTGCCTGCAATATTGCTACAACATCAGGCTGCATAATGTAGCTATCGAAGTAAGCCTGCATGGCCGTACGGTGTGCCGTGGTAATCGCCTGCCACGCAACTTCCTGGGCATGGGTCTGCCCGGCAAGCTGCAGCCGTTCCTGGGCACGCCGTTCATGGCGCAGGTAGGCAGCACCACAGAGCCAGAAAACCAGGGACAGGAGACAGACCGCTAAGAAGGTCCGTTTATGGTGTATCCGTGCGAAAATCATTCTGTATTACCGGGAAAATCTAAGGTTTTGGCGAATCAGATCATAGCTGCTGTCTATGGCCGGAGAAAAGCCGTAGCGCCCCAGCACCAGACCAGCAGAATCCTTTGCCGTTGTTGACAAAAGTATCTTGCTTATTTTACTTATTTGCTCCGGAGTCACAGTAGCTTTATTCGCAACCAGTAAAAACCCAGGAAAAGCAGGAGTTTCCTCAATAATTCGCAAGGTAAGATTCCTATACTTTTTTGCAACCGCAGTCTTAATGGTACCAACCTCATAGTTTCCCTTAACGACTGCCAGAGCAACCTGATCCTGATTGCCAAGATACTCATGGTGTAACGCCTCAAGCTTAATACCATGTTTATCCAGCAGATAGCCTGCAGTCAGGTGACCACAGGTTGATAGTGGCTGAGAAAAAGCGATTGAACGACGCACCTGCTTAACCGAAACAGGCCCGTCAAAAGCGGTTACCATGGCACAGGTATAGGTGCCCTTCCCGTCTGCCTCATTGATAGCAGCCAGCGGCACAGCCTTGGCATAATTATTTTTCAGGATAACATAGGGCAGTGGCCCCAAATGAACGATGTCAATCTTGCCTTGCTGAAAAAGGCGCAGAATATCCTCGTAGTCTTTTTCATACCGGATGGTAATAGGTAGGTTAAGCTGTTTCGATAGATAGGACACTAACGGACGATTGGCAGCTATCACCGTCTCAGGCTGTTCAATCGGTAACGGCGCATAAACCAGCTCACGACCTGCAGCAGGCCCGCTCAGCATGACCAGACATACCAGCAAGGCGCCCGCAAGCACAGCCATACTGCTCAACTTCACTTTTGCCATATACAACCCCAATTAAATTAACAAATTGCAAAATAGGATTTTATATATCATATTAATCCTATAGTCAACTGCTGCAGACTTTTTACTCATATTAGTATAGGGTACACTCCTTATGTCAGATTTCAAGCTCACCACATCCTACACTCCCAGCGGCGACCAGCCCCAGGCCATTGATGAACTGGTGAACGGGATCGAGCGAGGCGACAAGCACCAGGTCCTGCTGGGTGTCACCGGCTCCGGCAAAACCTTTACGGTTGCCAATGTGATCGCCCGCACCGGTCGTCCGGCCCTGGTACTGGCCCCCAACAAGACCCTGGCAGCCCAGTTGTACGGGGAATTCAAAGAACTGTTCCCCGATAATGCCGTGGAATATTTTGTCTCCTACTACGACTACTACCAGCCTGAGGCCTACCTGCCCAATACCGACACCTTCATTGAGAAGGACTCATCGATCAACGACGAGATCGACAAACTGCGCCACTCCGCCACGATGTCACTGCTGACCCGCTCAGATGTGATCATCGTCGCCTCGGTCTCCTGCATCTACGGCATAGGTTCTCCCGAGGCCTATCAGGCCATGCATATCTTCTTCCATCTGGGGGATGACTATGGCCGTGACAGCTTGCTGAAGAAGCTGGTTGAAATTCAGTATGAGCGGAATGACACCGACTTCCACCGTGGCACCTTTCGGGTGCGGGGTGATGTAATCGAGATCTTTCCGGCCTACGACAGTGAACGGGCATTGCGGATCGAGTTCTTCGGCGATGAGGTGGAGGCGATCTCCCAGATTGACCCGCTGCGTGGCGTGGTGCTGCAGAAGCTGACCAAGGTATCGATCTTCCCGGCCTCGCACTATGTCTCCAGCAAAGAGAACCTGGAGCGTTCAGTTGCCCAGATCCGGCTGGATCTGGAGGAACGGATCAGGCTGTTCAAGGATCAGAACAA
>CAZNWF010000205.1:0-3383 GCA_964576485.1 uncultured Geobacter sp. | reverse complement strand
GGTGTGTCCGCGCCGATCCCCCAGGTGGAGAGCTTGTCATGTTTTAAATCCAGCACCCGCTGGTTTTTACTGCCCCGCAGCACCTCAATCAGGTGCATCATGCCGAAACGTTCGCCGGTCCGGTAGACGCATGAAAGCGCTTTTTGCGCCTGTACCGTGGCATCAAATTGCCGGGGTGGATCAGTACAGATGTCACAGTTACCGCAGTCATGATCCCGTTGATCGCCAAAATAGGAGAGCAGGGCACGGCGGCGGCAGGTAAGCGCCTCACCATAGGCCACCATGGCGTTCAGTTTCTGGATCTCGATCCTGACCCGCTCGGCATTGTCGCTGTTTTCAATCAGCTTGCGGGCGGTCATCACATCCCCCATGCCAAACAGCATCAGTGCCTCAGAGGGCAGGCCATCCCGTCCGGCCCTCCCGGTTTCCTGATAATAGCTCTCCACACTTTTGGGCAGGTCGTAATGCACCACAAAGCGGACGTTGGGTTTGTCTATCCCCATGCCAAAGGCCACCGTAGCCACAACAATGCGGATGTCATCCCGCTGGAATGCCTCCTGAACATGTCTGCGCTGGTCGTCCGGCAGACCGGCATGGTAGGCGGCTGCACGAAACCCGGCGGTCTGCAACTTTTCAGCCACCTGTTCCACCCGTTTGCGGCTCAAGGCGTACACAATGCCTGATTCATCTCGTCTGTTCCGCAAAAACGAGGTCAGTTGCGCCAACGGCTTATCCTTGGGGATGACCGTGTAGGTGATGTTGGGGCGATCAAAACCGGCGACAAAAACTGCTGCATCAGTAAGCCCCAACTGCCCCAGAATATCCTTGCGGGTTTCCGGATCAGCCGTAGCGGTCATCGCCACAATCGGCACACCGGAAAACAGCGGTCGTAGACGCCCCAGCTGGGTGTACTCGGGGCGAAAATCATGCCCCCACTGCGAGATACAGTGGGCCTCGTCAATGGCAAACAGCGCCAGCTTCAACGTGCCCAAACGTTCCAGAAATTCCGGCATCATCAAGCGTTCCGGGGCCACATACAGCAGGTCAAGCGTGCCCTTGTCCATCTGCTGAAATACCTTGCCGGCTTCAGTCGCAGAGAGTGACGAGTTCAGGCAGGCTGCCTGTACTCCGTTTGCAATCAGCGCATCCACCTGATCTTTCATCAGGGCGATCAAGGGTGAAACAACAACAGCTACTCCGTCCCGGTGCAGGGCCGGTATCTGGTAACAGAGCGATTTACCTCCGCCGGTTGGCATCACCAGAAAGACATCCTCGTCAGCCAGAACCCGCTCAATAACTTCCTGCTGGGGAGGGCGGAAGTCATGGAAACCAAAGACGGTTTTAAGGGTATGCTGGATGGAGGCGGTCATGGAAGCAATCGTCGCCTACAGCTCCTTCAAAGGACGTTGCCAGGCTGTTTTCAGTTGCTCCAGGCTGCCCTGCAGCACGGTCTTGCCTTCCAGCCCGGCAATGGCAACCATATCGGTATTGGTCACCTGTCCGATCTGGCTGAAGACCGTACCGGCCATCGCCGCTTCAAAGGCAGACCACTGAGCCGGGTGTACGGTCACCAGCAGGCGGGAGGCTGATTCAGAGAACAGCAGCAGTTCATCGGTACGGTACCGGCTATCCCCTTCAAAGCGGACGTTAGCCAGATCTGCACGACAACCGAAACCGCCTGAGAAGGCGCTTTCAGCCAGGGCAACCGCCAGGCCACCATCGGACAGGTCATGGGCTGATGCCACCAGTCCGCTCATAATCGCCCCGTGCAGCGCCTTGTAGCGGGCCAGGGCCGAAGCCAGATCCACCTTGGGCACCTTGTTGCCGGTGTAGCCCTGCATGGCCAGATATTCAGAACCACCCAGCTCGTCTTTGGTGGCTCCCAGCAGGCAGATGATATCGCCGGGCCGTTTGAAGTCCATGGTGACGGCATTGCGGATATCAGGAATTGTACCGATTACGGAGAACAACAGGGTCGGCGGGATCGAGATCTTGACCGAGCCGTCGTAGAAGTCATTCTTCATCGAGTCTTTGCCGGAGATCAGCGGCAGACCCAGCGGCACGCAGTAGTCCAAGAGCGCCTGATTGGCCCGTACCAGTTGGGCCATTTTGTAGGGGCCGTCCGGGGTCTTTTCCGACAGGACCGGATCACACCAGCAGAAGTTGTCCAGTCCTGCCCAGTGGTCCGGGTTGCCACCTACTGCCACGTAGTTGCGCAGCGCCTCATCAAGGGCATTGGCAGCCATATGGTAGGCATCAATATCAGAATAGCGGGGGCAGATACCGTGGGAGACCACCACCCCTTTGTAGGAATCCAGGATCGGCCTGACCACCGCCGCATCAGACGGGCCGTCATTGGTCACGCCGGTGAACGGCTTGACCACCGAACCACCCTGTACCTCGTGGTCGTAGCGCCGCACCACCGACTCCTTGGAACAGATGTTGAGCTGGCCCAGCAGCCCCAGCAGGTCAGCGGTCCAGTCGTCCTTGTGCTGGGCAGGCGCCTCGGGGTTGATTGGTGGTTCCCACTTGGCCGGGATCTGCATCGGCGGCAGCCCTTCGTGCATGAACTCCATCGGCAGCCAGGCCACGGTTGCATCGTTGTACTGGATATGGAAGGTGCCGCTGTCGGTAAACTCACCCAGTACGGTTGATTCCACGCCGAACCGCTTTGACATGGCCATGAATTCGTCCAGCTTTTCTGGCGGTACGGCCATGGACATCCGCTCCTGGGCCTCGGAGATCAGGATTTCCCACGGGGCGAGGCCGGGATACTTGAGGGGGGCCTTGGCCAGGTCCATCCGGCAGCCGTTGCACTCACCGGCCATCTCACCGATGGAGGAGGAGAGGCCGCCTGCGCCGTTGTCAGTGATAAAACGGTACAGTCCTTTGTCACGGGCCCTGATCAGAAAGTCGAACATCCGTTTCTGGGTGATCGGGTCGCCGATCTGTACTGCCGTAACCGGTGAGTTTTCGTTCAGCTCTTCGGAAGAGAAGGTGGCGCCATGGATGCCGTCCTTGCCGATCCGGCCACCAGACATCACGATCAGGTCCCCCGGCTTGATGCTCTTCTCATGGCCCGGAATACCGTTCACCCTGGCAGGCATCATACCGGCAGTACCGCAGAATACCAGCGGCTTGCCGGCAAAGCGCTCATCAAACACGATGGAGCCGTTGACGGTGGGAATGCCGGACTTGTTGCCGCCATGTTCCACCCCTTCAATAACCCCCTCAAAGATCCGGCGGGGGTGCAGCAGGCGTGATGGCAGCGGCTTGTCGTAGAACGGATCGGCAAAGCAGAATACATCGGTGTTGAAGATCAGTTTTGAGCCCTGGCCGGTGCCGAACGGATCACGGTTGACCCCCACAATGCCGGTCAGCGC
>CAZNWF010000204.1:0-3394 GCA_964576485.1 uncultured Geobacter sp. | reverse complement strand
AACAGGAACCGGAAGGTCCCTGGTTCGGCAGGTGGGGCGTCAACTACATTTACGGCACCTGGTATGTACTGATCGGGCTGGAGGCGATCGGCGAAGATATGACCAGCCCCTATATCAAGAAATCAATCAACTGGATCAAGTCCCGGCAGAACCTGGACGGCGGCTGGGGTGAAGTTTGTGATTCATACTGGGACCGCTCCCTGATGGGCTGCGGCCCCAGCACCGCCTCCCAGACCGCCTGGGCTCTGATGGCGCTGATGGCAGCCGGTGAAGTCAACTGTCAGACAATGGAGCGGGGGGTACAGTATCTGCTGGCAACCCAGAACAGTGATGGAACCTGGAACGAAGATGCCTTTACCGGCACCGGATTCCCCAAGTTTTTCATGATCAAGTACCATATTTATCGCAACTGTTTCCCGCTGACCGCCCTGGGCAGGTATCGTCGACTAACAGCAGGAGCACACGCATAGCCTGGAGAAACAGGCACTAAAACCAAGCAAGGGAAGCCCCGTTGCAAGCCGGGGCTTTTCCCATTCTGGAGAAACCAACTGAGCATGAAGAGCTTTGTCACCGGCGCCACCGGTTTTATCGGCGCCAGCATAGTGCGGGAACTGCTGAAAAATGGGCATGACGTGACGGCACTGGTCCGCAACGGCTCTGACACCGCCAATCTGCAGGGGCTGGATGTCCGCATCCTGCGAGGTGATCTGCATGACCAGCAGCAGCTGAGCCAAGGAATGGCCGGCTGTGACTGGGTCTTCCATGCTGCTGCCGATTACCGGCTCTGGTGTCCTGAACCAGAGGCCATGTACCATGCCAACGTAGATGGCACCCGCACCCTTTTGGCTGCAGCCCTTGCAGCCGGCGTGACACGGGTGGTCTACACCAGCAGCGTCGGCACGCTGGGAAATCCCGGTGATGGCAGACCTGGTACAGAAGAAGCCCCGGTCAGCCTGGCTGACATGGTAGGAGACTATAAAAAGAGCAAGTTTCTGGCAGAGCGGGAGGCTGAGAAATTCGTTGACAAGGGTCTTGGCCTGATTATAGTCAACCCTTCCACCCCGGTGGGGCCGTTTGACATCAAGCCGACCCCTACCGGAAAGATCATTGTGGATTTTCTGAACCGCAAGATGCCGGCCTATCTTGATACCGGCCTGAATCTGATTGCCGTGGAAGACTGTGCCAGAGGCCATATCCTGGCAGCGGAAAAGGGGCGAATCGGCCAAAAGTACATCCTTGGCAACCGGGACCTTACCCTGCGGGATATCTTTGGCATGCTTGAGCAGTTGACCGGCCTTGCAGCACCTAAAGTGCGTCTGCCCTACAGGCCGATCCTGCTGGCTGCCTATGTAAATGAAGCCCTTTCGCGGCTGACCGGCAAAGAACCACTGATTCCTCTGGCTGGTGTCCAGATGGCAAAGAAGTTCATGTTTTTTGACACTTCAAAGGCAGTACACGAACTGGGGCTTCCCCAGACTCCGGTAGAAGAGGCGCTCAGACGGGCCGTTGACTGGTTCCGTTCCAATGGCTATGCCTCTGCATAAGGAAACCGCTATGTTACTTGAAACCATACAGAACCCTGATGATTTAAAAAAGCTGTCACCAGAACAACTTCCTGAACTGGCTGAAGAGATCCGCACCTTTCTGCTCTCAACCGTATCGGAAACCGGTGGACATCTGGGCTCAAACCTTGGTGCTGTTGAGTTATCCATGGCCCTGCATTACTGCTTTAGCACTCCTCAGGACAAAATTGTCTGGGACGTTGGCCACCAGGCCTACACCCACAAGCTGTTGACCGGCCGTCGGGATCGCTTTGCCACCCAACGCCAGTACAAAGGGATATCAGGCTTCCCCAAGCGCTGCGAATCGGAACATGATGCCTTTGGCGTGGGGCACGCCTCCACCTCCATCTCTGCGGCCTTAGGGATGGCGGTTGCCGACAATCTGGATCAGAAGAAGAATAATGTGATTGCCGTCATCGGTGATGGTTCCCTGACCGGCGGCATCGCCTTTGAAGGCCTGAACCAGGCCGGTCACCTCAAGAAAAACCTGATTGTGGTCTTAAACGACAACGAGATGTCCATCTCCAAGAACGTTGGCGCATTTAGCGCCTTTGTCTCCCGCAAGATGACCACCCGTCACTTCCGTGAGCTGAAAAAGGAGATGAAGGAACTGCTGACCAACATCCCGGCCTTTGGCAAGGATATCCTTAAATTTGCCCGCCGGGCTGAAAACTCACTCAAAGGATTTCTTACCCCTGGCGCACTGTTTGAGGCGCTGGGATTTGACTACATCGGTCCGATTGATGGCCATGACCTGCCCGGCCTGATTGAAGTCTTCAACAATGCCCGTGAGTTTGACGGCCCACTGCTGCTGCATGTCATGACCACCAAGGGCAAGGGCTATCGTCCGGCCGAAGAAACCCCGGATAAATTCCACGGTGTAGGCGCCTTTGACCTCTCCACCGGCAAAGCACCGGCCAAGTCATCCACGGTCTCCTACACCGAGGTCTTTGGACGCACTCTGGTTGATCTGGCCAAAGAAGATCCAAAAGTTGTCGCCATCACTGCTGCCATGCCGGACGGTACCGGCCTGAACTTCTTCAGCGATGCCCTGCCGGACCGCTTCTTTGATGTGGGTATTGCCGAGCAGCATGGCATCTGCTTTGCAGCCGGTCTGGCGGCTGACGGCTTCAAGCCGGTGGCTGCCATCTACTCATCATTCATGCAGCGGGCCTATGATCAGGTCTTCCATGATGTCTGCCTGCAGGGTCTGCCGGTGGTAATTGCCATGGATCGCGCTGGCCTGGTGGGTGATGATGGACCAACCCACCACGGAGTGTTTGACCTTTCCTTCATGCGCCACCTGCCGGGCCTGACCTTTATGGCCCCCAAGGATGAAAATGAACTGCGGCACATGCTGAAGACCGCGTTGGAGCTGAAAGCGCCGGTGGCCCTGCGCTATCCCCGTGGAGCAGGCTATGGCGTACCGCTGGACAAAAAAATGGAATGCCTGCCGATCGGCAAAGGTGAACTGTTGCGGGAAGGCACCGATCTGACGGTTGTTGCCATTGGTTCAACGGTCATGCCTGCGGTTAAGGCAGCTGAACAGCTTGCAGAACAGGGGATCAGCGCTGGTGTCGTGAATGCCCGTTTCATCAAACCGCTGGATGCTGATCTGATCCTTGGTCAGGCCAAGGCTACCGGCAAAATTGTTACGGTTGAGGAAAACGTCCTGCAGGGCGGCTTTGGCAGTGCCGTTCTTGAACTGCTGCAGGATAATGGCATGTCACAGGTCAGGGTCAAACGGCTTGGCATACCGGATCAGTACATTGAACAGGGAACCCAGGCACAACTCCGCAAGGATGTGGGGATTGATGCCGAAGGTATAGCAG
>CAZNWF010000203.1:0-3394 GCA_964576485.1 uncultured Geobacter sp. | reverse complement strand
GTTTACTGGTATATCTATACCCGATAGTCAGCTGAATGCAAACCGGTTGGCAATTTCATCTGTTGGAGCGACCTATGCGCAGACGAAGCACCCTGCAGATATCTCTGGTTCTGATTGGCGGCATATTGGCCCTTGGTGGCTGTGGCAAGAAAGATGAGCGGCACGTCTATAAAAACAAGCAGGATTGCCTGGATGATTGGGGTAATGATCCTAAAAACTGTGAAGAGATGCAACAGGGGGATCGGAACTATAGCCGAGGTTTTTTTTATGGCCCTCATTTTACTACTGGTCGTACCTACCCTGGTCAGGGCAGCCGCTCCATACGGACAGTATCGGTCTCGCGGGGTGGCTTTGGCAGTCTTTCTTCCTTCCATTCTTCCTTCGGGGGCTAAGTAGATGCAACGGATTGCCCGTCCGCCTCGCATAAACTGGCAACAGAGTGTTGAATCCCAGGGGATGTCCTATCACACCATTGATGATGAGCCGTATTGGGATGAGACGGCCTGTTATCGCTTTGACCGTGCAGAAATTGATCTGCTGGAAAACGCCACCAATGAGTTGCAGGAACGCTGCATTGAGGCAGCCCAGCATGTAATAGACAAAGACCTGTTTGACAAGCTGCAGATTCCGGCCCATGCGGTACCGTTAATTGTTGATTCCTGGGACAAGGATGAACCGTCCCTGTATGGCCGCTTTGACCTGGCCTACGACGGTCATACGCCACCCAAGCTGCTGGAATACAATGCTGACACCCCCACATCGCTGCTGGAAGCCAGCGTGATCCAATGGTTCTGGTTAAAGGATCTCTACCCTGATGCTGATCAGTTTAACTCAATCCATGAACGTTTGATTGAGGCCTGGAAAGGGATGGGGATCTCCTCAACCGTTCATTTTTCCTGCGTGGCTGATGCACCTGAGGATTTTGGCAATCTTGAATATCTGCGGGATACCGCCATTCAGGCCGGACTGACCACATCCCGGCTGTTTATGAATGATATCGGTTTTGAAGAGGTGGATGGCCGCTTTGTTGATCTGGATGACCATCCGATTGATCTCATGTTTAAGCTGTATCCCTGGGAATGGCTGGTGAATGAGTATTTTGGTCGTAAACTGGCAACAGCCAGGATGCGGCTGATAGAACCGGCCTGGAAGATGCTGCTATCCAATAAGGGGCTGCTGGCGATCATGTGGGAGCTGTTTGAAGGGCATGATAACCTGTTGCAGGCCGGTTTTGAAGCAGGCCCGTTCAGAGACAACTATGTCACCAAGCCGCTGCTTTCCCGTGAAGGGGAAAATGTGACCGTGCATCGCAACGGTCAGGTGCATGAGGTTGAAGGCAGCTACGGCGGCAAGGCTCTGGTCTATCAGCAGCTGGCAGCCATTCCCTGCTTTGACGGCAACTATCCGGTGATCGGATCCTGGATTGTGGCAGGCGAATCAGCAGGCATCGGCATCCGTGAGGATCGACAACTGGTCACCACCAATGCCAGTCGGTTTTTACCCCATTACTTTACCTGAATTTCTATGTGTAATTCCGGATTTGGAATAAGACTTAACGGAGGCTACTCATGAACGGACTGCAGCTGGATTCTTTTCAAGGATTGATTGATTTTGCCAGGTATTTTGTGGCAGCGCTGGGTTTTCTGCTGGTGTTCTGCGCCATCTATTGCAAAGTTACCCCCTATGATGAGCTGAAACTGGTGCGGGAAGGCAAAACCGCCCCTGCCATCAGTTTTGGTGGCGCCTTTATCGGCTTTGTGCTTCCGTTGCACAGTGCCATCACCCACAGTGTCGGTTTTATGGATATGCTGATCTGGGCTCTGGTGGCAATGGTGGTGCAGATCCTGGTTTTCTCTGTTGTTCGGGTTATTTTCAAGGATCTGGTCAAGCAGATTGAAGATAATCAGGTTGCTTCTGCCACACTGCTGGCCTTCTTCTCGGTTTCCATCGGCCTGCTGAACGCAGCCAGCATGACCTATTAGCACCATGTATGACAAGCGATCTATAGAGCTGTTAACCGGTTTAAGCCCGGAACAGCGAGTTGCACTGGGGGAACTGTATGCCCGGCTTGACGAAGAGCTGCGGGTGGAAGTGCATCGCCGACAGCGGGAGCTGTTTAAGGAATGGCTGACCTTGGGCAGGGTTGCCCCCAGCCGGGGTGGGGAGGCTGGCTATGCCGCCTTTCTGGCGGTGTTGAAACAGATCTGGATAGAGCAGGCGCCACAGGTGTCGCCTCAGATCCGTGAGCATAAGCCGTATAAAAAACGGCTGCGGGCAGCTTTGGAAAAAAACTATCTGGATGAACTGGTCCGGCTGCGGGAAGTTGAAAAACTGTCATGGCGACAGTTGGCGGATCACTTTAAAAATGAGTTCAAAAAAACCGTTTCACACACCTATCTGAAGCGGATCTATGAAGAACATCTGGCAGACAGGGAGTAACACTACCCAACCTCAGCATACTCCCGCACCCTGAACTTTACTCCCAACCCTTCAGCTACCTTGCGGCAGGCCTCAATATCAATGCCGGGGATGGTGACTGCCGTAGCGGTTACCTCCGGGATAGAGCGAGTTGCCTCCTTGAGAAAATCGCAAACCCCTTGCCAGCCTGATTCTCCGAATGGCGTGTTGCAGAGCTTGCCATAGGTTATGGCGTCAGCTGCATTCAGGCTGATGGAGATGCTGTCAACCAGTCCGGCCAGTTCCGGCAGGATGTTACGTCCATGGGCCAGATTGGCCTGGCCATCACTGTTAATTCTGATCGGATAGCCACGTTGTTTCAACGCTGCCGCCACCTGTTTAACCAGATCCAGCCGTAGCAGTGATTCTCCAAAGCCGCAGAATACCACCTCATCAATATCTTTTGGCTGGCCAATGGCAGCCATCACCTCTTCAAAACCCGGTTCGTGGTCAAGTAGCAGGTTGTGCCCTTTAACCGTAAACTCATCAAACTTGGGGCAGAAGGTACAGCGGTTTGAACAACGATTGGTGATGTTCAGGTAGAGTGAATTGCGGATCCGATAGGCGATCTTGGTGGAATCATCCCAGAGCGGTATACCAAACAGGCGGCCGGCATTCATGGTGGTGACCCGGCCCACATCCTCAACAGTCAGACCACGCAGTTCTGCCACCTTTTCTGCGGTAATACGGGTGTAGGCCGGTTCATTACGCTTGCCACGGTGGGGTACCGGCGAGAGATAGGGACAATCGGTCTCCAACAAGAGACGTTCCAAGGGTACGTTACGCACCACTTCCCGCAACTGTTCATTGGAAGGGTAGGTCACGGTGCCGGGGATGGAGAGGTACAAGCCCTGCTCAAGGCATTGCCGGGCAAAGGCCAGATCACCGGAAAAACAGTGCATCACGCCATTGGTAACGCCAGCTTCCTTGATCATGG
>CAZNWF010000202.1:0-3418 GCA_964576485.1 uncultured Geobacter sp. | reverse complement strand
TCAGGCAGTTAAAGCGAAAGAAACGCCATGCAAAGACCTAACCGGAAGAAACTGGGTTGCATTAGATAATTCCGCTGCCGTCCTTGATCACAATACTTGCCTTTGCCCGTAACTCCTTCATCCATGAGCTGAAACGCTCATCCTGTTTCTGGCGGTACAGGAGTTCTTTGATTTCTGCTTTGACCGTTTCAAATGGCTTTATTTTTCCGGTGGAACGCTCATCCAGTTTAACAATATGCAAGCCGGAGGGGGTGTTCACCAGCTCACCAACCTCACCGGGCTTAAGGGGCAGGATCGCCTTTTCCAGATCAGCCAGCATCTCTCCCCGCTTGAAAGAGCCCAGATCACCGCCATCCTTCTTGGCTGCCGGGTCGTCGGAATATTCTTTGGCAAGAGCAACAAAATCTTTGCCCTGGCGGGCCTCAAACAGAACCTTCAGCGCTTTGTTCATGGCCTGCTGAATCTGCTCGGCAGGGGCCTTTTCATCTACCTTGATAAAGATATGGCGTGCCTTGAAGGTCTCATCCTCTGCATATTTATCCTGATGGGCCCGGTAATACTCTTCTGTTTCCTTTTCGCCAACATAGACCTTGGAACGGACCTCCATGCTTACCAGCCGAAGTCGCTCCAACTGCTCACGGAGCTGATTTTCGTACTGTGCAAAGCTATAGCCCTGTGCCTTCAAGGCAGCTTCCAGTTGACTCTGGGTCATATTATTGTTCTGGCGTTTGACGTCATCCACTGCCTGACGGATCTCGTCATCACCGATCTTGATACCCAGCTCCTTGACTTTCTGCTCGGTCAACAGTTTTTCAATCAACCGGTCAAGTACCATCACACGCAGATCATGGCGCGCCTTGTCATCAACCAGCCCCTTTTTCTGGGCATCCTGAATGACTGGCTGTGACTCCCGCAGCACATCATGGAAGGTGATGACATCATCGTTAACAATGGCGGCAATCCCGTTAACCCGCTTGGCGCCGGCAGGCAGTGGCGGCAGTTTAGGGGCAATCAGGGCCGGGGGGGGCTGCTTGTTGGCGGTATCGGATACGACATCAGGCGTAGAGGCGCAACCGGCCAGAAGAGATGCGGCCAGCAGCGAGGCAGGAACTAAAAAGCGACGGTGATTCATGGATACCTCAGAGTCTGAACCGGACAACCGGCAGGATGTCCGGTTCAGATCAGGTTGATAGCTAACTGCTTACTTACTTCTTGTCAGAAGCCGGAGCCGGTACAGCTGGTTTTTCAGCCGGCGCAGACGCAGGCGTTTGAGCCTCAGTCATTTCAATCTTGGCGCCTTTTTTCAGGTCTTCTTTCAGTTTCATGAATACCTGTTGTTGCTTCTGGGGCATAATGGCGCCTTTGATCTGCTCTTTAACCTCGTCAAAAGGACGGGTGCCTGCAGCGCGCTTGCCGGTCAGTTTGATGATGTGATAGCCGAAGTCACTCTTGACGATACCGGACAGTTGGCCTTCCTTCAGGCTCATGGCAGCCTTTTCAAAGGCGGGAACCATGTTGCCCTTGCCAAACCAGCCCAGATCGCCGCCCTTGGCAGCGGATGAGTCTGCTGACTTGGTCTTTGCCAGTTCTTCAAAATTGCCGCCCTTCTTCAATTGATCAAGGATGGCCTGTGCCTCCTGCTCGCTCTTGACCAGAATGTGGCTGGCGCGGATCTGCTCGCCGGACTTGAACTTATCCAGATTTTGCTCGTAAAACTTCTTCAACTCTTCGTCACTGATCTTTGATTCAGTTTCCACCTTTTTCTTGAGGTAGGTGTCAACAATGATCCGTTTTTTCAGCTCGGCCAGTTTTTCCTCAACATCTTTGCTCTTGTCAACGCCATCTTTGGCGGCCTGTTGCAGGATCAGTTCCCGCATTACCAGGGTGTCGATCATCTCTTTTTTGCCCTGTGGTGTATCTGCCATGGCTCGGATATATTCAGGCAGCGCCTTGACTTCGCGGTCAAAGTCTTCGCTGGTGATCTTGGCACCGTTGACGGTGGCAATTACCTTGGCATCCTTACTGCTGGTGGAGCTGCTGCTGGAGCCGCCTCCCTGACAGGCAACCAGACCTGCGGTGGCAATGACGGTAACGGTTACGCTAAGTAAAGTACGGATGTTCACGATGAGACTCCTTTAAATGTAAGAACAGGGTGATGAAACTTTTAGAATCTACCATAGCTTGCCAACCGGTTGCAAGGTCCTGTTCAGTGGATTACCCCAGGTTACGCTCCAAGCAGTGTGAGTGTGGAGGCCAGGGCCTCAAGTGTATCGGCGTTGGTGCTGTTTGGCGGCAGATTCACCAGCAGACGGTGGTCAGGGGTAAACTGATAGGTGGCCGGTGCGGTACGGATCAGGTTGATCAGGGTGTCCGGGCTGACGGTCGTTCTGGGGTGGAAAGCCAGACAGAGCCGTTTCGTATCGGCATCAACCTTCAGAACCTTCAGCTGTTTGAGTCTGATCCGCAGCTCCATGATCCGGGCCAGGGTCTGGGCCGCCAGAGGCGGACGGCCGTAGCGGTCATGCATCTCATTGACCACCTCGGTCACATCATCATTTGAATCGGCCTGGACCAGGCGTTTGTACAGGACCAGGCGCTGGTTGGTGTCCGGGATATAGGTCTCAGGGATAAAGGCGGCGATGGCCAGGTTAATCTCCGGTTCACAGCGTTCTTCAAGCTCTTCGCCTTTCAGTCCGGCAATCGCCTCTTCCAGCATCTGGGTGTACAGCTCAAAGCCGATATCAGCCACGGTGCCGGACTGACGTGGTCCCAGCATGTCACCGGCACCGCGCAATTCCAGGTCATGGGTGGCTATCCGGAAACCGGCCCCCAGCTCAGAAATGTCCTGGATGATCTTTAGCCGCTCCCGTGCATCTTGCGTGATACTGCCCGCACCGGGGATCAGCAGATAGGCATAGCTCTTGACTGTGGAGCGCCCGATCCGGCCACGCAACTGGTACAGCTGGGAAAGGCCAAAGGTGTCGGCCCGATCCACCAGCATGGTGTTGGCACGGGGGATATCAAGCCCTGATTCAATGATGGTGGTGGTCAAGAGCAGATCGCTCTGGCCATGCATGAAGCCCAACATCACCTTTTCCAGCTCCTTTTCCTCCATCTGGCCGTGGGCCACGCTGATCCGCGCCTGGGGTACCAGCTGTCGCAACCGCTCTGCCACAATGCCGATGGAGTGGACCCGGTTGTGCACGTAGAATACCTGTCCACCCCGCTCCAGTTCGCGGGTGATGGCATCCCTGACCAGGTCATCGGTATCCCGTGCCACCACGGTCTTGATCGCCTGACGGTCAACCGGCGGGGTATCGATAATGGAAAGGTCGCGGATACCCAGCATGGAAAGGTGCAGGGTGCGGGGGATCGGCGTGGCGGTCAGGGTCATGATATCCACACTGGCCCGATAGGA
>CAZNWF010000201.1:1556-3428 GCA_964576485.1 uncultured Geobacter sp. | reverse complement strand
TGTTCTTGTTGCGGGAGGTAAGGGTGATATCCAGAATGCGGGCGGCAATCAGGGCGTCATCCAGGAACATCTCGTAGAAATCCCCCATCCTGAAGAACAGGATGCTCTCCGGATAGCGGGCCTTGATCTCCAGATATTGCTTCATCATCGGTGTTTGGAGTGAGGGGTTGCTCATGGAGGGTTTGTAGCATACAGCCGCTGGCCATTGCAAGGAAGCGGGGCAAGGTGTATAGGAAACTGATCCTGATTTTGTCAAGAAAGAAGCCCCGATGAAACGTATCATACTGCCACTGTTCTGCCTCGTCCTGCTGCTGCTGAATCTGGCTTGCAGTCCGCGCAAGGAGAAACCTAAGTCTAAACCACTGATTCCGGTCAAGACCGCCCAGGCAGTGCAAAAAACAGTACCGGTTCAGATCAGGGGAATCGGCACAATAGAGCCGTTTCGTACCGTGGCGGTCAAGGCTCAGGTTAGCGGGCAGATCAGCCGGATACAGGTTGCTGAAGGCAGTGAGGTCAGGCAAGGGGAGCTGCTGGTCAGTATTGATCCTGAACCGTTTCTGGCGGCGCTGCGACAGGCTGAGGCAACCCTGGCCAAGTCCCAGGCCCAGGCACGGTTTGCGGCAGATCAGGCCAGACGGTATGATGGTTTGGTGAAAGAAGGGATTGTCACCCATGACCAGTACGATCAGTTGCGAGCCAATGCCGAGTCCCTGGCCGCAGCGGTTGCCGCAGACCGTGCAGCGGTTGCCAATGCCAGAATCCAGCTGGGCTACTGCTCTATCCGTTCACCCATTTCCGGCCGCACCGGTACGGTGGCGCTGCATGCCGGTAACCTGGTCAAGGCCAATGATCTGACGATCCTGACCGTAAACCAGATCAGTCCGATTAATGTCTCCTTCAACCTGCCGGAGAAACGGCTGGCAGAGCTGAAGCGGGCCATGGCAGGCGGGCAGCTGAAGCTGGAGGCGATCATCCCCCAGAATCAGGGGGTGGCAGAGATCGGCAGCATCAGTTTTCTGGATAATACGGTCAATCCGGCCACCGGCACCATCAAGCTGAAAGGGCTGTTTGCCAATAAGGCTCGCAGGCTCTGGCCGGGCCAGTTTGCAGATCTGGTGCTTACCCTGGCCAGCCGCCAGAATGCGGTGGTGGTGCCGTCTGCAGCGGTCCAGAACGGCCAGCAGGGTGAATTTGTCTACGTGGTGACCAGGGATCAGAAGGCAGAGTTACGCCAGGTGGTGACCGCTCCGGCTGCTGAGGGGGAGACAGTGATAGAAAAAGGGGTGGCTGCCGGTGAGACCGTGGTGATTGACGGCCAGCTGCGTCTGACCCCCGGTGCAGCAGTTACCTCGGCTGCTCCCCAGGGTAACGGGAAACAGCCTTGAATTTCGCTGATCCTTTTATCCGGCGCCCGATCATGACCTCGCTGGTCATGATCGCTATCCTGCTCTTTGGTCTGGCCTCCTACAACCAGCTGCCGGTCAATGACCTGCCCAATGTGGATTTCCCCACCATCCAGATCAATGCCAGCCTGTCCGGCGCCAACCCGGACACCATGGCCTCGGCCGTGGCGACCCCGCTGGAGAACCAGCTCTCCACCATTGCCGGGGTGGATTCCATGACCTCCAGCAGTGGCATCGGTCAGACCCGGATCACGATCCAGTTCAGTCTGGACCGGGACATTGACGCTGCTGCACAGGATGTCCAGGCTGCCATCTCCCAGGCGGCCCGTTACCTTCCCAAGAACATGACCACCCCTCCCTGGTTCCGCAAGGTCAATCCGGCTGATCAGCCGGTGCTGTATCTGGCCCTCAGTTCACCAACCCTGCCGCTCTCCCGGATTGACGAGTATGCCCAGACCATGATCGCCCG
>CAZNWF010000201.1:0-1456 GCA_964576485.1 uncultured Geobacter sp. | reverse complement strand
AACAACAAGGCCGCAGCCTGGTATAACAAGAACCGGGGGATCATTCTGGCGGTCTATCGTCAACCCGGCACCAATACCATCCAGGTGGTGGACAGTGTCAAGAAGCTGTTGCCCCAGTTCCGGGCCCAGATCCCCGGCGCCGTGGGAATTGACCTGCTGTATGACCGCTCGCTTACCATCCGGGAATCAATGCATGATGTGAAGTTTACCCTGGTGCTGACCATTGGTCTGGTGATCATGGTGATCTTCCTGTTTCTGCGTAACCTGCGGGCCACCCTGATCCCCTCCCTGGCCCTGCCGCTTTCCATTGTTGCCACCTTCAGCGTGATGCAGCTGTTCGGGTTCTCCCTCAACAATATCTCGATGATGGCCCTGACCCTGGCGGTGGGGTATGTGGTGGACGATGCCATTGTAATGCTGGAGAATATCGTCCGTCATATGGAGCAGGGGGAGGATGCCCGTGAGGCGGCCTTCAAAGGATCAAAGGAGATCGGCTTCACCATCATCTCCATGACGGTCTCGCTGGTGGCGGTCTTTCTGCCGGTGCTGTTCATGGGCGGTATTCTGGGGCGTCTGCTGCATGAGTTTGCCATTACCATCAGCGCAGCCATTCTGGTCTCCTGTTTTGTATCCTTAAGTCTGACCCCGATGCTCTGCAGCCGTTTCCTGAAACCCCATAGCCGGAACCATGGTCGTCTGTACCTGATGATGGAACGCTTCTTTGACCGTTTGCTGCACCGGTATGAACGGACACTGAAGCTGGTGCTGCAGTATCGTCGCGCTACCCTGGTGGTGACGCTGTTGATCACCCTGCTGACGGTCTGGCTGTTCAAGGTGGTGCCGATGGGGTTCCTGCCGTCGGAGGATACGGGGCGGATCAACATTGATACTGAAACTGCCCAGGGTACCTCCTTTGAAGAGATGAAACAGCACCAGGAAGCGTTGGCCCGCATTCTGGCTGAAGATCCCAATGTTGACGGCTTCATGTCATCGGTGGGCGGTATCAGGAACCTTAACAACGGCATGTTTTTTGTGCGGCTGAAACCCCGCAGCCAGCGCAGGCTGGGCGCGGATGGGGTGGTGCAGGGGTTGCGCCCCAGGCTGGCCAAGGTGCCTGGCATCAAGGCCTATCCCAAGAATGTACCCTCAATCCAGATCGGTGGTATGAGCTCCAAGAGCCTGTACCAGTTTACCCTGCAGGGGCAGGATACGTCAGAACTATACCGGGTTGCCACCGGCTTTGAAGCAACGCTGCGGGAACTGCCGGAACTGCAGGATGTCACCAGTGACCTGCAGATCAGTAACCCCCAGCTTAAGGTTGCAATCAACCGGGACAAGGTGGCTGCCCTGGGGTTGACCATGCTGCAGGTGGAGGATGCCCTTTCCTACGCCTATGCCAGCCGGCAGGTTTCCACCATCCTGGCCCCTGCTGATCAGTACCAGGTAATCATGGAGC
>CAZNWF010000200.1:0-3511 GCA_964576485.1 uncultured Geobacter sp. | reverse complement strand
TGTCCAGACTATTTACCCTGCACAAGGAGATTTATCCGTATGTCCAAGGCAACAAAGCAGTTTCAGACCGAAGTAAAGCAACTACTTGACCTGGTTATCCACTCACTCTACTCCAACCGCGACATCTTCCTGCGGGAGCTGATCTCCAACGCATCCGACGCCATTGACAAGGCCCGTTTTGAGGCCCAGTCCAATGAGTCTCTGCTGGAAGGGAACAGCGACTGGAAGATCAAACTGATCCCCAATAAGGATAATGGTACCCTGACTATCCGCGACAACGGCATTGGTATGTCCATGTCTGAGGTGGAAGAGAACATCGGCACAATTGCCAAGTCCGGTACCAAATCGTTCGTGCAGGCCATGAAGGATGCGGCAGCAGCCCAGCAGCCGGAGCTGATCGGCCAGTTCGGGGTTGGTTTCTATGCCTCGTTCATGGTGGCAGACAAGGTTGTGCTGACCACCCGCCGGGCTGGTGATGCCAGCCACGCTACCTGCTGGGAATCAATCGGCGACGGTTCCTACACCATTGAGGATGCCACCAAGGCCGAGCGCGGCACCGAGATCGTGCTGCACCTGAAGGAGGAGTTCAAGGAGTATCTGGATGAGTGGAAGATCCGCTCCATCGTCAAAAAATATTCCGACTTTATCCAGTATCCGGTCTGCATGGATATCACCCGCACCGAGACCCCCAAAGGGGTGGATGGTGAGGAGATTGAAGGGGCCGGCACCATCGAGAAGATCGAGGAGCAGACCCTTAACTCCATGAAGGCGATCTGGGCCCGTCCCAAGAGTGAGGTGACCGAGGAGGAGTACACAGAGTTCTACAAGCATGTCTCCCATGACTTTGAGGATCCGTTCCGCACCATCCACTTTGCCGCTGAAGGGACCAGCGAATTCAAGGCACTGCTCTACCTGCCGGCCAAGAAGCCGTTTGACCTGTTCATGGCCGAGCGCAAGCGGGGCATCCAACTCTACGTCAAGCGGGTCTTCATCACTGAGAAATGCGATGCCCTGCTGCCGGATTACCTGCGCTTTGTCCGCGGTGTAGTGGATTCATCCGACCTGCCGCTGAACGTCTCCCGTGAGATCCTGCAGGAAGATGTACAGATCAAGCGGATTCAGAAGAGCCTGGTGGGCAAGATCCTCTCCATTCTGGCTGACCTGAAGGAGAAAGAGTACGATCAGTACCTGACCTTCTGGAAGGAGTTTGGCCCGGTCTTGAAGGAAGGGCTGCACTTTGACTATGCCAACAAAGAAAAGCTGCAGGAACTGATGCTGTTCCAGAGTACCAGAACCGCTGAAGGCGAGTATGTATCTCTGAAGGAATATGTAGAGCGGATGCCGGAAGCCCAGAAAGAGATCTACTACATTACCGGCGAGGACAAGGCCTCCCTGGAGCAGTCACCGCTTCTGGAGGCGTTCAACGCCAAAGGGTTTGAAGTGCTGTTCCTGACCGACCCGGTTGATGAGTGGGTGGTACAGTCACTGCACGAGTACCAGGAGAAGAAACTGAAGGCCGTTGACCGGGGTGATGTGGATCTGGACAGCGAAGATGAGAAAAAGGAAAAAGAAAAGAAGCAGGAAGAGGCCAAGAAGGAGTTCGGTTCCCTGCTGGAGCTGATCAAGGGCCGCCTGGAAAGCAAGATCAAAGAGGTTCGCTTCTCCAACCGTCTGACTGACAGCGCCTGCTGTCTGGTAGCCGATGATTTTGGCATGAACGCCAATATGGAACGGATCATGAAGGCCATGAACCAGGCTGTGCCTGAGTCCAAGCGGGTGCTGGAACTGAACCCGGATCACCCGATTGTAAAGGTGATGGGCGACATGTACAAGCAGAGTGCTGATGATGCCCGCCTGCTGGATTATGCTGATCTGCTCTATGATCAGGCGCTCTTAACCGAAGGCACACCAATTAAAGACCCGCTCAAGTTTACCAGGCTGGTCAGTGAACTGATGGTAAAAGCAGCTCAATAAGCCGCTTCCACCACCATCCACACAAAAAAGGACAGGCATTGTGCCTGTCCTTTTTTGTGGCAAATGAGTACACAACTCTAAACTGATGCAGTCACAATTTTAGGAATACAGCCCGGATCCAGTTCCGCCATCCTGAACTTCCCCAAAGACTCAAGCTGCTTTTTCACTGACTCTGCCTGTCTTACCAACTCTGCAACATCAATCCACTGGCAGATGTGAGGCAGCGTACGTAAATACTCCATGCCACCATCAAGCAAACTGATTGCACCGCTATAATTGCCATTACGCCAGTGATGCAGGGCTATGGCAAGCTGGATAATCCCCTGATACAGATTACGCAGCTCACCTGTTTCAGAAATCCAGAGTAGCTCCAGGGTTTCATGACACTCAAACCACTCACCGTTGTTAAATTGCCTGATCCCCAACAACACCTGACCGGACGGGGCATCGTGACAGCTCTTTTTCCCAAGTCCTTGCATGAATCTGGTCACTCCCATAGTAAAATGGCACGCTACCAAACGGTACCGTGCCCTTTACTCTACATCGATTTAACGAGAAGTGGTCTAACGAGCTTTATCCATCTGGCTCTTCAGCAGATCACCCAGGTTTGAAGTAGCTTCGCCCTGACCACCACCAAGATAAGACTCAAACTCAGCCTTCTCAGCAGCAGCTGCCAGAGATTTCACTGACAGGGAAATCCGGCGCTCACGTGAATCAGCGTTCAGCACAACTGCCTCAATGGAATCACCGACATTGGCGAAATCTTTGGCAGAAGGAACTTTTTCACGGGAAAGCTCAGAAACGTGGATCAGGCCTTCAATACCTTCTTCGATCTCAACGAAGACACCGAAGTCAGTGGTGGAAGCAACCTTACCGACCAGACGGGTACCCGGTGCATACTTCTGGGGTACCAGCGACCAAGGATCCGGGAACAGTTGCTTGATGCCCAGGGAAACACGCTCATTCTGGGGATCAACCTTGAGCACAACAGCCTGAACCAGATCGCCTTTGCTGTAGACATCACCAGGATGCTTGACCCGCTTGGTCCAGGAAATATCAGAAACGTGTACCAGACCGTCGATGCCTTCTTCAATACCGATGAACATACCGAAATCGGTCATGTTCTTGATCTGGCCTTCCAGTTTGGTGCCAACCGGATAGCGCTCAGAAATGGACTGCCAGGGGTTATCATTAACCTGCTTGAGGCCCAGAGAAATCTTGCGGTTCTGCAGATCAACACCCAGTACAACCACATCCACCTGATCGCCAACATTCAGCATATCAGCAGCCTTGCGTACCCGCTTGGTCCAAGACATCTCCGAAACGTGTACCAGACCTTCAATGCCTGACTCAAGCTCAATGAATGCGCCGTAATCCATCAGACTAACAACCTTGCCGGAAACGCGGGTGCCTTCCGGAAAACGGTTGGCAATGTCCTGCCATGGATCTGGCAGGGTCTGCTTGATACCAACAGAAACCTTACCTTTTTCACGGTCAAACTTAAGAATTTTAACATTAACTTCCTGGCCCGGCTTCA
>CAZNWF010000199.1:0-3610 GCA_964576485.1 uncultured Geobacter sp. | reverse complement strand
GCATTGATATTCAGGTAACTCTGGCTGCTGGGAGCCGGACCGATACAGACCGATTCATCTGCCAGCTTAACATGCAGAGAATCAGCATCAGCAGTGGAATAAACTGCCACAGTCTTGATCCCCAGCTCTTTGCAAGCCCGGATAACCCGAATGGCAATCTCGCCACGATTGGCGATAAGAATTTTATGGAACATTACCTACTCCTAGATCTTTTCGATGACAAAGAGGGGCTGACCAAACTCAACTGGCTGGGCATTTTCAACACAGACCTTGACAATCTTGCATTTAAACTCGGCCTCAATCTCATTGAACAGTTTCATCGCTTCAACCAGACAGATCACCTGTCCCTTTTCAACCACCTGGCCTACTTCAGCAAAAGGTGCTGCTTCAGGGGACGCTGCACGGTAGAAGGTACCAACGATCGGAGAGTTGATAGTCTCACCTGCCAGTTCTGCAGCGGGTGCAGGAGCAGCTACACCAGCTGCCGCAGCTGCAGGGGCAGCAACCGGCGCAGCCATGGCAGCAGGGGCCTGCATATAGGCAGGAGCAGCAGCCATCTGTACGATCTCGGTGCGCTGACCACGCTTGATCACGATCTTTTCTTCTGCATTGTCCATCTCAAACTCAGTAATATCAGTCTCGGTGATCATCTTTATCAACTGCTTCAGGTCTTTTACTTCCATGTCAATTCTCCTTCTCTTAGTAGCTACAGTATAATTTTACACAATGATAAGCTGCTTTGAAACCTTGGTCAGCAAACGGCAGCCGTCTGAGGTAACTGCTATCGTATCTTCAATCCGAACACCACCCAAACCGGGGATATAAATTCCCGGTTCAATGGTAAACACCATGCCTTCTTCCACAACCGCATCGCTACGCGGTGAGATGGTCGGCTTTTCATGGATATTAAGGCCAACCCCATGGCCAAGCCCATGACCAAAATACTGGCCAAAACCTTGCTCCTTGATATACTCACGAGCCAGTGCATCAAGCTCCCGGCAGGCAATACCCGGCTTTACTGCAGCGATGGCCCGATCATGGGCATCAAGCACTGTCTGGTACAGTTGGCGCTGTCGCGTACTGATTGAGCCGACTGCCAGTGTCACTGTTTCATCAGAATGATAGCCATCTTTGATAGCCCCGAAATCAACGGTTACCAGCTCTCCAGCCTGAACCGTCTTGTCTGATGCTCGTCCATGGGGCATCGCTCCACGGGGACCGGATGCCACAATAAAATCAAAGGCACGTCCATCAGCACCACGATGTCGCATCTCAAACTCAAGCTGCAGCGCAAACGCGTCTTCCCGTATGCCCGGCTGTAACTGTGGCAGAACCGCTTCAAACGCAGCGGAAGCAAGATCAGCAACCTGTTCCAGCTGTTCAAGCTCACTGCCATCTTTGCAAGTACGAACAGCATCCAGTTCCGGCCCCAACCCCACCAGGGTTACCCCGGGCAAACGTGCTGCCAGCCCCTGATGCTGCGTTACGGTGGTATGGGATGCCTCAAACCCTACTCTGTACCCGCCAGACTGCCGTACCAGCTCTGCAACGGCTTCCTGACGCTGGGTCTGTTCGATCAACACCAGATCAGCAACCTCTTTAGCCGCCTGGACGGTATAGCGTGAATCACACAGAAACCAGCCACCTTCAGGTGAGAGCAGCAAAGCTCCCTCAGAACCGCTGAAACCAGACAGGTAGCGCAGATTGACCGGGTGTTCAATCAGCAGCAGATCCAGCGCATATTCTTCAAAAAACGGCAACAGCCTTCGGCGTCTGCTTTTTAGCATAACTGAAAGCGGCCCCTCAACCGAATTCTTACAAAGCTGAAAGTTTCCAAGAAGTCCCTAGACTAATTTTTAATATGATTAAAAAGCGCACGTAGACCGAGCAGGTAGCTATCCAGGCCAAAACCGCAGATCTGACCCAAGGCAAGGGGGGCCAGATAACTGTGATGCCGGAACTCCTCCCTGCGGTGGATATTGGAAAGGTGAACTTCCACAAAGGGAAGTCCGATTGCTGCCAGTGCATCACGCAGGGCGACACTGGTGTGGGTATAGGCTGCAGAGTTAATCAGGATACCGTCATACTTTTCCGGTGCCTGCTGAATCGCATCCACCAGAGCACCTTCGCTGTTTGACTGAAAAAAGCCAAGAACAGCTTCAAACTCAGCCCCCAGAGCCTCTAAAGCCCCGTTTATATCATCAAGGGAGAGGGTGCCATATATTTCAGGCTCCCGCTTACCCAGCAGGTTCAGGTTAGGACCATGCAGCACCAGAATTCGCATGACTAGCCCACGGCCTCAACCAGCTCTAACGCTTTGGCACGCAATAAATAGCGAGCCTTACCCAAATTACCGTCCTTGGCAAGCACAAAGGCAGCAAAGAACTCGTCATTCAAAACCCGGATAATCATACGTGAGTTGGCAGTAGAAATGGTAATTTCCTCCATCTCGCCAGCCCCTACCACCTCAATGGTGCGCCGGATTTCCTTGATAACCGTCCCGTATTCAACCGCCATGGTCTGGACATCAAAACCGGCGTTACCCCGCTGCACCTCATCAATGGCAATACAATCATACCCCATCAGCATAACGGCAAACGCACCTTCAACCTGTTCCAGCATTGAGGTTAACTGATCTCTTAACGGCATACCCGTAACCTCCTGATGTTCTCAAGCCATCCTTCCAAAACAGTCACCGCTGCCTGCTGATCAGCAACCCCCTCCACCGGCAGATTAGGCGATACAGCAGACAACTCCGCTGCCACAGCAGCAGCCTGCCCTGATTCAGCAACCACTGCAGCCTGTTCCAGTTCTGTAAGCCGGTTGGCCGCTTCCTGATTGCCTGGAGCTGCAGCAACAATCTGGCGATAAATCTCTATCGCCTTGTCAGAGAAGCCTTGAGACACATACAACTCTGCCAGGGTTGAAGTATTGAGCGGATCATGGTCATCCGTTGTCTCAACCGCTGCTATAAGCTGCTGTTCGGGTACTGACCAGACAGTTTCAAGTGCTGTTGGAGAAGGCGTCTCCTCAGGAGAAACGGTATTGATACCGGACCAGGGATCTTCAACCGTACGGGCCACCGGTTTGATCCGCTCAACCAGCTCATCAGCATCCTCCGGCTCCTCATAAATATCAGCCTCAGTCAGCTCAATCAATTCAAGGTCATCATCTGAAAAGGCGGCGACTCTTTGCTGCAGTGTTTCCAGTTCAATCCGGGCCGACATATCATCCGGATGGAAATCAAGCAAGGTCTGAAGAGCCTGAAGCGCTGCCTGTTCATTGCCGGACTCTTTATAGAGACGTGCCAACAGACGCTGTGCCTCGGCATGGTCCGGAACAGCCGTTGCCACTGTTTGGAGGGCATGCCGGCACTCATCAACCAGCCCTTTCTGATGACAGACCCTGGCCAACGCCATCTGCCCCGCCACGTAGTCCGGGTGACGGAGAACACCTGCCCGAGACACCGACAGGGCGTCATCAAGCAGACCGGCACGCAGATAGACCTCCGCAAGGGGGGCAAAACAGTACGAGGAGGGATCACTTTTCAAGCGTTCCTCATACATCTTGATTTCACTCCAGAAGGACTCCGTTGACGACTGCATAGGCG
>CAZNWF010000198.1:0-3804 GCA_964576485.1 uncultured Geobacter sp. | reverse complement strand
TGACGCTTGGAGACCATCGGATCATTGATGATGATATCAGCATCTTTCCTGCCCAGTACGCAAGGCAACGAGCCGCCCAACTCAGCTCCAGCCTGAGTCCCTTCCAGAACTTTCAGTCGTAGTTGATCATGGTGCTGTACCGATAACTTCCCTGGGGCAATGGTCTGCTCGGTATCATCGACAGCAGCAAACAGACGTACCAGACCATCCAGTGAAATGTTGGAAGAGTCTTTTGACTGCATGGTTTTCAATGTCTGATAGATGGTGGCAGTTACCGGGATGGTTGTTTCCTGGTAGGCGTAGAGCAACATTTGGTCATCTACTGACAGACCATTCGAGTCTTCCGACAGCCCGCCTGACCAGTAGGCAGCGGTCTTGGTGCCGTCCAGGAAGAAGAAAAAATTGCAACAACCGTCTTTTCCCAGAATGACTAGGGCATCCGCTTCATGTGCCTTGATCTGGCTTACCATGCCTTCCAGATTGATCAGATTGACCGGGCCTTTGGCGGCTGGTTCATCCTGGATAAAGACCAACAGACATTTCAGTAATACGGGGTCAGTTTCATGGAGTGAAACTGTTCCGTTACCATCATGGAGGGTTGCCACCTGAGCGCAGAAATTGGTGATGGTCAGTGGTGACGGTTTTTCACCAACAGCAAGCCCGGCAGAATAAGGGGTGCCCTGAAAGATGAACAATAGGAACAGGCGCTCACCGGAGGTAATTGCAAGATAGCCGGTGAAAGCAGAGCCGGACAGGCCTTTGAGTAGTCCAACCATGGTTTCACGGCTGTAGGCTGTTGCAACAGCTTTAACGGTTCCTATGGGTAGGGTCAGGGCTGACATGGGCAGAACTATACGGTGGGGTTGGTCTGCTGTCAAGTTACAGGGGGTTTTTCTTGCCCTTGTGGCGCTTGAATGCTACTCTTCCGCCAATTATTCATCTGCAGGAGACTGTTTTTATGCGCTATATTACCGCTGGTGAGTCCCATGGACCCCAGTTGACTGCCATTATTGAAGGTTTACCCGCCGGTCTGGAGGTTTCTTCAGAGCAACTTGATCTGCAGCTTGCCCGTCGTCAGCAAGGGTATGGCCGGGGTGACCGGATGAAGATTGAACGGGATCGGGCCGATATTCTGTCCGGTGTCCGCTGGGGCAAGACCCTGGGGTCCCCCGTGACCCTGGTGGTCAAGAACCGTGACTGGGAAAACTGGCTGGAAAAGATGTCCCCATTGGCTGAGCATGTGGGGATGGCAGAGGCGGTGACCCGTCCACGCCCCGGCCATGCTGACCTGTGTGGCGCCATGAAGTACGGACATCGCGATGTACGCAACATACTGGAACGCTCCAGCGCCCGTGAAACTGCCGTGCGGGTGGCGGTTGGGGCTGTAGCCCGAGCCTTTCTGAATGCCCTTGATATCCGGATTGGCGGTGTCGTTGCCGAGGTTGGCGGGGTGGTGGCAAAGCCTTCTGCAGAGCCATATCCGCACCAGTGGGAAAAGGCCGCTGCATCAGAAATGTTCTGCTGTGATCCGTCTGCAGAGCTGGATATGAAGCGTCTGATTGATCATACCAAGGCGATCGGTGATACCCTGGGCGGTGTGGTGGAGGTGCAGGTGCTGGGGCTGCCGCCAGGCCTGGGAAGCCATGTGCAGTGGGATCGTAAGCTTGATGCCCGTCTGGCCATGGCGTTGATGAGCATTCAGGCCATCAAAGGGGTTGAGGTTGGCTTGGGCTTTGAGGCGGCCCGTCGTCCCGGCTCTAAAGTACATGACGAAATCACCTGGAATCCGGCCCGGCTGCAGCAGGGAGGGCTGACCCCGTATCAGCGTCCCAGCAACCATGCCGGTGGTCTGGAAGGCGGTATGACCAATGGTGAGCCGCTGGTGGTCCGGGCTGCCATGAAACCGATTCCAACCCTCTATACGCCGTTACAGTCGGTTGATATCGCTACCCACCAGCCCTATGAGGCTTCAGTGGAGCGCTCTGATACCTGTGCCGTGCCAGCAGCCCTGGTGGTGGCTGAGGCGGTGGTGGCGATTGAGCTGGCCCAGGCATTGTTGGAGAAGTTTGGCGGCGATTCGCTGGATGAAATTCGTCGTAACCGCGACAATTATCTGGCTGGCCTGCGGGATTTCTGATTCTGATGTCTGACTCGATTATCCTGACCGGCCCGATGGGCAGCGGCAAAACCAGTGTAGGACAGTTGCTGGCTGCACGACTGGGCTACCGGTTTCAGGATCTTGATGCACTGATCGTTGAACAGGCAGGCAAGAGCATCAACCAGATCTTTGCAGAAGAGGGAGAAGCTGCCTTCAGGGACCGTGAGACGGCACTGCTTGCAGCTCTGGTTGGTCAGCACGCAATAGTGCTTTCAACCGGTGGTGGAGTGGTGATCCGTGAAGGTAACCGTAGCTTGCTGCATGCAGCCGGACTGGTGGTAAATCTGGTGGCAACGGTAGATGAACTGTCCAGACGTTTGGCTTTTGCAGATGATCGGCCATTGTTGCAAGGTGCTGAGGCACTAGAGAAGAGGATTGAGCGGATTATGGCTGAGCGGGAGCCGTTTTATGCCGATGCCGACATAAGAATTGACACCACCGGGAAAACATTGGAAGATGTTGCCGTTTTAATCCTCGCATTCTATGCTGAAAAGCACTCAGGAGCGCTGTGAAAACCATCACCATTCAGCTTGATTCCCACAGGTATGATATTGGCATCGGCGAGGGCCTGCTGTCCGGTATTGGTGCTGCCTGCAAGGCGGTGGGATTGACAGGTGCTGTTGCGGTGGTTACCAATCCGACCGTTGCTCCACTGTATGCTGCTGTCGTTGTTGGCTCTCTGCAACAGGCTGGCTATACTCCGGTGGTGATCGAGATCCCTGACGGTGAAGAGTTTAAGACCAGTGCAACCCTGAACCATCTCTATGATGGCCTGCTTGGGGCAGGTCTGGATCGTCGTTCATGCATTGTTGCCCTGGGGGGCGGGGTGGTCGGTGACCTGGCCGGATTTGCTGCCGCCACCTTTCTGCGCGGGATTCCGTTTGTGCAGGTGCCGACTACGTTGCTGGCCCAGGTTGACAGCAGCGTTGGCGGCAAGACCGGTATTGATCATCCCCTGGGTAAAAACCTGATCGGTGCCTTTTATCAGCCCCATCTGGTGTTAGCCGATGTCAGTACCCTGAAAACTTTGTCAGAGCGTCACTATCTGGCTGGTCTGGCTGAGGTGATCAAGTACGGAGCCGTGCTTGATGCTGAGCTGTTCACGCTCCTTGAAACAAAGGTCGATGACGTGCTGAAACGTGATCCGCAACTGCTAGGCCGGGTCATAGCCCGGTGCTGTGAGATCAAGGCCAGGGTGGTGGAGCAGGATGAGCGTGAAGGTGGCCTGCGGGCTGTCCTTAATTACGGTCATACCCTGGGGCATGCCTTTGAAACCCTGTCCGGTTACCGGGATCTGGTACATGGTGAGGCGGTTGCCATCGGTATGGTGCAGGCGGCACAGCTGTCACAGCGTGAAGGGTATTGCACAACCAGTGATGTTGATCGGATTACGGCACTGCTTAAGCAGGTTGGTTTGCCGACAGATGCGCCGATCGTCGCTACAGAAGAGCTGATTACGGCACTTGCCAAAGACAAGAAAAACCGCTCCGGTACCTTGCAGTTTATCTGTAATCAAGGTATCGGCTCCTACGCATTTCATCAATTTACCCCGGCCCAGCTGGCCGAAGCCTGTTGCTCAGGGAGGTAAAGGCGCCTATGCAGTCGTCAACGGAGTCCTTCTGGAGTGAAATCAAGATGTATGAGGA
>CAZNWF010000197.1:0-3828 GCA_964576485.1 uncultured Geobacter sp. | reverse complement strand
CCCGGCCTTTGGCCACCCTCTCCCAGTGGGAGAGGGTTAAGCTTGCCCTTCTCCCTCTGGGAGAAGGGAGGGGATGAGGGGCTGATGGCCTCCGCAGTAGTTTTGAAAGAGGCTCACTCGTATCCCAACTCACGCAGCATGGCGGTCCGCTCTGTCCAGCGTTCCTGCACCTGCACAAACAACTCCAGATAGACCTTGATTCCCAACAACCGTTCAATATCGCGACGGGCCTGCTCACCGATCTTCTTGAGCATGGTCCCTCTTTTGCCAATGATGATTCCCTTGTGGGAGTCACGCTCAACCATAATGATCGCGTTGATTGCCACAAGCCCGTTTTCCCGCTCGGCAAACGCCTCCACCACCACGGCTGTGCCATAGGGTACCTCGCGGTTGGTCAGACGGAAGACCTTTTCACGGATCAGTTCTGCCACAATAAACTTCTCCGGCAGATCGGTCAGAATATCATCCGGGAAGAGCGGTTCCCCTTCCGGCAGCTGTTCCCGCACCAGATCCACCAGACGTTCAATATTACTGCCTGATTGGGCGGAGATCGGGATGATCTCCGGGAAATCATAGAGGCGGGTATAGCCTTCAATCACCGTAAACAGTTTTTCTTTAGGGGTGACCTGATCGATCTTGTTCAAGACCAGATAGATCGGCGCACCGGCCTTTCCACAGATATCCTTGATGAATGCTTCTTCAATCTTCTGGGTGGCATCCACCACCAGCAGCATCAGGTCAATCCCGGTTACGGCAGTCATGGCAGCATCCACCATGGCCCGGTTGATCCGGGTGCGGGCAGTATGAATGCCAGGGGTATCCACAAACACAATCTGACCCGTCTCATCGGACAGAATGCCACGGATCACGTTGCGGGTAGTCTGGGGTTTGTCCGACACCGCCACAATCTTCTCACCCAGAATCCGGTTGAGCAGAGTGGATTTACCCACATTGGGACGGCCGATAATAGAGACGAATCCTGCTTTGTAGCTTGTATTTTCCATAACTTTACCACTCATTTCTGAAGCAAGGCTTCCAATACCTTGTCAAGCTTGTACTGGCAAGCCAGTTCTTTCAAACGTTGTCTATCAAGAGGTGCAGATGCTAATAATTCACGGATATCCATCAGATCCTTGGGGCCGCCTGCCTGAAGTTTTAACAGGATCAGGTATTCAGGCGACGCAACAGGAAGTGCACAGCCAGCCAGATCAATCAGAATACTCGCCTTTACCGCATCAGACTCAATTTTTCTGGTCACCACAATAATATCAAGATGTTCAGCCTTGATCAGGTACGGTACTGGATCATCAAAACCGCCTTTGAACAGTTCTGCTGAAATACCTGCTGCACGTAAGGCACCAACCAGACGGACACGATCTTCAGGTTGAACAAGCAACAATAGATCAATATCCATGGTTGCGCGAGGGGTTGACCAGGTTGAAACCGCCAGACCACCGATAAGAGCAAAGCCTGAAATCAGCCCTTGCGACTGTAACCCTGTCAGCAGTTCAGTTGTTTTTTTGAGCTGTTCCAGCAACATCGGTTTCTTTCAGTGCCTGTTTACCAGCACTATGCAGTTGCACACACAGATCCGACAACTCAAGGGCCATTAACAATCGCTCAGACGGAGAACAGCTCCGCATCTCATCCTGCTGTAACTGACGAACGTCTGTAATAGTTTGAGAAAATGCCATTGCCTAGTTCTTTCCGCCCCAGGTATCCCGCAGGTTCACCACACGGTTAAAGACCGGTTTGCCCGGTTGCGAATCCTTCTGGTCAGCGCAGAAATAGCCCAGCCGTTCAAACTGGAAACTCTGACCAGGCGCTGCATCCAGCAGGGATGCCTCAACCCGGCACTGGGGCAGGGTTTGCAACGATTCAGGGTTCAGGAACTGCTTGTAATCAGCCCCACCCCGATCAGGGTTGGCATCACTGAACAGACGATCAAACAGACGGGCTTCCACGGTTGCAGCATGGGAAGCCGAAAGCCAGTGGATCACCCCTTTGATCTTACGGCCATCTGAGGTCACGGGGCCATTGGTGGAGCCGGGATCATAGTCGGCATGTAGCTCAACCACCCTGCCCTGCTGGTCCTTGACCATACCAGTACATTTAACCACATAGGCATATTTTAGCTTAACTTCGCCGCCAACCGTCAGGCGATGGAACCCCTTGGACGGGTTCTCCATAAAGTCGTCCGCATCAATTAGAATCTCGCGTGAAAACGGTAACTTGCGTGTACCTAGTTCAGGCTTTGCTGGATGGTTTGCCACCTCAAACTGATCAACTTGATCTTCAGGATAATTATCAATGATCAGCTTGATCGGGTGCAGCACCGCCATGGCCCGCAGGGCGTTCTCATTCAGGTCATTTCTGACACAATCTTCCAGCAGTTCATAGCCGATCCAGGCATCACTGCGGCCAACCCCGATCCGGTCACAGAAGCTGCGGATCGCAGCCGGAGTAAAGCCGCGACGCTTCAGCCCCATGATGGTGGGCATGCGGGGATCATCCCAGCCATTCACCAAACCGGTCTGCACCAGCTCCTGCAGCTTGCGCTTGCTCATCACCGTGTAGGAGAGGTTCAGGCGGGCAAACTCGTACTGACGCGGCTTGGCAGGCACCGGCAGGTTGTCCAGAAACCACTCGTACAACGGGCGGTGGGATTCAAACTCCAGGGTGCAGATGGAGTGGGTGATCCCCTCGATGGCATCGGACTGGCCATGGGTAAAATCGTACATCGGATAGATGCACCAGGCATCCCCCACATGGGGGTGGCTGGTGTGCAGAATCCGGTACAGCACCGGGTCACGCAGGTTCATGTTGGGGGAGGCCATATCAATCCTGGCCCGCAGCACTTTCATGCCGTCAGGAAACTCACCGGCCCGCATCCTGCGGAACTGATCCAGGTTTTCTTCAACAGAACGGCTGCGGAAGGGGGACTCCTTACCTGCTTCTGTCAAGGTGCCGCGATACTCTTTCATCTGTTCCGGGGTCAGGTCATCCACATAGGCCTTGCCTTGGCTAATCAGGTACTCGGCCCACTGGTAGAGCTGCTCAAAATAGTCCGAGGCGTGGTAGAGGTGCTCTCCCCAGTCAAACCCCAGCCAGCGCACGCTCTCTTTGATCGACTCAATATACTCGGTCTCTTCCTTAACCGGATTGGTGTCATCAAAACGCAGGTGACAGACACCGCCAAAGTCCCGTGCCAGACCGAAGTTAAGACAGATCGACTTGGCATGGCCGATATGCAGATAGCCGTTGGGCTCAGGCGGAAAGCGGGTCACCACGGTCTGATGCTTGCCACTGGCAAGGTCGTCGCTGACAATGGTACGCAGAAAGTTTGCTGTGGGGGTGTTGGCTGGTTCGGTGGACATGTAGTGCCTCATGATTACTTAAAATTGGATACTCTGTATGCTCTGCACATCACGCTATAAAACTACATTCAGCTGTATCCCTGGCCGTTTACAGTGCAGGGTTTTGTCTTACTCATGGACACCATCCCGAGCAGAAAGAAGAGCCTTCCCCTTACTAATTATCCGGTATTTTTGTAGTCGACTCTTGGGTTTATCGGGAATGGTCATTTCAATCAATTCTGCTTCCAGTGCTGGTTGTAAATAAGTTTCAACAAAGCTGTCACGATGCTTGAGTCCTAGAGCCTGCTGTAATGCCGACCGGCTCATATCGCCATCCATGATGGACAACAACTTCACGACTTGCCCGGTGACTTGCCCGGTGACTTGCCCGGTGACTTGCCCGGTGACTTGCCCGGTGACTTGCCCGGTGACTTGCCCGGTGACTTGCCCGGTGACTTGCCCGGTGACTTGC
>CAZNWF010000196.1:0-3832 GCA_964576485.1 uncultured Geobacter sp. | reverse complement strand
GACTTAGGATCTGGCACCGCAAGGTATAGGAGTTCAAGTCTCCTCTCTCGCACCATTTAAATTTCATCCCACGCAAGCGAGGAACAGTGATGCAGGTTCAGATAGAAGAGATCAACTCGGTCAAGCGCAAAATAAGTATTGAAGTTCCTGCTGAGCGGGTAACTGCTGAAATTGAAAAAACTTTTGCTGGCATTCAGAAAAAAGCTACCCTTGCTGGTTTCCGTAAAGGCAAGGCCCCGATGCAGATGGTCAAAAAGCATTATCGTAACGCCATGCAGGATGAAGTTATGCGTCGCCTGTACGAGCAGACCCTTTTCCCGGCACTTGAAGAGCACAAGCTTGAACCGGTTGACGCTCCTATGATCGATGATATCGCCATGGTAGAGGAGGGGACTCCCTTCAAATATTCTGCCCTGATTGAGATTATGCCACAGATTCTGCTTGGTGAGTACAAGGGGCTGCAGGTCAAAAAAGAACGTTACATCGCTGATGAAAAAGCGGTTGAAGGTGAAATCGAGCGGATGCGCGAAAACATGGCGCAACTGGCACCGGTTGAAGAGGGAACCGTTGAAAAAGGCATGGTTCTGACGGTTGATTTCTCTTTTGCCGTACCAGGTTACCCGGAAGAAGAGACCAGCGGCAAGGATGCCTCAGTAGAAGTTGGCAACGGTCGTCTGCTGCCTGGGCTGGAAGAAGGCCTGCTGGGTATGTCACTGGGTGAAACCAAGGATATCACCGTAACCATGCCTGATGATAATCCAAACAAAGAACTTGCCGGTAAGCCCGGTGTGTTTACTGTTACCCTGAAAGAAATCAAGAAAAAAGAACTGCCTGCACTTGATGATGAGTTTGCTCAACAGTTTGGCGATTTTGAGACCATCGCTGATATGCGGGTTAAACTGGCTGAAATGCGTGAACAACAGGAACTTGAGCGGATCAAGACGGATCTCAAAACCCGTGTTATTGATGCACTGATTGAGAAAAACCCACTTGAAGTCCCTGATTCAATGGTTCGTCGTCAAACTGATTTTATGCTGGAAAACTTAAAAAACCGTTTAAAGAGCCAGAATATGACCATTGAAATGATGGGACTTGATGAAAATGGTTTCAGACAACGGTTCTGGGGTGAAGCCGCGCAGAAGGTAAAAGGCGGTCTGTTGGTTATGTCACTGATTGAAAAAGAAAACATTGCTATTGAAGATGCTGATCTTGAGGCTCGTTATGCTCAGATTGCTGCAGGTAACGAAGATATGCTCGGCCGCATCAAAGAGTTCTACGCTTCCCAAGCAAATGCACGCAATTCAATGGTGGCAGAGATAAAGGAAGACAAGGCTATTGCCTTCCTGCTTGAAAATGCAGTGGTTACCGAAGTGGATGCCGCAGAGTTAAACGCTCCTGCTGCTGCAGAATAAAGGATTTATCTCCATGTATGTACCTATGGTGGTTGAGCAGAGCGGCCGCGGCGAACGGGCCTATGATATCTATTCACGACTTCTGAAGGAGCGGATTGTCTTTCTGGGAGGTGAAATCAATGATCCGGTCGCGGATCTGATCATTGCTCAGCTGCTGTTTCTTGAAGCAGAAGACCCGGACAAGGATATCCATCTGTATATTAACTCGCCTGGCGGTGTGGTTACTGCTGGCATGGCTATTCTTGACACCATGAACTATATCAAGGCGCCGGTTTCTACCATCTGCATCGGTCAGGCTGCTTCCATGGGAGCAGTGTTACTGACTGCTGGAGAAAAGGGCAAGCGTTTTGCGCTACCCCATGCCCGTATTATGATCCACCAGCCTTCAGGGGGATCACGTGGCCAGGCTACTGATATCATGATCCAGGCTGAAGAAATTCTGCGGATGAAGCGGGAGCTGAACCAGTTGTTGGCTGACCTGTCTGGACAACCGTTGGAGCGCCTGGAACGGGACACGGAGCGTGACTTTTTTATGTCGGCTGAAGAGGCCCAGAATTATGGTCTGATTGATGCCGTCATGTCCCGTCGTCCAGAGGGAGGTGACTAACATGAGTCGAAGAGACACATCCCAACACCACCTGACCTGTTCTTTTTGCGGTAAAAGTCAGGATGAAGTAAAAAAACTGATTGCCGGCCCGGCAGTCTATATCTGTGATGAGTGCATTGAACTATGCAATGATATCATTGCAGAAGAAATCCGCATGGAAGATGCCTTGGGGCCGGATGTTACCAAGCTTCCCAAGCCGCGGGAGATCAAAGAGTTTCTTGACGAGTATGTCATTGGTCAGGAAACTGCCAAGAAGGTCCTGTCGGTTGCGGTGTACAATCATTACAAGCGGATCGAACGCCCAGCCAAACCGGGCGATGTCGAAATGCAGAAGAGTAACATTCTGATTCTGGGACCAACCGGATCAGGTAAAACTCTTTTGGCTCAGACTCTGGCCCGGATGTTAAAGGTGCCGTTTGCCATTGCCGATGCCACCAACCTGACTGAGGCCGGCTATGTTGGTGAAGATGTAGAAAACATCATCCTGAGCCTACTGCAGGCTGCAGACTATGATGTTGAGCGTGCTCAAAAGGGTATTGTCTATATTGACGAGATTGACAAGATCGCCCGCAAGGCTGAATCACCCTCACTGACCCGTGATGTGTCTGGTGAAGGGGTACAGCAGGCCTTGCTGAAGATCATTGAAGGCACTGTCGCCAGTATTCCGCCCAAGGGTGGCCGTAAGCATCCCCAGCAGGAATTTCTTAAAGTTGACACCAGTAATATACTCTTTATCTGCGGTGGTGCTTTTGCCGGCCTTGATGGAGTTATCCAGCAACGGATTGGTAAAAAGACGCTTGGCTTTGGTGCAGATGTTAAGAAAAAGCTGGAGAAGAAGGCCGGCGAACTGCTGTTACAGGTAACACCGGAAGACCTGCTTAAATACGGGTATATTCCTGAATTTATCGGCAGATTGCCGATGCTAGCCAGCTTGACCGAACTGGATGAAGAAGCCCTGGTGCAGATTCTGACGGAACCTAAAAATGCCCTTACCAAACAGTATCAGAAGCTGTTTGATATGGAAGGTGTCCGGTTACGTTTCACTGATGGGGCACTGATAAGCATAGCCAAGGAAGCATTAAAGCGTAACACCGGTGCACGTGGTCTAAGGGCCATACTTGAAGGGTCGATGCTGGACGTAATGTATGAAATTCCTTCACAAAATACGGTGAAAGAAGTCGTTATCAGTGAGGATGTCATCTATCACAAAGAGCGGCCTTTATTGGTCTATGATCAGTCGGCAAGCTCTGCAGTCGCATAAATGCTGAAAAAAGTGCTTGACAGTTTTGAATAGCATTGATAAAAACTTCTTCTCTTTGATTCTTCCCTAACCAATCTCTTATGGAGGTGTAACGTGACAAAAGCTGAACTGATTACCGCCGTTGCTGAAAAAGCTGGTCTGAAAAAAGTAGAGGCCGAAAAAGCTGTTGCTGCATTTGTCTCCGCTGTGACCGGTTGCCTCAAGCAGGGCGATAAGCTCAGCCTGGTTGGCTTTGGTACCTTCAGCACCAGCAAGCGCGCTGCTCGTAAAGGTCAGAACCCACAGACCGGCAAGAAGATCAACATTGCTGCCGCCACTGTGCCCAAGTTCAAGCCTGGCAAAACCTTGAAGGAAGCTGTTAACGGCAAGTAAGCAGAACCGGTTTCACGTTATATCAGATACAACCTGGGGTTGTAGCTCAGTTGGTTAGAGTGCCGGCCTGTCACGCCGGAGGTCGCGGGTTCGAGCCCCGTCAACCCCGCCATTTAAAATGTAGATTCGGGTGAATAGCTCAGCTGGGAGAGCGCCAGCCTTACAAGCTGGATGTCGGGG
>CAZNWF010000195.1:0-3877 GCA_964576485.1 uncultured Geobacter sp. | reverse complement strand
CGCATCATCAGGAACTCATCGCCGTCAACCTTTACTTCAGTGCCGGCGTACTTGCCGAACAGGATTGAATCACCAACTTTTACATCCAGAGGAGCACACTTGCCCTCATCGTTTTTCTTGCCATTACCCACGGCAATGACTTCACCTTTCTGGGGCTTTTCCTTGGCGGTATCAGGGATAAACAGGCCGCCTGCGGTCTTCTCTTCGCCATCAAGGCGCTTAACGATGATACGGTCATGCAGTGGTCTCAGTTTCATTGGTACTTCTCCTTTCGTTGCTATGGTGTGTGGTGTTGTATGTTGTGTCTGCTAGCACTCTACCGTGGTGAGTGCTAACGAGAGGGAATATAGCGATCGGTTGGTTAAAAATCAAGGGGCAGTTTGAAAATTTTGCTATAGTACAAAGTCTAGTGTCCGATGGAGGAGCTGTCATGCATCAACTTTCCCTGTTAGATAGCGTTGTTACTTCAGATCCCGCGCAAGCAAGGGCGGTAGAGTTACGTCTGCAGCTGGAACATCACAACCGTTGTTACTACGAACTGGATGCCCCGGAGATCAGTGATGCCGAGTATGATGCGCTGTTTCGTGAGCTGCAGGGGATTGAGGCGGAACGCCCCGACCTGCTGAGCCCTGATTCCCCCACCCTGCGGGTGGGGGGCAAAGCTCAGTCCCGGTTTAGTCAGGTCCGGCACCGGATGCCGATGCTCTCGCTGGAAAACGCCATGCAGGAGGATGAAATACGGGGTTTTGAACAGCGTATCCGCAGCCTGCTGGGTCTGCCTGATACGGCTACTTTACCATACCAGTGTGAGCCGAAGATGGATGGACTGGCGGTGGAGCTGGTCTATCAGGATGGTCTGCTGGTGCAGGCCTCAACCCGAGGCGACGGCGAGGTTGGCGAAGAGGTGACGGCCAATATCCGTACCGTCCGTAATGTGCCGCTGCGTCTGGCAGGGGATGATCTGCCCGCCCTGCTTGAGGTACGGGGAGAGGTCTATCTGCCGCTGGCTGCCTTTCAGCAGTTGAATCAACAACGGGAAGAGGCCGGTGAGCCGCCCTTTGCCAACCCCCGTAATGCCGCAGCCGGATCTGTCCGGCAGCTTGATCCTGCTGTGGTGGCCAGACGCCCGCTGGCCATGGTCTGCTATGGGGTGGGAGTGGTAGAAACAGAGGCACGAACGCAAACTGAACTCATGGCACAACTTGCAGCCTGGGGCCTGCCGGTCAGTGATCAGGCCCGACAGGTCAACGGTATTGAAGCTGTGGTGGCCTGTTTTATGGATCTGCAAGAGCGGCGGGATTCCCTGTTGTACGAAATTGACGGTATGGTGATCAAAGTGGATGACCTGCGCCTGCAGCAGGAACTGGGAGAAAAAAGCCGGTCACCCCGCTGGGCCATTGCCTGCAAGTTCCCTCCCCGTCAGGCGACCACCCGGATCAACGAGATCATCCTTTCGGTGGGCAGGACCGGCGTGATTACGCCGGTGGCTAACCTGGAACCGGTGGAGCTGTCCGGTGTCACGGTCTCGCGGGCCACCCTGCACAACTGGGACGAGATCCGGCGCAAGGATATCCGGGTAGGGGATCGGGTGATAGTGGAGCGGGCAGGGGACGTGATCCCGGCTGTGGTCAAGGTGCTGCTAGATCAACGTAGCGGCGCAGAACAGGAGTTGCCAGAGCCTGAACGCTGTCCGGTGTGCGGGTCAAAGGCAGTCCGAGAGGCAGGGGAGGTGGCGGTGCGCTGCCAGGGGGGGCTGGCCTGTCCGCCCCAGCTGGCAGAATCGATCATCCACTTTGCTGGGCGCGATGCCATGGATATTGACGGGCTGGGGAGTAAATATATCGAGCAACTGATCAGCCTGGGGCTGGTCAGGGATAGTGCTGATCTCTACCGCTTGACCCGTGATGACTTGATGCGGTTTGAGCGGATGGGAGACAAGCTGGCGGAAAACCTGCTGGCCGCCATTGCCGCCAGTAAACAGCAGGAACTGGCCCGCTTCATCTTTGCCCTGGGTATCCGGCATGTGGGGGAGCGGACTGCCAGGACCCTGGCAGAGCGGTTCGGCAGTATTGATAACCTGCAGACTGCCACCCTGGAAGAGCTGACCAGTATCCGTGATGTCGGCCCAACGGTGGCGGTCAGTATCCGCTCTTTTTTTGATGCCCCGGCCAACCAGGCGGTGCTGCAGCGGCTTAAAGTGGCTGGCGTTGCACCAACCGTGGAAGAAAAACGGGTTGGTGGCCGACTGGCCGGTCTGACCTTTGTCTTTACCGGGACACTGACCACGTTGGGGCGGGATGAGGCCAAAAAACTGGTTGAGTCTGAAGGGGGCAATGTGACCGGCTCGGTCTCAAAGAAGACCGATTATGTCGTTGCGGGCAGTGAGGCTGGCAGTAAGCTTGAAAAAGCCCGCAACCTGGGGGTGAAAGTGCTTTCTGAGAATGAGTTGCTTGCCATGTTGGCAGATGGTGGTACATTAGCTACATGATCAACAATTCTGAATCATACCTGCTGCTTGTTTTTTTCAGCCTACTGCTGGTGGCTGCCGCTGCAGGTCTTTACCTCCGCTCCCGCAATCGTTTTTGCCAGCGTGAAGAACATTTTCGTAATCTTGCCGAGGCCTCATTTGAGGCGATTGTGCTCTCCCGTGACGGTGTTGTCTGTGATTGTAACGAACGTGCTCTTGAGTTAAGCGGGTATAACAGGGATGAACTGCTGGGGCAGCCACTCTATAATCTTTTTGATTATCGCTACCATGAACTGATTCATCAGCATGTTTCCAGTGGGTTTGAGCATCCTTACGAGGTGGAAGGAGTACGGAAGGACGGTAGTCGCTGTCTGCTGGAGGTGCGTGGTAAAAGTTTTCAGTCTGGAAGACACTCGATGCGGGCCTCAAGCATGCGGGATATTACACTTCGCAGGCTTGAGGATACCCGGTTGCGCAAGCTGTCAGCAGCGGTAGAGCACAGTCCGGCATCGATTGTTATTACTGATACCCACGGTAGCATTGAGTATGTTAATCCGGCTTTCAGTCGTTTGACCGGCTATAGCATTGAGGAAGTGTTGGGTCATAATCCGCGTATCCTTAAGGCGGGTGATCAGGCTGAGGAGTTTTACCGTGAAATGTGGGAAACTGTGGCGCAAGGTCAGGAGTGGCGCGGTGAGTTCCACAATAAACGCAAGGATGGTACCCTGTTCTGGGAGATCGCTTCTATCTCTCCAATTTCTGACGCAAACGGGGTGATAACCCACTATGTGGCGGTAAAGGAAAACATAACTGAGCGCAAGGAGTTGCAGGAACGGCTGGAACAGATGGCCCAGTTTGATATGTTGACCGGTCTACCCAACCGCAGGATGTTTCTTGATCGGCTTGCTCAGACAGTGGCGGTTGCCAAGCGTAGCGGCCAGCGCTTTGGTCTCCTCTTTATTGATTTAGATGGTTTTAAACGAATTAACGATCTCTATGGCCACGAAGCCGGTGACCGGGTGTTGAAGACGGTTGCAGCCCGCTTGTCTGCCTGTATCCGAATCTCTGATGCAGCAGGCAGGATCGGTGGTGATGAGTTTACGGTGATTCTGGGGACACTGGCACACTATAGTGATGCGGGCCAGGTGGCGGAAAAGATTTTGCTGGCATTGCAGCGACCAATTACCTTGCCAGATGGTAAGCAAGATAACGTCGGATCAAGCATTGGCATCAGTGTCTTTCCTGAGGATGCTGAAGATGGCGATGGCTTGTTAGCCACCGCCGACGATGCCATGTACGAGGTCAAACGGTCAGGCAAGAGTAACTATCGTTTTTATCAGCACAGAGAAGATCTCTAATCCGCCAGCCTTTTCAGCAACCAGGCCATGTTGCTGCCCAGATCACGCATGG
>CAZNWF010000194.1:0-3957 GCA_964576485.1 uncultured Geobacter sp. | reverse complement strand
ATTGCTCGCAGAGGCAAGGCAGTTATGTGCGCCTGACGCGCACAATCAGGCCGGTCAGTGATAATGATAGAAAACCTGAAAGAGCATTAGTAGGGAGCACGGCACAGGGTATGCCAACACCCCCCGCCGTCCCTTCCCCCCTCTGGACACCCCCCAACCCCGGCATCCCCCCCGACAAGTAACTCCCAAAGGGGGTAAGGGCACTCTTGGGGGGAGTTGTTGCTGCGGGCCGTCCCTCCCTTGCTTCGCCTCATTGTGGCAAAAGACGCTGGCCGCCATGATAAGAAGCGATTGCTGCCAGCGGCCACAATGGGCTCAGGCACAGCCTGTGCTTTTCGTGCTCCCGATTTTTAGTTTTGATTCCCCCGCTCACCCGACAGGCTGGCAGGCTTTTGGGTGTGTATAAATTCCAATGTCTATGCTTGATTCGCCAAATCAACAGTTTGCATGTCATGGTAAAGAGAGGGTAAATCTGCCGACTTTATTATGAACTGGCTTCTCCGTTTTGTACGTGGTGCCGTAGAGGCATTTTCCAACTTAATACCGGGATCGTAATAAACCTGTCCAGATGCCAGTGCTTTAAGATAAAGCAAAAAATCAGTCCCAAGTCCAAGACGAATAATATTCCCGTAGCTATAGCTCAAATCAGGAATCTTGTTACTGATGCTGGGGATATATACGGCCTGGGCGTGCTTACGATTCCAGTGCTGCATAATATCAGTAAAATGCCAGACAGCAGCTTCATCACCATTACGATTTATCAAGGCTATGCCGCCAGTAGCATCACGTATTTTCCCGGCATGAATATCAAATCCCTGCAGGTCAATTGCCAATCCAGTTCTTGGATGATAAGGCCAACTCGGTGAATACCTCCAAAGTTAAGCCTGTCTTCTCTGTTTGCCTGCCCTGTCATGTCTGGATAACCAAATTTCCTGACAAAAGACTCGACTCCTGCAGTCTTATAGTAACCACCTGTTGGTTCAGGCGTCATAAGTGTCAGGATGCCAGCACTGATTCTTTCAAGCCGGGTCACATTGTACTGTTTAACCTCAAAGCCCAGAAAATCGGGTTCTGAAACGCCATTCGGAATTATGCCAAGCTCAGCCTCAAGAGTATAACCTCCGCAATTGCTATGGTTTGAATATGTTATTGTTGTGCCATTTGAGGAATTCTGGATCAGGATGGAATTTTTCCGGCAGAGTGATCTGCCTTCCGTGGCACGCGATCAAGGTATCTTGAATAAACTTATCATCTTTTAGCTTACTGATTTCGTTAGAGACTACTATTGAAAAGTCAGGACGAACCGTCAGCAACCCCCTGTCAAACGCCTTGTCATGCAATACGGACAAGCAGAGTTCGTTTTTGGGATTCAGGCGGTTCTCATGTCCCTTGTTCCAAGGAATAATGTGACTTGCAACAAGGAGTCGAGGCTCAGACAGTCCGCTCATGCAACAGGCACTCACATAGCTACTCAATACCATCCGCCTAAAGATGTACTGCTTATTGCGCACTTCGACTTCTGCTTTGCGGGATGTCCCGATTGGCAAAGGAATTTCTTCCAGTTCATCCGCCTTTACTTTAGTCACATCACCGAGTTTTTCTGCTGTGTTGGATACTTGCTCATCCCAGTTGTTCTGAAACTGCTCCCAAACCTGCTTATCCATTGCAGAGGCATTGCCGAGGCCGCTTCGGCCTGAATTAGCTATCTCAGGATCAAGACTTGCAAAATTCACCAATTTCATGGCAACTGCGGATGAAGTTCTGCCAATCTTTTCCGCCAAACGAATTATATCAGGATTCCGCGAGTGCATTTTTCCAAAAGGAAGCTGGCAGTAGAGAGCAAGAGCAAGTTTCAGTTCTTCAATGGACTATTTGTTCACGGGACTGCACCATCTTCAAGAAAATATGCAAATTGACAGTTGCTACATCGGTGTAATTGCGAACCAAAATCCAACGTCTCAAAATCAGTTCTGCACCCGCATTGACGGCATGTTTCAGGCTGGTCAGACATTATGAAAATATCGAGTGGCATTTTTTGTTCCTCAAGCAAAAATCATGATGCAAGACGAACGGTTGCGGTGAATTCATCCCAAGGTACGCAATACTGACCTTTATCAGTTTTTTCAACCAACCCAGCAGTTTCAAGGGTTTTTACATCACGGAATACATTTTTGTAGTGCCTATGAAGGTGCTTAGCTAAAGCATTGATACTTATGCAACCTACCTTGTGCAACTCTTGAAGGAGCTGAAGGCGCTTAGGAGTGCAATAGCGGTAAAATGTTTCCAAGTCTGGAAAAGAAACCCGCTCAACGGTTTTCTCGGGGATAATGCCTTGATCAATTTTTTCAGCCTGTGCAATCAAATCAGCAAAAAATTCTTCTTCTGTTTCAATTTTAACCTTAAAGTCCCTGTTCATTCGATACCTCCTGTTGTACGGCACTGCTTGATTGCAGCATAAAAGTCTTGAACCAGTTTTTTTACGGATTCAAAGTGGTAAGGCTCTTCTATTCCTGCAATATGTCTATGATCACCTTTCCCGCGTTCATTGTCGTACCTGATATACTCAGCGCCGTCAGCAGTTTGATAATGAAGCCGGTATTTGTAAAGATGCAGCGACCCCGGCAACGGTTCAGACAAAAGCCAAACCACTACTTGAATAATATCACCGTTTGGCAGGTCACGACGATAGCTTAAAACTGGCTGTGCATTTCCCACGTTTACCTCTCAATCAGACTATGGCTTTTTGTGCCACAACTGATATAGCATTGTCAACTGGAACTCCCAAAACATCATGATGAACTGGCCTGCCTCTCCAGAAACCTGTACACCCTGCAATCTTTATCTCTGGTGCATTGCTCCTGATACATGCCCACTGCCCAGCAGACCTGAAACCAGAACCGGCAATGTACCGGATCACCCTGGGTGGCTGGTTCAGGCGGCATCGGTTCTACTGCGGGTATTATCTTTGATTGTTCTACGCTGCTGTTCTTTTCAAGTATGCTTTTCCAATCCATATACGCTCCGTTTTTCTGGACAATTCTGTAGTTGGGGTACTGCCAAAACTGTCAAAAGCGGTAAATCCTGACTACTGACAGTTTTGACAGGTTACGCAGACAGGGTAATCCGTGGATTCAGGCTGATGGTCTGTGTTGGCCTGCCGCCAGTTTTGGCAGTTTTGACAGTGAGCCATTCATAGAGTTGCAGAATTTCAAACCCTGCCTGCACCTCTTCGCTGGTGGTGAGGCGTGACCACTGGGGCCGCCATATTTCCCGAACTGTGGAGCCATCCTTGATGTCGCCTTTTTGTATGCGCCGGATGATCTCTCGTGCCGATTCTATGCCGGGTGAGCTGCCGCCGCTGTATATCCGCAGCGCATGGCTTTCAAGGTATTCACACTCTGATTGAAGAAAAAGCCGCACGCAAGGCCCTTGAAATAGTGATTGCCAAACAGATTCCGAAAATTACGCCACCCCAGCAGACAGAACACCCCATCCAAACCGATTCAATGTGCTAAACGCATCTCATAACAGCTGACCACCGGTAAAAACGCCGGTGGAAAACAGCCCCCCAAATGCACTTTGCTCCTGCAGCACCCGTCTGTCGTTCGCACGGCGGCACGCCAATCTTTCCGTTTTCATTTCAAAAATCGGTTCCCCCAGAAGGTCTCCCCCAATTTTTTCCATTCAACCGTAAAGACCGCTTTGCTTTGTCATTTGCCGTTTGGCCGCCAGGCGGTTGCTGCGTCGCGGCAGCTATTCTGGGAATCAAGGTGCTGGACCATGTGATAGTGGATACTGATTCCGGCAGTTCATTTTCATTTGTCGAATCAGGGCTGCTGTAAGCTGGATACACCAAAGCGAAGCGGGCGGGAGCAATCCCGCCCTGCCAGTTTTTAAAAATGTCAGCGGCCCGCCTTCGGCGGGCTGCCGGGTGATGTTATACTTCGTTGATCCTAA
>CAZNWF010000193.1:0-3993 GCA_964576485.1 uncultured Geobacter sp. | reverse complement strand
AAAGATGAAAGGGCTATTACATAGCAGAACGCTGTTCCTCAGACAAGGTTTTTTTACAATAATCACCAGTGCTGGCCAGCTGTTCAAGCAATTGTATTCCACGGTAACCATGGGGGAAAAAGGTGAGGGAACGTCGGGTCTCACCGCAATATTCAAACAGCACTTCAAGGCGCTCATCAGGCAGGAGGTCTGCGATCCGTTCCGGCCATTCAATCAGGCAGACCGCCTTACCGGCGAGCTGTTCCTCAAACCCCAGTTCTATGGCGTCATCACTGCCACGCAGGCGATAACAGTCATAGTGCAGCACCGCTGGCTGCCCCGGATACTCATTGAGGATGGCAAAGGTGGGGGAGGCCACCAGTTCTTTGCCGGCCGGGGCCAGCGATGCAACCACGCCACGCACGAAACAGGTCTTGCCGCCACCCAGCTCACCGGAGAGGGTCACCACGTCACCTGACCCAAGCAGCGTACCCAATCGGTTTCCCACCGCCTCGGTCTGTTCAGGGGAGCTGGTTGCAATTACCAGCTTCGTGTTCAGTTGGGGCATTGTTACCTCTACACCAGCAGGGTACGGATGATGTCGATACGGGCTACGATACCCACCAGTCTGCCGTTGTCCAGCACCGGTACGGCGTTGGTGTGGTGGGCACTCATCAGGTCGGCCGCTTCACTGAGAGATGCTGTCGGTGCAAGGGTGACGGTTTCCGTTTGATAGATATCAGCAACGGTCCTGCCCCCCATTTTTTTCAGCTCTTTTTCAAGGGTCTTCTCTGACTCAAGGTAGATCACCCAGTCAAACAGGCTGATGACGGTTGGCAGGTGTACGCTTTTGCTTTGTTCCACCAGGTCTGATTCAGTCACCATGCCGATCAGTGTGCCGGAGGCGTCAACCACCGGCAATGAGCTGATCCGGTGTGTCATAAACAGCTCGGCAAGGTCGCGGATGGTTGTTTCGGTTCCTACGGTAATCACGTCTCTGGTCATGATCTCTGCTACAGTTTTCATGGGTCGCTCCTTGGTTTAAGCGGGTTGATGATAGTTTGCGGGAAGGTTCAGGAGCCGGTTGAGCGCCAGTGGAATACGTGCCATCAGGTCGGTGGCGGTCATGCCGATCTCGCCCTGTTCCATGGCCACCAGATCACCGGCCAGACCGTGGATGAAGACTCCCAGGCGGCAGGCGTTCCAGGCTGAATAGCCCTGGCCCAGCAGCGAGACAATAATGCCGGTCAGTACATCGCCCATGCCGCCGCTTGCCATGCCGGGGTTGCCGCTGCCGTTGATAGCAGCCATGCCGTCGGGGGAGGCAATGATGGTGCGGGCCCCTTTCAAAACTACATAGACACCAAAGGTGCGGGCAAACTCCTGGGCTACTGAGATCCTGATTGCCGCCACATCAGGGATGGCAGATCCTAACAGCCGGGACATTTCACCGGGGTGAGGGGTCAGGACGATGTTTGGTGAACGGCGACGATGCAGGATAGAGGTGTCTTCTGCCAGGGCGTTCAGGCCGTCGGCATCGATCACCATCGGAATGGATACGGTCTCTATCAGGGTCTGTACCACGGTAACACTGGCAGGACGGCGATCAATGCCAGGTCCGATGGCCAGGGCATCCTTGCCGGACAGGTGCTTTTCAAGGGCTACAAGTGAGTGAATGGTCAAATGTCCGCTGCCGGCATCGGGTAGCGGCAGGGTCATCGCTTCGGTGGTTTTTACCTCAAGGATCTGGTTAAGGCTTTCCGGCACCGCCAGGGTAACCAGCCCTGACCCGGTCCTGACTGCGCTGTTGGCAGCCAGGGCGGCTGCGCCGGTCTTGCCGGTTGATCCGGCAACAATCAGGCAGTGGCCATAGGTTCCTTTGTGGGTTTGACGGTCACGGCGCTTGACCAGCGGGGCCAGCAGCTTTTCATTCAGAAAGTCGTAGCCGACTGCCTCGTCCATCAGTTGTGGCGGGATGCCGATATCAACAATCACCAGTCTGCCCACATGTTCGGCAGCCGGATAGAGGACATGGCCCAGTTTGGCAATCCCGAAGGTGACCGTCATGTTGGCATGGACAGTTTGGCCCAGGATCCGGCCGGTGGTGCCGTGGATGCCGGTGGGGATATCCACCGCCACCACTTTACCCGGTGCGGCATTGATCAGCTCTACCGCTTCCCGGTAGAGCCCGGTCAGGTCACTGCGCAGACCGGTTCCCAAGAGCGCATCCACCAGTACATCAGCCTGCTGCAGGTCGTCAGTATAGTTCTCGGTAAGTTCTCCTTCACCGGGGCAAAAACGTACAATATCCTCCGGCAACAGCACCAGATTGGCCTCGGCATCACCACTGATGCTGTCCCGGTCAGCCAGTACAAGCACCAGCACCTGCCACTCTTTTTCCAGCAGGTAGCGGGCAATCACATAGCCATCGCCGCCATTGTTGCCTTTACCGGCCAGAATTACGACCCGTTTGCTCCGTCGGGTACCATAGGCCGCCAGAATATGCTCGGCACAGCCGCGACCGGCCTGTTCCATCAGTTCACGGCCCGGGATTCCGTATTCATTGATGGCACGACGGTCAAGCTCCTGCATGGTATGGGCGGTGACGATCTTCATGGCGCCTCCAGTATGACCTGCGCAACCGCATGACCACCATCGTGGGACAGTGACAGGTGTGCTGTTGTCGAGCCTCGTTCAGAAAAAAACTGAAGGGCTCGTCCTGACAGTTTCAGAGATGGTTTACCCAACAGGTCATTGATAACTTCAATTTCGGTCCAGCAGATGCCATCCCGCAGGCCGGTACCCAGCGCCTTGACAAAGGCTTCCTTGGCGGCAAAACGGGCTGCCAGACAGGAAGCCGCCTGCTTTTTGGGGCGGCAATAGTCCTGTTCTGCCGGGGCAAAGAGCCGGTTCAGCAAGGCCTGATTATCCTCATCCAGAAAGCGCTGAAAACGGCTGATCTCCACCGTATCGATGCCGATGCCGAGAATCATGGCCGGCGGATCAGCGCCACCATCTCCCGTACGGCCCGGTCGATCCCCACCAGACTTGCGCGTGAGATGATACTGTGTCCGATATTGTACTCTTCAATCCCTGCCAGCCTGGTCAACGGGATGATGTTGACATAGTTCAGGCCATGTCCGGCATGAACCGTCAGCCCCAGTTCGTTGCCCAGGGTCACCGCATCACGGATGGCAGCCAGTTCATGGTGGCGGTCTGCATCTGTGCGTGCCTCTGCATAGCGGCCGGTGTGAATCTCGATTGCATCAGCGCCGCTGGCCCTGGATGCCCGGATCTGCTCAGGGTTGGGGTCAACAAACAGGCTGACGGTAATTTCGGCCTGTTTCAGTTTGCTCACTGCGTCGCTGACGGTCTTCAGGTTGGCGATGACATCAAGCCCGCCTTCAGTGGTCAGCTCCTGACGTTTTTCAGGCACCAGCGTGCATTGATCCGGCATAACCCGGCATGCAATTTCCACCATCTCGTCTGTGGCAGCCATCTCCAGATTCAGTTTGGTCTGAACCGTCTTGCGCAGGATCTCAAGATCCCGATCTTGTATATGGCGGCGGTCTTCACGCAGGTGGATGGTAATTCCTTCTGCTCCGGCAAGCTCTCCCAGTGCGGCTGCGGTTACCGGATCAGGTTCACTGCCGCCCCGTGCCTGACGGATAGTTGCAATATGGTCAACGTTTAATCCCAGCTTGGCCATTGTTTCCTATGCTCCAATCTGCTTCCTGACCTGGTCTGCAATCTCATTGGCCCAGTCAGTTATCTCGTATTTGTCCTGTCCTTCCAGCATAATCCTCAAGAGCGGTTCGGTGCCTGAGTAGCGGATCAGTACCCGGCCTTCATTGCCCAGTTTTTCCTCAACCCCTTTGATGACCGAGGCAACCGGGGGGATGGTCATGATATCCTGACGCTCACGAACCTTAACATTGACCAGTACCTGTGGTAGCGGGATCATTACCTCGGCAAGTTCCGAAAGCGGTTTTTCCCGGCGGCGCATCACTGCCA
>CAZNWF010000192.1:0-3997 GCA_964576485.1 uncultured Geobacter sp. | reverse complement strand
CCCTGGCCGGTGCCGAACGGATCACGGTTGACCCCCACAATGCCGGTCAGCGCGCCGCCGTAGGGATCAAGGGCAGACGGTGAGTTGTGGGTCTCTACCTTGAACACCAGTGAGTTGTTCTCATCAAAGGTGATCACCCCGGCGTTGTCCTTGAAGACCGAGAGACAGAAGTCTTTGGCACCCATGTTCTGGCGGACCTCTTTGGTGACCCGCTGGATGTAGGACTTGAACAGCGATTTGATCTCCTGCTTGGTGCCGTTTTCATCTTCGTACTGCACGGTACCGGCAAAGATCTTGTGTTTGCAGTGCTCTGACCAGGTCTGGGCCAGGCATTCCAGTTCCACATCGGTCGGCTTGCTGCCCAGCCCCTGTTTTGAACGCTCCGCAAGCACTTGCGGATCGCGGTAGTGGGCCTGGATGATCTTCATCTCTTCCAGGGTCAGGGCCAGTACGCCATCCTTGCTGATCTGAAGAAGCGCATCATCTGAAACTTCCAGGTCAATTTCCTTAACCTCAGCCTTAACCTCAACCTGTACCTTGGGTACGCTGACCGGGAAACCCCGCTTGGCCATGAAATCAGCCGCAGACATGACGCTGTAACGCTGGATCAGGGTGTTGCACAACAGGCCGGTGGCGATCTTTTCCACTTGTTCACTGCTCAGATCGCCTGAAAGCAGGTACTGGACTGAAGAATAGACCGCTTCGCTGTCTGCAAGAGGGCGCTGGATCAGGTAGGAAACCGCTTCACCGGCTGTCCGGCCCACGTTGTCAGTCACGCCGGGGCGAAAGCCGACTTCAACTGCCCAATCAAAACCAACTCCCTGGGGCAGATCAATACTATAACTCTGGATAACCGGATCGCAGAACGGGCCGGAGGCTGCTGCTTCCAGCTCGGAACGGGACAGTTCGGCATCCACCGTAAAGACATCAATGGTGCGCACCTGCTTCACCTTCAGGTGCAAAAAATGTTCGATCTCGCGCTTGATCCGCTCACCGCGTGAATCGCGGATACCGTCTTTCAGTGCTACTTCAATTCTGTTGGGCATGTCAGTCCTTTATTTCTTTAAAAAGATGATTTCAACGCGGCGGTTACCTTCCGCGTTGTTTTTGGGGAAGGCCGGTTCGGCGGATCCAACCCCTAACGCCTCAACGGTTGCCTGTTCAAGTTTGCCTTTGTTTAAAAGGCCTTCACGGATAAAACGGGCCATCTGGTCAGTGGCTGCTGCATCTTCGCTGCGATTGGGCTGGCCGAAGCCGTGTACCCGCAGCTTGATCCGGTATTCTGGATAGGTCTTGAGCAGCTCTGCCAGTTTGGTAACCGTATTGGTGCCGGCAGGGGTCAGGGTGGTGCTCTTGCCGGTTGTCTTCAGCATCTGTGAGCGGGGGAAAGTCACACTCAGACCTGCCGTTGTTGTCTTGACAATGCCGCCCAGTTTGCCTGCCTCTGCCTCAAACGCCTTGATCCGCTTTTCTGCGGCCAGTTGTTCGCCGGTTGCCTGTAATTGGGCAGCTTGTTGCTTCAGTCCTTCAAGCTCTTGGGTCAGGGCTGTTACCCGTTGTTCTGATGAAGCCGTGGCCTTTTTCTGCTCATCCAATGCCTTTAACAACTCAGTGGTTTTCTGATCAGAGCTGGTGATGGCGGAGCCTTTGGCTGACAGTTCTGCATTCAGCGAAGCCACCTTGGCGTTCAGGCTTGCGATCTGGCTGGTCTGGTCTGCTGTCTGCTTTTTCAGGGTCTTGACCTGAGCAACCAGATCATCAAAGATCTTGATCCTGGACCTGGTGGTGGCAATCAGGCCATCAATCCGGGATTTTTCCTTGTCTTGATCCTGCTTGCCAAGCCGGGCCAGCAGCACTGAAGCCTGCAGTCTGGCAACATCAGCAAGATAGCGAACCGTTGGTTCTGCTTTTTGATCAAGTTTGCCGCTCCAGCCGAGGTTTTTTTTGTATTCGGCTTCTGCGTTGCGCAGGGAGTTTTGGGCAATCAAAATATCGTCTTTCAGTTCTGCCTGTTCTGAGCCTTTTGCAAGTACCTGGGCAACTGCACTCTGGGCCTGCTGCAGGAAAGCCGGTGCTGGTTCATCTGCAGCAGAAACAGTCAAGGGGATACTGGCAGCCAGACAGGCGATCAGGCTACAGGTGAGCGCTGCACGAATCAAACGGTTCATGGTTTCTCTCCTTTCCCTGCCAGGATGGTTTCCAGACGCTGTTCCAGTTGTGTCAGCTCTTTTTGGGCTGCTGCACTCTTTTCGGCGGCAATACGCTCGTCAGTCAGGGCCAGGGCCAGTTTAACCTGGGCCGTTGCCAGTTCAGATGCCTGACGGGTGGTACGATCATTCCCCAGCTGTAAACCATTTTGGGCAGCCTCCAGATTGGCGGCTGCCTGTTCGACAACTTCAGGGGCATATTTGGCCGCTGGCGTACCGCTCAATTTGGCAACCTGATCCTTGGCCTTTTGATACAGGGCAGTGGTCTCCGGTTTAACCCCGCCTGTTTCATCGGCAGCAAAGGCAAACCCTGCTGTCAATGCCAGCAGGGCAACTGCTGCGCAGAACTGAACTGGTTTCATGGCTGTTCCTCCCTTTATTGTGGGGTTTGTGTGCCGTGCTCGTGTTCCAGCTTGACGGTCCTGGTCGGGAACGGAATTTCAATCCCCTGTTCTCTGAACTGTTTCAGTATCAGCGAGTTGATCTTGTCGGTTGTTGCAAACAGCTTGGGATACTCTTCAACCCAGAAGAAAAGCGACATATTCAAGGCACTTTCGCCAAACGAGACAAAAAACGCCTCTGGCGCCGGCTCCTGCAGGACATCTTCCACTTCAAGGGCCAGCTGTACCAGCAGAGCTTTGACCTGCTCTGCATCGCTGCCGTAGCTCACGCCTACGTTGATCCGGCCTTTGATCCGGTTATCGGGAAAGGCCTGGTTAGTCAGTATGGTGTTGCAGAGGTCTGAGTTGGGGATGATCAACAACTGGTTGTCCAGGGTCTTGATCTTGGTGGAGCGCAGTCCGATATCCTGCACATCACCTACCTGACCAGCTGCAAGCTGAATCCGGTCCCCGATCCTGAAGGGACGATCGATCATCAGGGTAAAGCCGGAGATAACATGGGCCAGGGTGTCCTTGGCGGCCATACCGATGGCCAGTGATCCGATGCCTAAGGCGGTTACCAGCGATAGTATATCATAATGGAAATGTTTCAACACCACCATCAGCGCCCCGCCGATGATGAACAACATGGTGATTTTTTCAATTATCGGCGCCATTTGACGTGAGAATACGCCGTTTTCACCATCCTGTTGCCGCTCTGCATACCAAAGAAGACTTTCATGCAGAACCCGGTAAATCAGAATGCAGACAATTATCACAATGGAGACGTACAGGCTGCCTGACAACAGTCGGAAGATCTTTTCATGCAGCGGCAGAGTACGGAATGCGTAATAGATCCCCAGAAACGTCAGTAAAAGCGAGACAGAAGGGGTAACCCGCTTCAAGATGCGATCATCCAGGTCCGTGGCGGTGAATGAGGTGATCTTGCTGCCCCAGCGGTTGATGATGTAGCAGGCAGCCTGTGCCAGAAGCCAGAAACAGCCAAAGACAAGCAGGGCCACCAGCAGGCGTTTTGCCCAGAACAGGGCGCCTGCGTCGGTGCTGGACGGTATAAAGGTGGTTATGAGTGCTTCCACTAAACTAGGCACCAAAGACCCTCTTGAAGATGGTATCGACATGTTTTAAGTGATAGGAAAGATCAAAGGATTCACGAATCTTGACCTCGCCCAGGGCACCCACCACTTCCGGGTCAGCCAGCAGTTCGGTCTGGAAGTCCTTACCTTCTTCCCATACCTTCATGGCGTTTTTCTGTACCAGGCGGTAAGCATCCTCGCGGGAGACACCTGACTGGGTCAGGTCCAGCAGGATCTTTTGGGAGAAGACCAGTCCCTTCATCTGATTCAGGTTGCGCAGCATGTTTTCAGGATACACCACCAGATTCCTGATCAG
>CAZNWF010000191.1:0-3997 GCA_964576485.1 uncultured Geobacter sp. | reverse complement strand
ATCTTCACAAGGGTTGCACTATGAAAACTATCGGAGTACCCAAAAAGCAGGGACTGTACGATCCCCGGTTTGAGCATGATGCCTGTGGTGTCGGTTTTGTAGCCAATATCAAGGGCAAAAAGTCCCATGATATTGTGCAGCAGGCCCTGACGGTCCTGGCCAATCTGGACCACCGCGGCGCGGTCGGTTGTGAGCATAACACCGGCGACGGCGCCGGTATCCTGCTGCAGATGCCGGACAGCTTTCTGCGTAAGGTCTGCGCACCACTGGGTATAGAGCTGCCTGAACAGGGTAAGTACGGTGTGGCCATGGTCTTTACCTCGCCGGAGGCCACTGAGCGCAACAGTGCCCGTCATATCCTTGAGCGGATTCTGCATGAGGAGCAGTTGCAGATTATTGGCTGGCGTGATGTGCCCACTGACAACTCATCGCTGGGTAATACCGCCAAGTCCGGTGAACCGCTGGTGCGCCAGCTGTTCCTGAAGCCGGTTAATGAAAGCCTTGATGAGGCTGCCTTTGGCCGCAGGCTCTACCTTGCCAATCAGCGCGCCATCCATGAGATCCGCGACCCGGAAGTGGATAATCACTGGTATGTTTCCAGCATCTCGACCCGTACCATTATCTACAAAGGGATGTTGATGCCGGTACAGGTGGATCAGTACTTCCCTGATTTGCGTGATCCTGAGATGGTGTCGGCCATGGCCCTGGTTCACTCCCGTTTTTCCACCAACACCTTCCCCAGTTGGGAACGGGCTCACCCCTATCACTTCCTGGCCCATAACGGCGAGATCAACACCCTGCGGGGGAACGTCAACTGGATGCACGCACGCCAGTCGCTTTTCAACAGTAAGCTGTTCGGTGACGACATTGCCAAGGCGCTGCCGATCATCAACACCAACGGCTCTGATTCGGCTATGTTTGATAACTGCTTGGAATTGTTGGTCATGTCTGGCTATTCGCTGCCCCACGCCGTGATGATGATGGTGCCGGAGCCGTGGGAGGGCCACGAGGGGATGAACGACGAGAAGCGTGCCTTCTACGAGTATCATTCCTGCCTGATGGAACCGTGGGACGGCCCTGCTGCGGTCTGCTTCACGGACGGTCGCAGCATCGGCGCGGTGCTGGACCGTAACGGCCTGCGTCCCTGCCGCTACTACATCACCACTGATGATCGGGTAATCATGGCCTCTGAGGCCGGTGTGCTGCCGGTTGCACCTGAACAGATCGTGAAGAAGGGCCGTTTGCAGCCGGGCAAGATGTTCCTGATCGATACTGAGCAGGGCCGGATTATCCCTGATGAAGAGATTAAAAAAGAGTTGTCCTCAGCCAAGCCGTACGGAACGTGGTTGAAGGAGAATCATCTGTTGCTGCAGGATTTGCCCGAGGTAGCGGTGCAGGAGCCGGATCATGAAACCGTGCTGCAGCGTCAGCAGGCCTTTGGCTATACCTTTGAGGATCAACGGGTCATTCTTGGTCCCATGGCTACGGATGGTGTTCAGCCGCTGGGTTCCATGGGTACCGACACGCCGCTGGCAGTGCTCTCTGATCAGTCCCAACTGCTCTATAACTACTTTAAGCAGCTGTTTGCCCAGGTGACCAACCCACCGATCGATCCGATCCGCGAGGAACTTATCACCTCCACGACTACGCTGATCGGCTCGGAAGGTAACCTGCTGAAACCTGCTGCAGCTAGCGCACGTCGTATCAAACTGGAGCAACCGATCCTCTCCAATGAGGAGTTTGAAAAGCTGCGTGTCCTGGACCGTCCCGGTTTCAAGACCACCACCTTGACCCTGCTGTTCAAGGCAGCTGATGGTGCCGAAGGGATGCAAAAGGCTCTGGACAGCCTGTTCAGCGCAGCCATCCGTCATATTGAGGCCGGAACCACCATCCTGGTGCTGTCTGACCGTGGTGTGAACGAAGAGTTTGCCGCCATCCCGGCGCTGCTGGCGGTTGCCGGTCTGCACCATTTCCTCATTCGTACCGAGGCCCGGACACGTGTTTCCCTGATTCTTGAATCCGGTGAGCCCCGTGAGGTGCATCATTTTGCGGTGCTGCTGGGCTATGGGGTTACGGCCATCAACCCGTATCTGGCCTTTGAATCGCTGGATGACATGATCCAGCAGGGGATGCTGCCTGGTGTTGATCATAAAAAAGCGATTAAAAACTTCATCAAGGCTGCGGTCAAAGGGGTGGTCAAGACCATGGCCAAGATGGGTATCTCTACGGTTCAGAGCTACCGTGGAGCCCAGATCTTTGAAGCGGTGGGACTGCACCAGTCGGTGATCGACCAGTACTTTACCTGGACCCCGTCCCGCGTCGGCGGCACTGATCTGCAGGGGATTGCCACCGAGCTGCTGGCACGTCACGCCAAGGCCTATCCCAAGCGGGTACCGAATGATCCGACCCTTGATCCGGGCGGTCAGTATCAGTGGCGCAAGGATGGTGAGGAGCACCTTTTCAATCCGTTGACCATTACCGCCCTGCAGAAGGCGACCCGTACGGATGACTATCAGGAGTTCAAGCTCTTCTCGCACCTGATTGACGAGCAGAGTGAACGTCACTACACCCTGCGCGGTCTGCTGGATTTCAAGAAGCGGGTACCGGTACCGATCGAAGAGGTCGAGTCGGTGGAAGAGATCATGAAGCGCTTCAAGACCGGTGCCATGTCCTACGGCTCCATCAGCCAGGAGGCCCACGAAGCGCTGGCCATCGCCATGAACCGGATCGGTGGACGTTCCAATACCGGTGAAGGGGGCGAGGATCCTGCCCGCTTTACCTGGACCAATGAACAGGGTGACTCCAAGAACAGCAATATCAAACAGGTGGCTTCCGGCCGGTTCGGGGTGACCAGCCAGTACCTGACCAATGCCGGTGAGCTGCAGATCAAGCTGGCCCAGGGGGCCAAGCCGGGCGAGGGTGGTGAGCTGCCTGGCCACAAGGTCTACCCGTGGGTTGCCAAGACCCGTCACACCACGCCGGGGGTTGGTCTGGTGTCGCCGCCGCCGCACCACGATATCTATTCCATCGAGGATCTGGCAGAGCTGATCCACGATCTGAAGAACGCCAACCGCCGGGCCCGGATCAGCGTCAAGCTGGTTTCCGAAGTAGGGGTCGGCACCATTGCCGCCGGGGTGGCCAAGGCCCACGCCGATGTGGTGCTGATCAGCGGGTATGATGGCGGTACCGGCGCTTCACCGATCTCCAGTATCAAGCATGCCGGTCTGCCCTGGGAGCTTGGTCTGGCCGAGACCCATCAGACCCTGATGCTGAACAACCTGCGTAGTCGGATCATCATTGAGGTGGACGGTCAGTTGAAGACCGGTCGTGACGTGGTGATCGGCGCCCTGCTGGGGGCAGAGGAGTTCGGTTTTGCCACCGCCCCTCTGGTAACCCTGGGTTGCGTGATGATGCGGGTTTGCCACAGCAATACCTGCCCGGCCGGTGTGGCTACCCAGGATCCTGAACTGCGCAAGCGTTTCAGCGGTAAGCCGGAGTATGTGGTCAACTTCATGCGTTTTGTGGCCATGGAGGTGCGGGAGATTATGGCACAGCTGGGCTTCCGCAGCTTCAACGAGATGGTTGGTCGTGCCAACGTGCTGGAGCCGAAGAAGGCGGTCGCCCACTGGAAGGCACAGGGACTTGATTTCAGTAACATCCTCTACAGCCCGGATATGGGGATCGGCGCAGTCAGCTACTGCACTGAGGCGCAGGATCACGGACTTGAGAAGTGTATCGACATCTCCATACTGCTGGAGATCTGTAAACCGGCCCTTGAAAAGGGCGAAAAGGTGACGGCAGAACTGCCGATCACCAACATTGACCGGGTTGTCGGTACTATTGTGGGTAACGAGATTACCCGTGCCTTTGGTGCAGAAGGGTTACCTGAAGGAACGGTTACCCTGCGTTTCAACGGATCAGCCGGTCAGAGCTTCGGCGCCTTTATCCCCAAGGGGATGACCCTGGAGCTGTCGGGCGATGCCAACGACTATCTGGG
>CAZNWF010000190.1:0-4063 GCA_964576485.1 uncultured Geobacter sp. | reverse complement strand
AACGCAGATAGCGCCTTGAGTTGGAATTGTCACTAGGCTTTGCCGGCAGATCCCAATACTGCCTCATTCTTATGCTTGATCAGCTTGACCAGTTCGTTACGCGCCGCCCCCAGATACTTGCGGGGATCAAACTCTTTAGGATCCTTACCAAAGTATTCACGCACCTTGGCGGTGACTGCCAGGCGACCATCGGAATCGATATTAATCTTGCAGACAGCACTGGCTGCGGCCTGACGCAACTGTTCTTCCGGTACGCCAACAGCGCCTTCCATCTTGCCACCATACTGATTAATCAGCTCCACATACTCCTGCACCACTGAGGAAGCGCCGTGCAGTACGATCGGGAAGCCGGGCAGACGCTTCTCACACTCAGCCAGAATATCAAACCGGAGTGGCGGTACCGGCTGTCCGGCCTTGAATTTGTAGGCGCCGTGGCTGGTGCCGATGGAGATGGCCAGCGAATCTACCCCGGTCTTTTTGACAAAATCCTCCACCTCTTCCGGCTTGGTGTAGGTGGAATGTTCGGCAGAGACCTCATCCTCAATTCCGGCCAGAACGCCCAGTTCCCCTTCTACGGTCACATTAAACTGATGGGCGTACTCAACCACCTTCTTGCAAAGCGCCACGTTCTCATCATAGGGCAGGTGTGAACCGTCAATCATGACCGAGGAAAAACCGCTGTCCACGCAGGATTTACACAACTCAAAGGAATCACCATGGTCCAGGTGCAGACAGATCGGAATAGTTGAACCCAGCTCACGGGCCATCTGCACCGCCCCCATGGCCATGTAGCGCAGCATAGTTTCATTGGCGTAACTGCGGGCTCCTTTGGAGACCTGAATGATCACCGGAGAATTGGTTTCAACGCAAGCGACCACAATTGCCTGAAGCTGCTCCAGGTTATTGAAGTTGTAGGCCGGAATGGCGTATTTGCCTGCCATTGCCTTGGCAAACATCTCTTTGGTGTTGACCAGACCCAGCTCGCTGTAATGCACCTGTTTCTTCTCCATGGTTTCCTCCTGGCGGATGTGTGATATGAAAGGTTTGTAACCTTGCAAATACAAGGGAAAGAGTGTTTATATGTACCACTGAACACCCTGCATGGCAAGGGTGATCCCAGAAAAAACCACCGGAGTATCTGATCGCAATGGCCCGTACGATTCCGTTTGATCCATCACTGCTTGAAACCCACTGTATTATTGATGCCCGCACACCACTAGAGTTTCATGACGACCACCTGCCAGGCGCCATCAACGTACCGATTTTGACCGACGCCGAGCGGGTGGAAATCGGTACCCTCTACAAGCAGCAGGGGCCACAACCGGCTCGTATCCGTGGTCTGGAGCTGACCTGCCATCGCTTTCCTGCCATTGTTGGCACGGTGACTGAAGCTGCTGTAGGCAGACCGGTGCTGGTCTACTGCTGGCGGGGCGGCCTGCGCAGTGAATCAATTGCCATGCTGCTGGAGACCACCGGTTATCCAGTGGTTAAATTGGCTGGCGGTTATAAATCGTTCCGCAGTATTGTCACCTCTTTCTTTGAGTTGGTCAGCCTGCCGGTACAACTGGTGGTGCTACACGGCATGACCGGATCAGGCAAAACCGAGTTTCTACAACAGTTACCATCAAAACGTTACACGACCATTGACCTGGAAGGGCTGGCCAGACATCGGGGATCGGCCTTTGGCTCGCTGGGGCTAGGGGAGCAACCATCCCAGAAACGGTTTGAAACCCTGCTCTGGGATAGGTTCCGCAAGGCCCCGACAGATCGTCCGATTGTAGTTGAAGGAGAAAGCAAGCGGATCGGCCGGTTGAACCTGCCAGGAAATCTGTACGAGGTTATGGCAGCCAGCACCAAGGTCTGGTGTGATGTCTCAGTAGCAACCAGGGTCAAACGTCTGTCTGCCGAATATGCGCGGGAAGAGTACCGACAGCCGATGGCAGAAGCGCTGGAGCGGATCAAGAAGAAGCTGGGAGGAGAACAGTACACAGAGCTGCAGCACAAACTTGCGGCCTGGGATATTCCAGGGCTGGCCCAGGATCTGATTGAACAGTACTACGATAAACTCTATTATCGGGTCAGAAAATGGGAGCCTGAAGGGACCATCAGTCTTGAGGATTATAACTCGGCAGAAGGAGAATTGGCTGCCATCTGCGGTATCTGATCAGGCCTGAATGCCGGCGCTGCCCAAGCAAGCAGTTCGTGGCAGGGAACACCGATCAACTCCGCTGGTACGATCATACCAAGAAAACGCAAAGACCAAGCCAACAGCTCAGACTCTTTACCAGCCATCCGCCCATCAGCCAGTGAGACGGTATTGTCCCGCTTGCTCAGCTTAGCCCCACCCGGCCCGGTCACCAGCGGCAGGTGGCAGTAGACCGGCAACGGCCAGCCCAGCAGCTGATGCAGCAGTACCTGGCGGGGCGTGGAATCCAGCAGATCATCCCCCCGTACCACCTGATTGACACCGGTCAGATGGTCATCCACCACCACCGCCAGTTGATAGGCAAAAAAACCTTCCGCCCGCTTGATCACAAAGTCGCCGCTACGTTCCAGTTCGGTGGTTATCCTGCCATGACGCAGGTCATCAAAAGTAACCTGCAGGCCATCGGTACGCAGCCGCCAGGCCCGGGGAGCACGTCCGGCAAGCAGACCGCCACGACAGGTGCCCGGATAGGGGATCTCTTCACCGGGGTGGGGAGCCGAGGCGCTACGGGCGATCTCGGCCCGACTGCAACTGCAGGGGTAGAGAGCGTCCATCTCCCGCAAACGTTCAAAGGCCGCAGCATAAGCGACCGTGTTGTGACTTTGCCGCGTAATAACACCATCCCACACCAGCCCGAACCGTTCCAGTGTCCGCAGGATATCATCCTCAAACTCCTGCCGACAGCGGGGGGTATCCAGATCATCTATCCGCAGCAACCACTGTCCGCCGGCAGACTTTGCCATCAGCCAACTGCCCACCGCAGCAACCAGAGAACCGGTATGCAACGGCCCGGTGGGGGATGGAGCAAAACGGCCAACCACCATCAAACCGAACCTTCTGCAATCAGCTGCCTGGCCAATGCCAGCTCTTCATCCTTTGAGGCAACCAGACCATCCAACCTCGCCGCAAGCAATCGCTCTTTCATAGTGCGAATGGCGGGCCCCCGTGGCAGCCCCAGCGCCTGCAGTTCTGTTCCGCTTATCATCGACTTCACACCTGCAAGCCTGGTCAGGTAATGAGACACCAACCGCCGCATATCCTCTTTGCCACTGCGGGCCAGACCGTACAGCAGCAATTCCACCGGCATGCCATGCAGACCGGCATAGAGCCGGCTGTTGGAAATCCCCTGCCCACGCCCCAGCGCCTGCCGCAACTGCTGCAGCCGCTTCAGGGCTTTGTGACGATGCCCGAAGACCCGTTCCATCAGACGTTCCGGCATCATCAAACGCCGACAGACCTCCAGATACTGGGGGGAATCAAGACGGTCCAGTAATGCCAGAAACCAGACTGTCCAAGGCTCCAGCGGCATATCCAGGTACAACAACTGATACCAGGCCAGTACCCGTTCCAGCTCACTGAACAGTTGTTCGCTATCCGGTCCAAACCGTAGCCCACTATGAATACAGTGCAACAGCCCCAGTTGCGCCATTCGTTTGACCGCCGGCACCGGCTCCTGCTCTTTCAGTATCTGGATCAATTCCCCCATTAAACGTTTGCCGCCAACCCGCTCCACCAGGCCAGCCCGCACCGCAGAACGCAGCAGGCCTTCAGTATGGGGATCAAGTTGAAAGCCCAGCCGTTGTTCAAAGCGGATCGCCCTGAAAGCCCGGGTTGGATCTTCTACAAAGGAAAGATTGTGCAGCACCCGCACCGTCTTGTCTTGCAGATCTTTCTGACCGCCAAAGAAATCAAGCAGGATACCGAAACGATCATGGTTCAGACAAAGCGCCAGGGTGTTGATGGTAAAATCCCGGCGATAGAGATCATGGCGCAGCGAAGCCCGCTCCACCGTGGGCAATACGCCGGGTGAATCGTAATACTCCAGCCGGGTGCTGGCCACATCCAGCTTGCGGCCAT
>CAZNWF010000189.1:0-4067 GCA_964576485.1 uncultured Geobacter sp. | reverse complement strand
ATGGATGAAATCGCTATTGCATAATTGATATATTATTTACAGAACGAAATACTAGCCAATAGATTTACAGGGAAATTTACATACGTAGTCAATGCGTTACCAGTGAGTGTGCGGTTCAAGAGATATCCCTGCACATTATAGTCATCTAAAACAGTTTTGCTTGACCTGAGAGTCAAAGCCCGTACAATTGGGACATGTCTCTTCGTCTATCATGGATTTCAGTGAATTCGTCATGTCGTAGTATTCCCTGGCTGTTGCGTAGCTGCTCTCTACTCTTTTTGGTCTGGTACCTGTTGCTTCTCTATCTGCCTGTTGGTGACGGGACCCGGGTATACGGCCTTACGGTGCCTAAAGGTGCCGGCTTTGCAACTATTGCCAAGGAGTTAAAACAGGCTGGTGTGATTCGCAGCAGCCTGCATCTACGCCTGGTTGCCCGTCTGCGCGGGTTGGATCGCAGGATGCAGACCGGTGATTATCGAATCTCCAGCGCCATGGTACCTGCTCAGATTCTTGAGAAGCTTGCCAGTGGTCAAACTGATGCCTGCAAGTTTACCCTGCCGGAAGGGTATTCCATGTATCAGGCTGCTGAATTGCTACAGAAACAAGGCGTTTTTGATCGTGCTGCGTTTCTGGATGCCTGTTCAGACCGTGTTCTGCTTAATGAACTTGGTATCAGTGCAAAGAATGTTGAGGGATATCTGCTCCCGGGTACCTATCAGGTTGGCTTCCAGATGGACGAGGCAGGTCTGGTAACGGAAATGGTACGGGCATTTCGGCATAAGACGGAAGGGCTTAAACCGTTACTGGAGGCCCGTCACACAACGATTGAGCAGGTCGTGACGCTTGCCTCTATTATTGAACGGGAAGCGGTTTCATCTGAGGAAAAACCGTTGATCGCTTCGGTTTTTTTGAATCGTCTCCGGATCGGCATGCCGCTTCAAAGTGATCCGACCGCCATATATGGCGTCAAGGTCTTTGGCGGTACGGTAACAAAGCAGGACCTCCAGCGAAACAGCCTCTATAATACCTATAAAGTAAAAGGTTTGCCTGTTGGACCGATTGGCAACCCGGGTCTTGAAGCGATCCAGGCAGTAGTGCAACCAGCCACCACAGATTATTTGTATTTTGTTGCCCGCAAGAATGGAACCCACCAGTTTTCAAGGACATTAACCGAACATAATCAGGGTGTTGAACGTTTTTTAAAGAAGGGGCGTAAAAAGTAGATAATCAGGCCATACTGATTCCGTCAGCATCCTCGATAATAATTTCAAGTTCAGCCAGTGCAATTTCCTTTAATCCCAGGAAATGTGCTTCAGGTGCCGAGAATAGTGAAATGGTTGGATCAGCAGGATAGATCGAACGTCCCAGCTTTTTACAGGTTAGGTTTGCCAGTCGGACTGAGATCAGTAGAATGTTTGATTGATCAAATTCTGCCGCATGGTGGTTTTTAGCAATATCACAATAAAAGTCCGGGAAGTTCCAGGCCTTCATCAGATTGAAACCCACCTCTTCGTGCATTGCCTCAATAATTTCACTGATTAGCTGGTCAGAAAAAAGAACTGAGCTTTCTTTGTTTTTTTGAATGTCATCGAGGACTTTTAAAAGGGCAAGACTGCCTATATCATGCATCAGTCCCCCCATAAAGGCCTCAGAGGCCATGCCGGGGTAACCGGCCTTGCGGGTCAGCCATTTGGCGCCAACAGCACAGGCAAGCGCATGGCCCCAGAGACTTTGCATCAAACGATTCAAGACCTCGTTTGGCGAGTTGTAAAATTCAAACTGTGATGCCAGCATGGCCATGTTGGCAATCTCCTGCGCACCCAGACGGATGATGGCATCTTTGATGGTGGCAATCTTGTTTAAGCCAGCGTAGTAAGATGAGTTGGCAACTTTTAGTACTCGGCCTGAAAGGGATTGATCTTCACTGATCAGCTCAATTACATCATCAATTTCAAAGCTGCGGGATGAAAGCAGTTGTTGCAGTTTGACGGCAACGGTGTGAAAGACCGGCAGTTCCTGCAGGTCGCCTTCCAGGCGTTCTTGAATCAGGCGGACTAATGGTTTTTCTGTTGTCATCGTTGTACTCCCAAAATCCTGCGTAATTCATGTAGTGGCCGTGGTTTGCCAAGGCGTGGCAGATCAGTAATTATTTCCTGCATAGAAATAAGCCCGCGGGCCCCTTTGACCAGGCCATCCTCCATCAGGGTCACCATACCAGAGGTGTCAACACTGATTTTACGGATCTCGTAGGAACTCTTGTGGTCAAGAATGGCATTTTTAACCATTTCGTTCATCACCAGCAGTTCAAATATAGCCACCCTGCCACGATAACCGCTGAATCGGCAATTTTTACAGCCCCTCCCAAACTTGAATGCAGCCCCTTGCAGGTCATTGGCGGAAAGCCCCAGACGGCTGAGGTCCAACGGGGTTGGGGTATACGGCTCGGCACATTCCGGGCAGACCTTGCGCAGCAGACGTTGCGCCACAATGCAGACCACTGTAGAGGAGATCAGGAATGCCTCGATGTTCATATTCATCAGCCGGATCAGACCGCCGATTGAGTCTTCCGTGTGGAAGGTGGTTAGAACCTTATGGCCAGTCAGTGCTGCCTGGATGGCCACTTCTGCCGAGAACTGGTCTCTGATCTCGCCAAGTACGATTACGTCCGGATCCTGACGCACAATGTGACGCAGTGTTTCTTCAAAGGTTACCCCGATTTTGGGGTTGATTGAACATTGGGAAATGCCGTCAATCACATACTCAACCGGGTCTTCAGCAGTGATGATACTGGTATTGATATCGTTTAGATGGTTCACGCAGCCATAAAGGGTAGTGGTTTTGCCTGAACCGGTCGGTCCGGTCACGATCATGACTCCGGTGGGTACTTCTAGCGCATCATAGATAAAGTGTTCAAGCATACGGGGCGCCATGCCTACTTCTTTGATATCCAGCAAGGTCCCCTTATTGTTCAGGAGTCGTAACACCACTTTCTCGCCGTAGATGGTGATAAAAAAAGAAACCCGTAGATCAAGGTTGATACCATGTTTACGGCTGGCGAAGAGAATGCGACCGTCCTGGTGGCGACGTTTTTCTGCAATATCAGCTGAGGCCATAACCTTGATGCGGGTGGTAAGCTGCGGGGCAATTTCCTTTGGGAAGTCCTTGTAATGCCCCATCACACCGTCTCGCCTGAATCTGACCCGCAGTCGGTCTTTTTGAGGTTCTATGTGAATATCGCTGGTTTGCTCTTCAATGGCGTCTTCAAACAAGAGGTTGATCATGCCGATGATGGTGTTGTCATCGGCGGCTACCGTCTGTCCTACATGCTCAAGTGCTGTCAGTGCTTCTTTTAGTGAACTTTTTGAGCAGATGGCCGGGATGAAGCTGCCGAGGTGGGCGGTAACGATGTCCCGGGCACGTTGATCAAGCGGGTCGGCAAAGGTCACTACCATCTGCTCGCCTTGGCGGTACAAGGGCAGGACGCTGAATTGATGACAGATATTCAGGGGCAGTCGAGCTAACAGGGATTTATCTATCTTTACAAAATCAGGATCTATCAGTGGATAGCCAAGTTGGTAGGAAAGGGTTTCAAGTAGTTTTCGTTCTTCAATGAAGCCGTTTTCAACCAGTACATCGCCCAGTTTGCGTTGACCTTGCGAATCCTTCTGTATGGCCAGGGCCTGTTGCAGGTCAATGTCGCGCAGGTATCCCAGTTCAAGTAAGAGGTCACCAAGCCGCAGATTGAGTTGGTGTTTCCGAAGGGTGACCTGTAGCTGTTCCTGCGAGAACAACCCCAGTTCCAACAGGGTGTCCAGCATCGTCTGCGGCGTGGTAAGCTTGCTATGCACACGTACCGCATAGGCCAACTGATCATGGGTAATGATCTCGTCTTTGATCAGCAGGGTTGGAATTACCCCGATCTTGACTTCTTTGCTGTTTGCAGGTGAAGGTTCAGTCATGGTGCGGAAGTTTACAAGTTTTTCTTTAAAATGCAATTAAAGTTTCAGAAATTTCCAGTTTCTTCCGGTTAGGTCTTTGCATGGCGTTTCTTTCGCTTTAACTGCCTG
>CAZNWF010000188.1:0-4118 GCA_964576485.1 uncultured Geobacter sp. | reverse complement strand
GGCCAGTAGCCCAGGCTGTAGATGCTGCAGCTGCAGGCAACCAGCAGAATCGGAATCACAAACAGGGCTGAAAGAGGATCAAGGGCCAGCAGGTGCGGACCAAAGGGGAGCGGCAGTGAAATGAGGTAGCTGGTGCTGCTGCCTGAAAGCAGGCAGCTGATGGCACCAACAAGCCCGGCAATGGTTGCCATGACCATCAGGAAGACACTCAGGCGCTGGGCAGGGACAGGGGCGAGCGGTTTTAACAACAACGGCAGGCCGGACAGGGCAGCAAGCAGTACGGCACCTGTCAGCAGCAGTGTTGGATCAATCCCCCCGGCCCCGTAGCTCATGGGCTGCCCTTTCCTATGTCGCTTTCAATCTGGCGCAGGGTTGTAAGTATCAGCTCCCGTTGGCAGGGTGTTTTAAGTGCCAGGCGGAGCCGGTCATCACGCAGGGCATAGGCCAGTTTTGAAAGCAGGTGCAGGTGGGTGCGAACCGTGGGGCTGGTTATGGTGAACAGGGTCTGCACCGGCTTGCCATCCAGCGCGCCAAAATCCACCGGTTGGGCCAGAAAACAGAGCGATACCTTGGGTACCGGTAGCCGCAGCAATAGCGGATTGCGTACATGGGGGATGGCGATACCGTCACCCACTGCCGTGGTGCCCATCGCTTCCCGGGCCAGCAGTACCTGCAGCACAAAATCAGGATCAAGTTCTTCCGGCAGGTTCAGCAGGTCCACCACCTGCTGCAGTACCGACTGGACATCGCTGCCGGTCACATTGCAGTGAATGCCGCCCGCCTCAAGGGCCTGACTTAAGAGTGGCAGCGGGCGGGTGTCATCAGAATCATCAAGTTCAAAGATCGCCGGATCAACCTTGATCCCCCGCTCTGTGGCCCACTCCAGCAGATCAACCCGGTTGATATGGTAGTCACCCCGGATCTGTTCGGCCGGCAGTTTATCATTTCTGATCCAGCGCAGAACGGTTTTTTCATCCACATGCAGGGCCTGAGCCGCGTCTGATGCCTTGAATTGCATAGCTGGGAGCTGCCTTTCTGTGATGTGCAATAACATCGTTTCTGCAGTAACAGAGGCCAGTTGACGGCCTTTAGTAAAAAAATATACCATGTTCTTAGCATATGTGGTATAGAAAAACCGCATCTGCTAAAACGCTGTCTCTGTATTAACTAGTCCAGCGCTATTTCTCAATTACTGGAACCGTTTTGCTATGGTCTTTGTCTGGAACATAGACGTTGATCCGGTTAGTAGCCTGCTGTGGGCAGTTGCACTGATCGGGTTGAGCGGCCTGCCCGGCCTGCTGCTGAAGCGGCCCGGACCTGGCCAGATCCTGTCGGTTTGTATCACTGCCTGCGCTGCCCTATGGGGCATGGCAGGAGCACTACAGATTCTTGGTGGTGCCCCTGCAACCCGTTACCTGCTTGATTGGCCGCTCCCCTTTGGCCCCGCTGAACTCTCGGTTGACCCTCTTTCTGCACTCTTTCTGCTCCCTCTGTTATTAGCTGCGCTCTGCTGCTCACTCTACGGGCTGGCCTATCTGCCTGCAGCCAGCCAGCCTGCTGTTGAAAAGCGGGTTACCCTGTTTTCCGGTCTGCTATTGGCTTCCATGGCGTTGGTGCTGGTGGCCCGCGATGGCCTGCTGTTGCTGATTGCCTGGGAGGTGATGGCCCTTTCTTCCTGGTTGCTGCTGATGACTGATCAGCAGGATCTGCAGGTGCAACGGGCCGGTACGGTCTATCTGCTGGCTACCCATACCGGCAGCATGGCACTGTATGTCTTCTTTGCTCTGCTCAAGGGTGAGACCGGTTCGTTTGCCTTTCCTGCTGCCCACAGTCTGGCCCTGGGCGCTACCGTGACCTTGGTGATGCTGGTGGCAGCCCTGATTGGATTTGGTGCCAAGGCCGGTATCATGCCGCTGCATATCTGGCTGCCCGGCGCCCATGCCAATGCCCCCAGCCATGTCTCGGCCCTGATGTCCGGCATCATGCTTAAGGTGGGGATCTACGGCGTTATCAGGGCTGTTTCGTTTTTTCAGCACCTGCCGGTCTGGTTTGGCTGGCTGGTGCTGCTGCTGGGGGCTGTTTCGGCAATTACCGGTATTGCGTTGGCATCGGCACAGCGTGATCTGAAGCGGCTGCTGGCCTGCAGCAGTATAGAAAACATCGGCATCATCTGTATCGGTCTGGGTATGGCGCTGGTGGGAATCCAGTCCGGTAATCGTGTGTTGGCAATCTTTGGTCTGGCCGGGGCCTTTATCCATGTCATCAACCATGCCCTGTTCAAGCCGTTACTGTTTCTGGGCAGCGGGGCGATCATCCATGCCAGCGGTACCCGCCAGATCGACCGGATGGGGGGACTTTCCCGCATCCTGCCCCGCACCGCCCCCCTGTTTCTGGTGGGCTCCCTTGCCATCTGCGGCCTGCCGCCGCTGAACGGCTTTGTTGGCGAGCTGTTTCTCTATTTTGGCGCTTTTTCAGACGGCATGCTTGCCGATCTGCCACTGATCGGCTTTGTGGCGCCAATCCTGGCCCTGGTGGGTGGCCTGGCGGTGATAACCTTTGTCAAACTGTACGGGGCGGTTTTCCTTGGGGTGCCCCGTGATCCGGAACTGGCCCATGGCCATGAATCGCCGCTTGCCATGCTGTTGCCAATGGGATTTTTGGCCGGACTTTGCCTGCTTGCGGGGATCGGGGCGCCACTGCTGCTGCAGCTGGTGGCGCCGGTGGTGATCCAGTATGCAGGGGTTTCGCCACTGCTGTTCACCCAGGTTGCCGGAGCAGTGCCGTTGCAGCAGATCGCCCTGCTGAACGGTTTGCTGCTGACCGTAATTCTGGTGGTCTGGCTGATCTGGCGTTTTCTGGTGCAGCGGGCACCTGTGGCGGCATCCAGTACCTGGGGCTGCGGCTACCTGGCACCGACCCCCCGGATGCAGTACACCGGCAGTGCCTTTTCTGAACTGATTACCGGGCTGATCAGTGGACTGGTGGGATCGCAGGGCCGACTATCCGGTCTGAGTGGTGCATTTCCCGCCTCAACCCGCTTTGTCAGTATCACCACCGAGCGGATACTGGATCAGATGATTATCCCGTCCCTGCAGGGGGCTGACTGGTGTCTGGCCTGGCTGCGCCGGATGCAACACGGGCACCTGCACCTCTACATTCTGTATGTCTTTGCCACCCTGTTTGTCCTGATGGTCTGGAGTCAGCCATGATACCGAGCACTCTGTTTCATATGCTGCTGTTGCTGGTGATGCCGCCGCTGCTCTTGGGGGTGATTAACAAGACCAAGGCTGCCTTTGCCGGGCGGGTGGGGGCACCCTATCTGCAGCCCTACTATGACCTGGCCAGGCTGTTTCGCAAAGGATCGGTCTTTAGCAGCACCACCACCTGGGTCTTCCGGGCCGGGCCGGTGGTAACTCTGGCTGCTACCCTGCTGGCTGCTCTGCTGGTGCCGCTGGGTAACCATCCGGCCATTATCTCGTTTAATGGCGATATGATCCTGTTCGCCTACCTGTTTGGTCTGGCCCGTTTTTTTACCACCAGTGCCGCCCTTGATACCGGCTCTCCCTTTGAGGGGATGGGGGCGGCCCGTGAAGTGACCTTTGCCTGTCTGGTGGAACCGACCCTGTTTTTTATTCTGATCACCCTGGCCCGGATGAGTAAGTCCCTTTCCCTGACGCCAATGTTGATCTATCCCTCGCCAGCGGTCTGGGCTGGTGCCGGAGCTTCCCTGCTGTTGCTGGTGGGGGCGCTGTTTATTGCACTTTTGGCTGAAAATTGCCGGATACCGTTTGATGATCCCAACACCCATCTGGAGCTGACCATGATCCATGAAGTGATGGTACTGGATCATAGTGGCCCGGCCTTTGGTCTGATCCTGTATGGCGCTGCCCTGAAACTGTTTGTACTGGGGGCGGTCTTTGTCAACCTGGCTCTGCCGTTCAAGACCGGTAACCTGCTGATTGACTGGGTGGTTTTTGTGGCAGCAATGCTGTTTCTGGCGGTGCTGATCGGGGTGGTGGAATCGGTTATGGCCCGTTTGCGGCTGGTCAGGATTCCGCAACTACTGGTGGCAGCCACGATCCTTTCCGCCTTTGCCATGTTGCTGATAGTGAGGTGAT
>CAZNWF010000187.1:0-4134 GCA_964576485.1 uncultured Geobacter sp. | reverse complement strand
TTGCCCGCCAGGCAGGCCAGGCCTCATTGGCCGCTTCAATGGCACGGCGGGTTTCGAGTGTACCCATTTTGGGAATGGTACCCAGCACCTCACCGGTGGCCGGGTTGGTGACATCAATGGTTTTGCCACTGTCAGCGGCAAGCCACTGGCCGTTCAGGTAACAGGACTGGCGTAACAGGGATTGGTCGTTCAGGCGCACGGCGACTCCTTCAGATCAGATTCAATGGCACTATTCAAACGGGCCATCAGCTCATCAAGATCAAGTTCATAACGTGCTGCAACATCTTTCAGGCTGCAGAACAGACACTCACAGCAGATACAGATACCAAGCCGTTTGGTGTAACGCTCAAAGACCGCTTCGGTCTCCGGGTGATGCTCCACAAGTTCCAGTACTGATGTATCCGCTGACAGCGTTATGGTCATGTTTATACCGCCTCCAGCTCTTCCATAACCGGGGTTATCAGTGACTGAAACAGTTCCGCAGTGGTGGAATCGGCATACCGTTGCAAAAACGCTACCCCACTATCCCCTGCTTCGGAAATCCGGGGGTCAATCGGCACCGACCCCAGGAACGGCACCCCCATATCATCGGCCATCAGCTTGCCGCCACCGGACTGGAAGACCGCAGTCAGCTCTCCACATTTGGGGCAGACAAAGCCGTTCATATTCTCGATCACCCCCAACACCGGCAGGTTAATCTGGCGACAGAAGGAGATGGATTTACGGACATCCACCGCTGCAACCTTCTGAGGGGTGGTGACGATCACCGCGCCATCTGCATCCTCCAGGGTCTGGCAGACCGAAAGCGGTTCATCACCGGTACCCGGAGGTGAATCAACAATCAGGTAGTCCAGATCACCCCAGGCCACGTCGCGAATAAACTGGGTAATCACGCCGGTTTTCATCGGCCCGCGCCAGATCACCGCCTCATCTCTATCTTTCAAAAAGAACCCCAGCGAGATGACCTTCATACCGTTCAGATCAACCGGCACCAGCTCGCCGTTACCTTCCATAACCTGGCTCGTTTCAAGACCAAGCATGGTGGGGACGCTGGGACCATGGATATCCACATCAAGCAGGCCGACCTTTTTGCCGGCCAGATGCAGCCCCATGGCAAGGTTGACCGCCACCGTGCTCTTGCCAACCCCGCCCTTACCGGACAGCACCACAATCTTGTGTTTGATCCTGCAGAGGCGCGAGGCCAGACGACGCCGGTCTTCAAACTCCTGCTGGGATTCAGTCAGTTTTTTACTGGTTGCCGAGCAACTGCTGGATGAACATGATTCACATGCTGAAGGTGGGCAGGCCTGCTCCTGCTGTGGGTTTTGCTGCTGTGCTGCGTCCATGCTGATGCCTCCTGAAGAATAATAAGGTCCACGTCAACAAAACTGAAACTAAACAAACACGTTAAAATATGAGCACGCGGATCAAATCTGATTTTGGCGGATTTGCGCCGATTAAAAAAATATCAGTATAACATCTGTGTATATCCGCTTAATCCGCGTCATCCGCGTGCTATTGTCATGGCTTTTAATCAGTTTCTGGCAAAGCTCAAGTAGTAAATTCCTAAAGCAACTCCGTTACCTGTTTCCAGATAACGCGCATATCATCACCGGCTGCGGCATCAAGCTCAACGGCTGCTTTTTGCTGCAGCTGGGCCTGGGTGACGGAACGGTCATAACGGATCCGCCCAAGTATCGCTGCACCGGTAGCTGCTGCTGCCGCCTCGATCCGCTCGGTCTGCTGCGGATTGATGTCCCACTTGTTGACACAGACGGCTGTTGGTACAGAGAAATGGCGGGCCAGGGCCAACAGACGCTGCAGGTCATGCAGGCCGGATACGGTTGGCTCGGTAATGACTACGGCCAGTGAAACGCCACTTAATGAGGCGATTACCGGGCAACCGATACCGGGAGGACCATCTGAAATAATCAGCGGAATCCGCTTATCCACCGCCACAGCCCAGGCCTGTTCCCGCACGGTGGTCACCAGCTTGCCCGAGTTCTCTGCTGCCACTCCCAATTGCGCATGCACCATCGGGCCACAACGGGTACCGGAGACCATCCATTCACCGCAGACCCGATCAGGAAAATCAATCGCCTTTGCCGGACAGAGTCGATAGCAGACACCGCAGCCTTCACAGGCCACCGGATCAATCCGGTAGCTGCTGCCGTCGGGGCGGATCGCATCAAAACGGCAGCTATCCATGCAGATGCCGCAGCCGGTACAATCCTGCTGACGGATCACCGCTTCATGACCACTCATAAAGGCATGGCGCTGCTCCACCATCGGCGTCAGCAGCAGATGCAGGTCAGCAGCATCAACATCACAATCAGCCAGCACCGCTTTTTTAGCTAACAGGGCAAACGAGGCGGTAAGGCTGGTTTTGCCAGTGCCGCCCTTGCCGGACAGTACCACCAGTTCGCGGATATGGTCCTTGCTCATGGCGTACCTCCTGTTGCTCCCAACTCCTGTTTCAGCTTTTCTGCCAGCTCGGCAAACATCAGACCGTACTCCGGCAGTATTCTGGCAACCAAATCCCCCCGCGAGGTGATTTCCGCTATCTGACGATCATCCGGCAGCGAGAGCAGCACCGGCAGACCTTCTGACCGGCAGTAACCATACAGGCCGACCAGATCCTCGCCTGCCCGGTTTACCACCACACCGCAGGGCAGATTCAACTCACGGGCCAGGGCAACCGCCAGCTTAAGATCATGCAGACCAAAGGGGGTTGGGTCAGTCACCAGCAGCAGGTAATCTGATTCCCGCAGGGTAGCCACCACCGGACAGGAGGTGCCGGGAGGAGCATCAAGAATGGCAGGGATCTCATCCAGCAGACGGTCCCGCACCGCCCTGATCACCGGTGGGACCAGCGAAACACCTACCTCCAGCCTGCCTTCAACCAACCTGATCGTACCGGATTGCCCTACGGAGACCGTGCCAATCCGGTGGGGGCGCTCGGTTATGGCTCCGGTTGGGCAAACCAGGGCACAACCGCCGCAACCATGGCACAGCTCCGGGAAGACCAGTGCCCTGGTTCCGACCGCAACAATGCCACGAAACTGGCACAGCTCTCCACAGGCACCACAGCCGTTACAGAGCTGTTGATCAACCTCAGGCACCAGCATGGCAACCTTTGTTGCCTCCACCTGATCGCAACGGAGAAACAGATTGTCGTTGGGTTCTTCAACATCACAATCCGCCAGCTGCACCGGTTCACCAAACATGGCAGCCAGATTCAGGGCAACCGTGGTTTTACCGGTACCACCTTTGCCGGAAGCAACCGCTATTCTGTATGACCTGTTCCGTGATGACGCCGCCATTACCAGTGCCCCTCTACATCAGAGTTTTCTGCAGCAGTCAGCCTGCCTGCCAGCAGTTCCTGCAGGGCCTCTGCAACAGTTGCAGCGTTGCAGTTGAACACTTTTACCCCCGCTGCATCAAGTACCTTAAAGGCCTTGGGACCGCAATGACCGGTTACCAGGGTATCAACCCCGGCACGCACAATAGTTTCTGCTGCCTGTATGCCTGCGCCCTGGGCTGCACTGCGGCCCTGCTGGTTCTCAATAATCCGGGTAATCTTTTGATCGGTATCGTAGATCAAAAAGCTGGCTGCCCGCCCGAAACGGGGGTCAAGCGCAGCAGCAAGATCCTGTCCGGATGTTGTAAATGCTATGGTTTTCATGGTTTCTCCTGATATACGAGTACGCCGTACGGCTCTGCCTTCATGATAATCCTGCAAAATGCAGTTGCCACAGAGCTCACAGAGAACACAGAGGAATTACAGCCAAGATTAAATCCAGATCAATTATCTGTAAGATCTGAGAACAAATACATTTCTGTTGTTTTTCTCTGAGAACTCTGTGTCCTTGTGGCTACATGCCGTTTAGCGTTGGCCGCGACCGCTTCCGCCAGTAGCACCACGGCGCCCCCTGCCGGTGCCGCAGCCCTGTGGTCCCCTGCAGCCTTGATCAGGGCGTTGCGGTTCAACCGCAGCCTGATCCTGGGAAGCTTCCTGATTCAGCATGCCCGGTTGTTTGTTTCTATTACATACTCCACGTCCACGTCCGGTCTTTGCCCCGGCTCCCATTGGTCCTTGTCCATTTCTGTTTGGCATATGCATTACTCCCTTAT
>CAZNWF010000186.1:0-4144 GCA_964576485.1 uncultured Geobacter sp. | reverse complement strand
TGAATCCGCTGCAGATAGACGGCATCAGCAGGGGATACAAAGGAGATGGCAACTCCGGTGGCACCGGCACGACCGGTACGGCCGATCCGGTGGACATAGTCTTCAGCTGCGCGGGGCAGGTCAAAGTTGATAACATGGCTGATGCCATTGATATCAAGGCCACGGGCAGCCACATCGGTGGCAACCAGGAAGCGCACTTTGCCGCGACGCAGGTTGGTCAGGGTGCGGGTACGGGCACCCTGGGTCATGTCGCCATGCAGGGCAGCGGCAGAGAGGCCACGATCGTACAGATCACGGGCCAGGGTATCGGCATCCCGCTTGGTGGCAGAAAAAATGATCGCCTGGGTGATGGTTGGATCATCCAGCAGGTGATGCAGCATCTTGTGCTTGTGCCCCAGGTTATCGGTCAGGTGCATCCGCTGCTCAATAGAGTCATGGTTCTCCTTGGGGCTGGAGATGGCGATCCGTGATGGCTCCTTCAGCAGACGGCCAGCCAGACGGGCCATCGGGTCATCCATGGTGGCGGTAAACAGCAGGGTCTGGCGCTTCTTGGGGGTAGCAGCGGCAATCTGATCAACCGCATCAGTAAAGCCCATGTCCAGCATCCGGTCTGCCTCATCCAGCACCAGCAGTTCTACCCGTGACAGGTCAATCCGGCCACGCTCAAGGTGGTCGATCAGACGGCCCGGAGTGGCAACAATCAGGTCAACCGGCTGACGCAGCAGACGGACCTGGTCGGGGTACGGCATACCGCCCACAATGGAGCCGTAACGCATACGCAGGAAACGGCCATAACGGGCCACCGAGTCAGCAACCTGGGCTGCCAGCTCACGGGTGGGGGTCAGCACCAGTACACGGGGGCCGATCCCTGCAGGACCCGGCTTTGCCAGCCGCTCAAGGGCCGGGATGATAAAGGCAGCGGTCTTGCCGGTGCCGGTCTGGGCAGAGGCGATCAGATCGCGGCCGGAAAGCGCCTGAGGAATGGCCTCAGCCTGAATCGGTGTCGGGGTGGCGTAACCACAGGCGGAAATGGCCTTCTGGATGGAAGCGTGCAGATTCAGTTCAGCAAACGACATAAAAAATCTCCTGATTCAACACGAGCGGAAACCTGCCGGCATCGCTGTTCAAGTCTGTCGAATCGTTTGTACATGTGTCGTGTGGAGGGCGCGTCGGGACAACCGTTATCCCCGTAGGATCAGCGCATCAACCACGTGTGGCCGGCAGTACTCATTCAGATTCCCGACAGACAAAACGCCTGTACAAAAGAGGAATCCAGTGTCGCAAACCAAACGCGGTGCTGCAGAATCGGGAAATAAACCGGATGCAGAAGGGGGTCAGGCAGCGAAATAACGAGGCGAAAAATTAACTTTTGATATTTACGTGAATACGTTCAGAAACACAAGCAAAATAATCAATCAGCTTATTTTAGCCGCCCCTGCAACCGCAGTAACCCATCTAAAATCGTGGCAGGGTGCGGGGGACAACCGGGGATATAGAGATCAACCGGCAGCAGGGTATCAAGGCCAAGGCTGATCTGGGGAGACCCGCTGAACGGGCCGCCGGCAATGGCGCAGGCACCGCAGGCCACCACTATTTTGGGAGCAGGAATCGCCTCCCAGGTCTTGAGCAGCGCCTCACGCATGTTTTCGCTGACCGGACCGGTCACCCAGATCCCGTCGGCATGGCGGGGTGAGGCCACAAACTGAATCCCGAAACGCCCCAGATCCCAGCCGATGGTGGTCAGCACGTTACTGTCAGCTTCACAGGCATTACAGCCGCCAGCACTGACTTCACGGAACTTGAGCGAACGCCCGAACAGCTTGCGCAGATCCGGGGATAATGGTTGCGCCAGCTTTTGTTCCCCATTGGTCTGCACCAGCAGCTCTTCACGTCTGGATACCGCCAGGCGGTGATCATTCCCAAAACCAACGCAGGATGATGCCGGACAGTCAGCGCAGAAAAGACATTTGCCCAGATCAAGCGCCAGTCCGTTTTCAGAACAGCTGAGTGCTCCAAAGGGGCATGCTGCAGCGCATGATGTTCCATCCAGATTGCAGAGCAGATCCCTCTGAAGCGTTGGATAGCCCCGGAACCGCTCCGGCAGGACCACCGGTCCGTCAGGATAGGCCATGGTCCGGTGACCCTGGATGCCCAGACGTTCTTTAAGGGCGCGTAGCATACCGACTCTCCTCCATTACAGGTCAAATCCGCAGTAAGATAAGTTAAAGCTCTTGTTACAGAGCGGAAAGTCAGAAATCTGTTCATTGCGCAGCGCCATGGCCAGCCCCTGCCAGTTATGGAACGAAGGGTCACAGATCTTGTACTGTTTGAAGCGCCCGGCTGCGTCCGTAATTGCCAGATGGCAAATCTCCCCCCGCCAGCCTTCAGTCAGAGCCACGGCAAGGTGATCCCCCTGCAAGGGCTTAAGCTCTACCGCAGTATGTCCCTTTGGCAACTGCCGCAACTGTTCCACACAGAAATCCAGCGATTTCTGGCATTCTTCCCAGCGCACACTGCTGCGGCTGCAGACATCACCATGATGGGCCGTGGCAATCGGCACCTGGGCCATGCGATAGATCCCAAAGGGGTAGTCAGAACGGACATCCCGCTTCAGGCTGCAGGCACGGGCTGCAGGCCCCACCAGCCCCATCTCAACCGCAGATTCAGCCGATACAACGCCGGTCCCTTCCAGGCGGGACATGACCGACGGGGTGTTCCAGAGCAGTTCAATGGCGCTGGTCAACTCCGCCCGCCCCGTTGCCAGCCGGTTTTGCAACTCTTCGCGCAGGGCCTGATCCAGACCAAAGACGGTACCGCCCGGTTTCAGCAGGCCACGCCCAAAGCGGCTGCCACAGATAACGGCACTCATATTGAGAAAATCACCCCGGATCCGGCCACAGAACGAGGAGGTGGGCAGATAGCCCACATCACCGGCTATGGCCCCCAGGTCACCGGCATGGTTGGCCAGACGCTCCAGCTCCAGGGCTATCCCGCGCAGGGCATGGGCTGTTGCGGGTGGCCGCGTCTGAGAGAGCGATTCAAGCACCATGCAGTAGGCCAGACCATGACCGATGCTGGTATCTCCGGCAATCGCCTCCACCTGACGCAGGGTCTGGGGATGGGGGCCGTTGACCAGCAGTTGTTCAATACCACGATGCTGATAGCCCAGTGATATCTCAAGGTGGAAGACCTGCTCTCCGTGGCACTGAAAACGGAAATGCCCCGGCTCAATCACCCCGGCATGGACCGGACCAACTGCCACTTCATGGATCTCTTCCCCGTCTACCCGGTAGTAGTCCATCACCCCGACCCGGATCGGTTGATCATCAGGGCGGCCCCAGGCATCTTGGCCGCGCACTGCTGAATGAACAAATCGAACCGGCTTGAACCAGGGGTGCCCGATAAAACGGATGCCGCACTGTTCAGCAATCTCCCGCTCAAACAGTTGTAGCTGGGGACACTGGGTCGCAATGGAAGGGAACTCCGTACCACTACAGATCGTCTGCATAATTCCCAGCACGCCATCAGCAGGGGAAGCCAGCAGACAGTACAGAGCCGTGGTCTCACCTGCCGGGAAACCGCAGTAGCTGCTGACCCGCCAGCCCCGGCCGGTCATGTCAAGGATGGTCTGCAGAAAGCGATCCTGATCACAACAGGGGATGTCAGCACAGGCAATGGCCCGGCCATTGTAGATCAGGCGCAGGGTATCATTCATGAGCGCACCTCCAGCATGGCTGCGCCATCTTTTAACAGCTGCAGCAACGCCTCTGGCGGCCAGACCCCCAACCAGACAATCACCAGTAGCATGGCCAGCGGCGGCCCCACGGTCAGCAGCCGGTCACGATAATCAGTCACCTCCAGATCAGTACGGGGTCTGCCCATCACCATCGGCAGCACGGTCAGGGCCATGCCGATAAAGATCACCGCCAGGAACAACAAAAACAGGCCGCCCACCAGATACTGACGTTGAACAAAGATGCTGCTGATAATGGAAAATTCACTGATAAAGGGAGAGAACGGCGGTGAGCCGGTAATGGCGATGAATCCGGCCAGAAAGAGCCCACCTGACCAGGGCAGCCGGGTCAGCGCCCCTTGTACGATCTCGACCGTCTTGCCACCATAGGAGCGATGAATATTGCCGGAG
>CAZNWF010000185.1:0-4150 GCA_964576485.1 uncultured Geobacter sp. | reverse complement strand
CAGGCCACCAGCACGATCGGCGCCTGGGCCAGCCCTTTCTGGGCCGGGTTGCTCTTGTAGCCGTAGGTGGCAAAGAACGATTCCACAAACGACAGCTCGCTGATCCTGGTGCGTATCGCCTGATCCTGCACCACCACCAGGCTCCAGCACTGCCTGTTTGACCAGGATGGGGCCTGTTGCACCGCCTCCAGCACGGCCTGCAGTTTTTCCGGCTCAACCGGTTGATCGGAAAACTTGCGGATACTTCTACGGGTCTTGATCGCTTCCAGGGTTTCCATAGCATTGCCTCCTTTGATTGCCACAGACTAGACCGGTCGTCTAGCCTAGAGTTATATTTATTAACGCAGGGTCACCTTGAAAAGTATCTCAATAAAGTCCTGCAGCGGTTGCGGCGACTTCATCACCTTGGCCTGCAGAATAGCCCCTTCCCAGCCGGACAGGATAAAAGAGGCCAACGCCTCTGCTTCAATGCGACTATCCAGCTCTTTCGCGGTTTGAGCTTCAGACAGGCAAGCGGCAAACAGCCTGCGCCAGCCGTCAAAGATCTCATCCAGACGGGCACGAAAGCGCTCATTCTGGTCGGCCAATTCCTGCCCCAGGTTTCCGATCAGGCAGCCTTTGCTGCACTGGTTGCGGCTGAAACGTTCAAGGGAACCTTCCAGCAGTTTCCTGATGCGGGTTAATGGAGACAGGGCCGTATCCTGCAGCAGCGCGGTCATGCGCCGGCTGTAGTAGTCGGCAAAGAGATCCAACACTGCCAGACCGAACTCTTCCTTACTCTTGAAGTAGTGGTAGAACGAGCCCTTGGGAACCCCGGCCTCTTTCAGTACCATCTCAATGCCGGTGGCGTTGTAGCCCTGGCGGGAGATCAGCTCGGTGCCGATCCTGATAATTTCGCTGCGGGTGTCTTTCTTTTCCATGGGGGATAATTAGACCGATCGGTCTGGTTTGTCAAAGCATTTCTTGCGAAACGGTATTTACTCTTCTCAAGCTGTAAAGCTCGCCAACTGGAACCAGGCGATCGGTATCGGCATTGTTGACTGACGGTTTGGCAAGCGGTGTACGCCTGCGTCTCTGCCGACATTTTCTGAAGGACAAACGCGGGGCTATCATCACTGACGGCCCCGCGTTACCCCTTGTTTCCAACTCCTGCGTTATAACTTGAACTTGCCGACCAGATTCTGCAGATCCTGCGCCTGTCCGGCCAGTTGGGCAGCTGCGGCAGCGGTTTCCTCGGCGCCGCCGGCGGTCTGTTGCACCACTTCGGTGATCTGCTGGATGTTGGCGGTCACCTCGCCGGTGGTGGTGGTCTGTTACTCTGCAGCGGTAGCTATCTGGCTGACCTGCATGGTCACATCATTGACCTGCCCAGGATCTGCTGCAGTGAAGTCTCAAGCTGGGCAAGTATGACCGGCTGATTCTTCATACAGACGCCCCAAACTTTTGATGACCGGGATTGTGAAGCCGTGAAGCGGTATGCAGAGGGGTGTTGTGCATGGCTGAAAGAGTACCACGAATTGATAAAACGAAAAAGTTCTTGATGCAGGTGGCGATGGAAGATACGGTCGTTACAGTCGTCTGAAGGCCGAGGCCTTGATGGCGGCCCAGATGATGCTGCCGGTGGTTACCTCCAGTTCCCGCACCGCATCAGGTACCACCTCGGCCACCAGTGTGCCGTCCTTGCAGTCCAGTTCGACACCTACCTTGCTGCCGGCCTCAAACAATGAGCGGACTGTGCAGGGCAGCAGGTTGCGGGCGCTGATGGCATCGGGGTGGCGTTTGCAGAGGATAATATCCTTGGAAGACAGCTCAAACAGGCCGGCTTCTGCCTGCTTACTGCCGGACAGCAGCAGCTCCAGGCCGGCCCAGGGGTAGGCCAGCAGCCCCTGACGTTCCTGCGGTACTCCCAGCTGCAAGAGATTGATGTAGCCTGCCGGGCTTTGCCCCATCCGCTGTCGGGCCAACTCTTCCGGTGAAACCACACCGGACAGCCGCCCCTTTTCCAGCACCGCCACCTGATCAGCCATCAGCCGCATCTCCACCAGCGAGTGGGAGATGAAGACAAACGGAATCCCGAACCGTTCCGACACCAGATTCAGGTAGGGAATAATCCGGTAGCGCAGGTCATCATCCAGGGCAGAAAGCGGTTCATCCATCAGCAACAACCGTGGAGAAGCAAGGATCGCCCGTCCCAACGCCACCCGCTGGCTCTGGCCGCCGGAAAGAGTCTCCGGTTTTTGCTCCAGCAAATCAATCAGCTCCAGTACCTCTGCCACTTCATCCAGTTCAATCCGCCGTTCTGCAGTCGGGCAGCGTTGATGACCGTAGAGCAGGTTCTTACGCACCGTCAGGTGGGGAAACAGGCCGTGCTGCTGAAATACCATGGCGATCCGGCGACGATGGGGCGGCAGGTTGACCCTGTTGCTGCTGTCAAACAGTGGCTGACCATCCAGCAGGATCTGCCCGTAATCCGGCCTGGTCAGGCCTGCCAGCAGATTGACCAGGGTTGATTTGCCGCTGCCGGAAGGGCCAAAGATACCGATCCGTTCACCGCTGACCTTCAGATCAAGCTCCAGGGTAAAATCACCCTGTTGTTTGCGTAGCTGTAGTTGCAACTCCATACTGCCTTACCCCTTTTGTGGCCGTGGCCGCCAGGCATATAACGCCAGCAACACCAAAAATGAAAAAATCAAGAGCACGGCAGATAGCCGATGTGCCTGTCCATATTCCAGCGCTTCAACATGGTCGTAGATCTGCACCGAGGCGACCCGGGTCACGCCTGGTATGTTGCCGCCGATCATCAGCACCACGCCAAACTCCCCCACAGTATGGGCAAAGGTCATGATTGAGGCGGTCAGAAAACCGGGCTTTGCCAATGGCAGCGCAACGGTGAAAAAGGCATTTAATGGTGATGCACCCAGGGTGGCAGCCACTTGCAGCGGTCGTTCGCCGATCGCTTCAAAGGAGTTTTGCAACGGCTGTACCATAAACGGCAGTGAGTAGAAGACCGAGGCCAGCACCAGCCCCCAGAAGGTGAACGGCAGGGGGCCGATCCCCAGGCTGGTAGTCAACCACCCCACCGGGCCATGGGGCCCCATGGTCAGCAGCAGATAGAAGCCCAGCACCGATGGTGGCAGCACCAGCGGCAGCGCAACCAGCGCCCCCAACGGCCCCTTCAGACGGGAGCCGGTACGGGCCAGCCACCAGGCGATCGGCGTGCCTACCAGCAGCAGGATGACCGTTACCACCGAGGAGACCCGCAGGGTCAGCCAAATGGCCTGCAGGTCGCTTGAGCTTAAAAACATGACTATTTTACCTCACCAGGAAGCACAAAGCCGTATTTGGTCATGATACTACGGGCCTGTTTTGATCCCATATAGTCTGCAAACTGCCTGGCAAGCGGCTTGGCTGCAGCCCGCTTGGTTATGATATAGCCCTGTTCCAGCGGGTTATGCAGCTTGTCCGGGATCAGGTGGTACCCACCTTTTTTGCTCAGCTCAGGGTTTAAAGCCAGCGAGAGGGCAATGATCCCCACCTGAGCGTTGCCGGTCTGCACAAACTGGGCGGTGTGAGCGATATTTTCGCCGTACACAAGCTTTGACTGCAGCTTATCCCACAGACCGGATGATTTCAGCGCCTCTTCAGCCCGCTTGCCGTAGGGGGCATGCTTGGGGTTGGCAATGGCTATCCGGGTAATCTTCGGATCGGTCAGGCTGGACAGGGTCATCTTGCCGGCATCCTGACTGTTGCTCCAGAGCACCACCCGACCAACGGCGTAGGGTACAACCGAAGAAGCGGCAAGCCCCTTTGCTGCCAGTTCCTGCGGGTACTTGATATCTGCAGAGAAGAACAGATCATAGGGAGCACCCTGCTGAATCTGGGTATGGAACTTGCCGGATGAACCATAGATCACATCCAGCTCTGCTCCGGTGTGACTCTTTTTAAAGCCGGTGACAATCTCATCCATGGCAAACTTCAGGTCAGCAGCAGCAGCAACGGTAATCTTTTCTGCATGGGCCACGACGGTTGACAGCAACAGCAACGAAACTACCAGCAGTGTTTTAAACAGTTTCATTTAGGTTTGCTCCTTTAAGGTTAGATATCATAGCCGTAGGAACGGATGATCTTTTTTGTTTCTGTTGTCTTCAAG
>CAZNWF010000184.1:0-4188 GCA_964576485.1 uncultured Geobacter sp. | reverse complement strand
CGACGCTTACCTTCTTTATTCGGCGGAAATCCGGCAAAAGTGAAGGAATTTGTGGGTAATCCAGCGGCTGAAAGTGCGGTTACTGCGGCACATGCCCCTGGTATCGGTACTACTTTGATTCCCTCTGCCAGAGCATCCCGTACCAACTGGTAGCCGGGGTCTGAAATGCAGGGGGTTCCGGCATCGGAAATCAGCGCCACCTGTCTGCCTTCACGCAGGGTGGTTAGTATCCGCTCACCCTTTAGTGCCTGGTTGTGGTCGTAGTACGAGGTCAGCGCCGTGGTAATACCAAAGTGAGAGAGTAGCTTGCGAGAGTGTCGCGTATCTTCAGCAGCGATCAGATCGACTTCTTTAAGGATTCGGACAGCCCGGAAGGTCATATCCTCCAGATTACCGATCGGTGTGGCAACAATGTAGAGGGTGCCGGTCATTATTTCAGTGACATTATATAGCCCCGGATGCCATCCAGAATGCCATCGGCAGCCAGATCATGAAAGGATGGGTCCTTCAGGTGGCTCTCTTCGGTGCTGTTGCTGATAAAGGCGACCTCAGTCAGGATGCTGGGCATACTGGCGCCAACCAGGACATAGAAGGGACCCTGTTTGACCCCCAGGTTTCTGGTGTCTGGATACCTTGTCTTGCTGGTTTTATAGAGGGCCTTCTGGACTTCTTCAGCCAGATGGGCGGAGTCATTCAGCTTGTAATTGGCCATCAGATCAAAGAGTATGGCCTGCAGGGTGCTGACCTTTTCCAGGCTGGTACCGTTTTCCTTGGCAGCCAGTTGCGCCACTTTTTCGGTCTTGGCCAGATTAAGGTAGTAGGTCTCAATGCCGGCGGCATTGCGATTTGGTGCGGCGTTGGCATGGATGGAGACAAACAGGTCGGCGTTGACCTTGTTGGCAATGGCGGTTCGCTCTTCCAGCGGGATGAAGAGATCGGTGGAGCGGGTCATGACCACATCCAGTCCCAGCTCTTCCTTCAGCTTTTCCCGTAGTTTCAGCCCGATGGAAAGCACCACATCCTTTTCCTGCAGACCACTGTGTCCCACTGCACCCGGGTCATGGCCTCCATGGCCGGGGTCCACCACAATCCGGCGGATTTTTGAGATAGCCGGCTGCTTCTTTACCGCTTTTGAGGGACGATCTGTCTTTGCTGAAGGAGTGGTGGCTGCAGGGGGCTCTTGAACACGAGTTGTCAGGGTGCTTTCGAGACGGCTGATTTCAGTGGGGCGATCGCCACGGACGTCAACAATCAGACGGGCCGGGTCAGAGAGCGGGAAAATCTTGTAGTCGCGGATGTTATCCGTATCCAGTACCACCCGTACTACCCCCGGCTTGTACAGCCCTGCCCGTACCCCTTTTAGCAGGCCATCGCCGATGGTAATATCTTTTATGCTGCTTGCCAGCCGGGCATTATGAAGGTCAATAAAGATTCTTCCCGGCTTTCCGCTACGAACGGCAGTCCTGTCAAGTTCATGGCTTTCCCAGGTGACGTCCCGTTCCAGTGCTATGGCAATCCGGGTGTAATCCGGGTTTGACCAGTGTTTCAGTTCAAGGACCTGTGCCGGCGACGCTATTCTGTTTTCCGGAGTGAACTGTTTTCTGGCTGTTCTGGCCGCATGGACAGGAGAGGTCACCGTTGTCAGTGCACACAGTGCCAGCAGCAGGTATATCAGCGGTCTTAGTCGGATCATCATGCCATTTTCTTCAATTCATCAAGCAGATTCAATGCTTCCAACGGTGTCATAACAGAAATATTCAATTTTTTCAACCGTTCCCGCAACAGATCGCCCTGCTGTTCAAACAGGGTAAACTGGGCAGACTCTTTCCTGGGCGGGGCGATGGAGCTCTTGGACAGGCGGGGTGAACCCTGCTCAAACTCCCCTTCCTCCAGGGTCTTGAGCACTTCTTTGGCCCGCTCGATCACCTCGCGGGGCATGCCTGCCAGGCGGGCCACCTGAATGCCGTAAGAGTGAGAGGCTGCGCCGGGGATGATGGTGCGCAGGAAGATGACCTGATCATTCCACTCTTTCACCGCCACGGTCAGGTTGGTGATCCGCTCGCGGGTAGCAGCCAGATCCGCCAGTTCATGGTAGTGGGTGGCAAACAGGGTGCGGGGACGGCAGGTCTGATGATCGTGCAGAAATTCCGCCACGGCCCAGGCAATGGAAAGTCCATCAAAGGTGGAGGTGCCGCGACCGATCTCATCCAGCACCACCAGACTTTTGCCCGTGGCGGTGCGCAGGATATGGGCGGTCTCCATCATCTCCACCATGAAGGTTGATTGTCCCTTGGCCAGGTTATCACCAGCACCTACCCGGGTGAAGATCCGGTCAGCAATGCCGATGGTTGCAGCGCTGGCCGGGACAAATGAACCGGCCTGGGCCATCAGGGCGATTAACGCCACCTGGCGCATATAGGTGGATTTACCGGCCATGTTGGGGCCGGTGATCATCAGGATCTGGTTAGCCTCGCCATCCAGCCGGGTATCATTGGGAACAAACCGTTCCCCCAGATTCATCGCCTCCACCACCGGGTGACGGCCTTCGATGATCTCCAAACAGTCACTATCATCCACGACCGGCTTGCAGTAATTGCGCTCCACCGCCACAACTGCCAGGCTTGCCAGTACATCCAGGCTGGCCACGGCTGCTGCCGTGCGGCTGATCCGGGCTCCGGCCCCTGCTGCGGTCTCCCGTACCTGCTGGAACAGGCTGTATTCCAGTTCGCAGATCCGGTCTTCTGCCCCCAGTACTTTTTCTTCGTAGTTTTTCAGCTCAGAGGTTACGTAACGCTCACCGGTGGCAACCGTCTGACGCCGGATATAGTCATCCGGCACATTGGCCAGATGGCTTTTGGTTACCTCAATATAATAACCAAAGACCCGGTTGTAGCGGATTTTTAACGAGGAGATGCCGGTGCGTTCCCGTTCCTGCGCTTCCAGCCGGGCGATGTACCCTTTGCCTTCCCGGCTGATTGCACGCAGCTCATCCAGCTCAGGGTTATAGCCATCAGCAATGATCCCCCCTTCACGCAGTGAAAAGGGCGGGGTGGGGGAGATGGCAGCATTGATCAGTTCCCGCAGATCATCCAACGGATCAAGCTGCTCAAGCAGCCTGCAGAGCAGTGGCGCTTCCACCCCCACCAGGAGGTCACGCAGGCCGGGAACCCGCTCCAGTGAGTCATGCAGGGCACGCAGGTCACGACCACCGGCACCGGCCATGCTGATCCGGCCATTTAAGCGCTCCAGATCATGCATCCCTTTCAGCAGAGCGTTTAACTGATCCCGCAGCAGTCCCTGTTCCACCAGTTCCTCCACCGCCGACAGCCGCTGGCGGATGGGATCCACCTGCACCAGCGGATAGGAAAGCCACTGCTTGAGGTTGCGGGCTCCCATGGCGGTGGCGGTGCGATCCAGACAGCCCAAGAGCGAGCCGGACTTTTTGTTATCGGTCATGGTAGCGGTCAGCTCAAGATTGCGGCGGGTGGCCGGGTCAAGGGCCAGAAAATCATTGCGGCGCACAATGCTGATGTCCCGCAGGTGGGGCAGGGTGGCATGGCGGTTTTCCTGCAGGTAGTGCAGCACCATCCCCGCCGCCAGCAGGGCCAGCGGCAGGCCCTCCATCCCGAATGCATCCGGTGAGGCGATACCAAAACGGGTGCAGATCAGGCCGGTGCAGTAATCCTTGTCCAGCACCCAGTCAGCCACGCCGGAACGGGGACGTTCGCCATGCAAAAGCCCCAGCTCATCGGGCAGCTCCTTGCGTAGCGCTTCTGCCAGCAGCAGCTCCCGTGGGCCGATGGCCGCCAGCATGGCAGCAGCCCCGGTCAGGCTGTCTTCTTCCGATGCCTTGCATTCACCGGTGGAAAGGTCCAGCCAGGCGCAACCCCAGCGTCCATCCTGCTGACAGAGCGCCAAAAGGTAGCTGTTCTCGTCCGGGGTCAGGCTTTCGCTCTCGGTCACCAGGGCCGGGGTCACCACCTTGACCACATCCCGTTTGACAATCCCCTTGGCCTGCTTGGGATCCTCCACCTGTTCGCAGATCGCTACCCGGTGGCCTGCCTCAACCAGTCGGGCGATGTACGGCTGGGCCGAGTGAAACGGCACTCCGCAGAACGGGATCTCGTCGGCATTGTTCTTGTTGCGGGAGGTAAGGGTGATATCCAGAATGCGGGCGGCAATCAGGGC
>CAZNWF010000183.1:0-4370 GCA_964576485.1 uncultured Geobacter sp. | reverse complement strand
CGCTCAAACTCAGGTGCCCAGTAGTCGGTGGTCAGGTAGAGGAATTCGGCGTGGTCCGAGGTGACGCAGAAACCATGGGCAAATCCTTCTGGTACCCACATCTGGCGTTTGTTCTCGGCGGAGAGGGTGGTGCCGAACCATTGACCGCAGGTTGGTGAAGAACGACGAATATCTACCGCAACATCAAATACTTCCCCGCTGATCACACGAACCAGCTTGCCTTGGGGGTGCTGAATCTGGTAATGAAGCCCCCTCAATACATTACGGGCAGAGCGGGAATGATTGTGCTGGACAAAAGATCGTTCAAGGCCGGTTGCCTTTTGCCAGACCCGTTCATTGAAGCTTTCAAAAAAGAACCCCCGGTCATCGCCAAAGACCTTGGGTTCAAGGATCAGTACGCCGGGAAGTGGTGTTGTCAGGCAGTTCATGGGAAGCGTCTCCTTCTATGTGCAAGTCTGGTTGTCATAGCAGATAACGGAAAGATTGTGAATATTTGTTAGCAGGGGTGGAAAAATTGCAAAACTGCGGTAAGCTCTCTCACATGGTACATGAAACAACCTTTGATAATGGTCTCCGGGTGGTAACCCAACAGGTTCCCGGTATGCATACGGTCTCGATCGGTGTCTGGGTGGCAAATGGCGCCCGCTGCGAGCAGCCTGCTGAACAGGGTGTTGCTCATTTTATTGAGCACCTGCTGTTTAAGGGCACCAAGCGGCGTACTGCACGGCAGATTACCCGTGAGATTGACTCGCTGGGTGGCATTCTGAATGCGTTTACCAGCTATGAGTACGTCTGCTACTACGCCAAGGCGTTGGCCAAGACGTTGCCGCAGGTGGTTGATATCCTGTCTGATATGTTTCTGCACTCAACCTTTCCCGCTGATGAGATTGAGAAAGAGCGTAAGGTGGTGCTGCAGGAAATCAAGATGCGGGATGATGCGCCGGAAGAGTCGATCCATGACCGCCTGCATCAGAGTTTCTGGAAGGGACATCCGCTGGGGCATCCGATCCTCGGGTCTGAAGAAACCATTTCAGGCATGAGCCGGGATGCGATCCTTGATTTCAGGCAGCACTGGTACCGTCCCAGTGAGATCATTATTGCTGCTGCCGGTGGGGTTGAACATCAGGCACTGGTTGAACTGCTGCAGGAATCATTTTCCTGCCTGGAACCGGGAGAACCCCGTCGGGTGGTTACCCCCCTGAATCGTCAGGCAGCAGGCCGGGTGCTGGAACTGTGTGAACGGGATCTGGAGCAGACCCTGATCTGTCTTGGCACTGAAGGGCTGCCAACATGTTCTCCAGAACGTTACAGTCTGATGGTGCTGAATGCTATTCTGGGTGGCGGCATGAGTTCACGCCTGTTTGAAGAAATCCGTGAAAAACGTGGTCTGGCCTACTCAGTTTATTCCTATGTTTCTTCCTTTGCTGATGCCGGATCTATGGCGATCTATGCCGGTTCAGAGCGGGAGCGTAGCTGTGAGGCGGTCAAAATCATTCTGGGGGAGATGGCCCGTCTGCGCGATGAGCTGGTACCCCGGGATGAACTTGATGCAGCACGTGAACAAATAAAAGGTAAGATATTGATGTCACTTGAATCAAGTGATAGCTATATGTCACGTCTGGCTCGCAGTTATATTAATTTTGGCCGGTATCAACCGCTGGATGAAATCATGGCCGGTTTTGATGCAGTCGCTGCTGATGACCTTTTGCAGCTGGCGACCCGACTGTTTCGGGATGAAACCCTGAATATTCAAGTTATGGGTAAGCTTGATTCCCACTGTTTTGCTGAGAAAAGTGCCTTTATTTCGCTGTAACTGACACGGGCTGATGCTCTAACCGACATCAGCCCGTATTCTTAGTGCTTACCTGTATGTCCAAACCCGCCTTCACCCCGCTGGCTTTCCTGGCTGAATTCTTCTACTACCCGCAAGCTGGCCTGCACCACCGGCATAAACAGCATCTGGCAGATCCGCTCACCAGGCTGGATGCTGTACGGTTCACTGCCCTGGTTGCGGATGCCGATCTTGATCTCTCCCTGATAGTCGCTGTCAATCACCCCGATGGTGTTGGCCAACACAATACCATGTTTGATCCCCAGACCGGAACGGGGCGCCAGAATGGCCACCAGACCAGGGTCATGGATGCTGATGGCAATGCCGCTGGGAATGGTGACGGTTTCGCCCGGTGCCACGGCCACTGCGTTATCCAGGCAGGCCCGTAGGTCAAGGGCTGCTGAACCGTCGGTGGCATACCGGGGCAGGGGGATGCTACTGCCGATCAGCGGGTTGACAATTTTGGTTTCAATCTCGCGGTGTTTCATGTAAAAAATCCCTTCTAAATGATTAAAGAACCTTTTAACGCAGAGGCGCAGAGACGCAAAGGAAAAACAAACCTGCGGAAACACAATTTAATTGTAACTTACTGATATTTAATGTGATATATTATTTATTGAAAGCTGTTTTGCTTTTCTTTGCACCTTGTCGTCTTTCCTTTAAACGTTGCGTTCAAAAAAACAGGAGGTTGTCATTCAATGCGTGATCCCCGTGTGGCCGAGATGGCCAAGGTGCTGGTTGATTATTCCACCCGGATCAAAAAAGGTGATCGGGTACTGATAGCTGCAGCAGGTTTTGAGGCTGCCCCGCTGGTAAAGGAACTGTACGCGCTTTGCCTGCAGCGTGGCGCAGAATACGTTGAATACAGTTTTAGTGTGCCTGAGATCGACCGTCAGTTGTACAATCTGGCTTCCAAAAAGCAGTTGGAGGTTTTTCCCCAGCACAAACTTGATTTTTACAAGACCCTGACCGCCTACATCGGTATTTCTGCCGGTGAGAACTCTATGGTCAACGCAAACAGCAACCAGAAGGCGATGGTGGCCTATTCAAAACTGACCCGTCCGCTGGTGGACCAACGGGTTAAACATACCAAGTGGGTGGTCACCCGCTACCCGACCCAGGGCTCAGCCCAGGAGGCTCGCATGAGCCTGGATGAATATGAAGATTATCTGTTTGGTGCCTGCAATATTGACTGGTCAGTGGAATCAAAGAAGATGGAAAAGCTGAAGAAGCTGATGGATAAGACCGACAAGGTACGTCTGAAAGGGCCGGATACTGATCTTTCTTTCAGCATCAAGGGGCTACAGGGAATCAAGTGCGATGGCCGTTACAATATCCCGGATGGCGAGGTTTTTACGGCACCGGTGCGTGATTCGGTGCAGGGACATATCACCTATAATTGCCCCACCATCTACCAAGGCAAGGAGTTCAATAACATCCGGCTTGAGTTCAAGGATGGCAGGATTATCAAGGCCACGGCAGGGGAGATGACCAAGGCGTTGAACGAGATTCTGGATACTGATGAAGGAGCCCGCTATGTTGGTGAATTTGCGGTGGGGGTTAATCCCAATATCCGGGTTCCGATGCGCAATATCCTGTTTGATGAGAAGATCTCCGGTTCCATCCACTTTACTCCTGGTCAGGCCTATGATGAGGCAGATAACGGCAATCGCTCTGCCGTACACTGGGATATGGTGCGTCTGATGAAGGATGGCGAAATCTGGTTTGATGATTGTCTGATCCAGAAACAGGGGCTGTTTGTGTTACCTGAACTGGAAGCGCTGAACCCGGAGAAGTAGGTTATGTTGCTGGAAATTAACCCGGAACGTCCGCAACCACGGCAAATTGCCCAGGTTGTGGATTGCCTGAAAAATGGCGGTATTGTTGCCTACCCGACTGATACAACCTATGGGCTGGGCTGCTCTATCTTTAATAAAAAGGGGCTTGAGCGGATTTATCAGGTAAAGCAGCGAGACAAGCGTAAACCGTTTTCATTTATCTGTTCTGATCTGGCAGAGGTCTCACGCTATGCGCGTCTGACCAATCCTGCCTTCAAGATCATGAAACGCTACCTGCCCGGCCCCTACACCTTTGTGCTTGAGGCCAGCCGCGAGGTGCCGGATCTGCTGATAACCAAGCAGAAGACGGTGGGGATCAGGATGCCTGATAATGCAATCTGTCTGTCGATTGTACAAGGGCTGGGGGTGCCGATTGTGACCACCAGCGCAAATCTGTCCGGCGAAGACCCGGTGGGTGATCCGTTGGAGATCAATCGGCTGTTTGGTCATGCCCTTGATCTGGTGGTTGATGGAGGCCTGCTGACCACTGATGTCAGTTCGGTGGTCAGTCTGGTGGGAAAAGAGCCTGAACTGCTGCGGGCAGGGGCTGGCGATCTTTCCTGGTTGGCAGGATAGTCCAGGAAGTCAGGGGCAGGTATGACCAATAATCATATGAGTGAGAGTGAACAGGTGGTAGAACTGCTGGCCCGCAGAAATGCTGAGTTGGCCTCTCTGCTTGAAATTGGCAAGACCCTGATTTC
>CAZNWF010000182.1:0-4400 GCA_964576485.1 uncultured Geobacter sp. | reverse complement strand
TTGCTGTTTTTGAACGCTATATCCGGCAGTATCCGGATCAGTGGTATAATTTTTTTGCATTTTGGGCTGACACTTCCCGTAAGAAAAGGATAGCAGATGAGTGATGAGCTGATTCCCAAAGTAAAACAGATGATTATCGATGCCCTGCGGATTGACGGAATGGAAGCGGATGAGATTGACAGTGACGCTCCCCTGTTTGGTGAAGGGTTGGGGCTTGATTCCATAGATGCGTTACAGCTGGTCGTTGCCATGGAGAAAGATTTTGGTGTTGTGGTGCCTGATGCCGCAACCGGCACCAAGGTGTTTGCCTCGGTGCGGGCCATGGCCGCCTATATCGCTGAAAACCAGAAATAATCGATTCAGGCGCTCTGATGAAAACCCTCTTTCTCTCCCCTGGTTGGCCCAAAGGCCGGTTGTGGGGAGAACTAGGTTTTAAGTTTCCTACCCTGTCACTGGCATCCCTGGCTGCGGTTACTCCGCAGGATTGGGATGTCAGCTTTCATGATGATGCTATCCGTGCAACCAACTTTGACACCGATGCAGACCTGATTGCCCTGACCGCCATGACTGCCCAGGCAACCCGGGCCTATCAACTGGCCGATGCCTTTCGTAGCCGTGGTAAGACCGTGGTGATGGGCGGCTTTCATGCCAGTAACCTGCCGGATGAGGCGCTGCAGCATGTGGACAGTGTCGTGGTGGGAGAGGGGGAGCTGGCTTGGCCCCGGCTGTTGGCTGACTTTCAGGCAGGCCGTTTGCAGCGGATCTATCGCGCTGAGAGTCTGATTGATACCACACTGATTCCTCCGGCCCGGCGGGAGATCTTTAAAGGTTCCGGTCACCTCTTTACCAATACCATCCAGACCACCCGTGGTTGTCCCTTTGACTGTGAGTTCTGCTCGGTCACCGCTTTTTATGGGCGCAAGTACCGTAAACGCCCGCTTGAACAGGTACTGGCAGAGCTGCAGGAACTGCGTAAGGCCAACTCCTTTGTCTTTTTTGTGGATGACAACATCGTGGCTGACCGGCGTTACTCCTTACCGCTCTTTGAAGGGATGAAGGGGATGGGGCTGAAATGGCTCTCCCACGCACCGATTGACTTTGCAGAAGATCAGGAACTGCTGAAGGCTGCCGGTGAATCCGGTTGCGTCGGTATGTTCGTTGGTTTTGAATCGCTGAATCAGGATTCCCTGGCTGCCATGGGCAAGGTCACCAACAAGGCAGCATCCTACAAAACCTATGCCCAGCAGTTCCGGGACAATGGTATCGGTATTCTTGGTTCATTTGTGATGGGCTGTGATGGTGATACCCCGGCGGTCTTTGAACAGACCCTGCGCTTCTGCGAAGATGCCCGGCTTGAGGCGGCCATCTTCCCGATCCTGACCCCGTATCCCGGCACCAAAGTGCGCCAGCGCCTTGAGGCTGAAGGACGGATTATCTCAAACAACTGGCAGGATTACGATATGGAGCATGTCACCTTCCAGCCCAGGGGGATGACGGTCCAACAACTGCAGGACGGCTATGACCAGGCCTGCCGCAGTTTCTATTCCTGGGGCTCCATCTATCGCAGGCTCTTCAAGCTGCACCGTTCTGTCCAAGTCTTTGGGCCGATGAATGTCGGTTTCCGCTCCGCCATCAGAAAAAAGCGGGCAGATGCATGACCGTAAAACCCCGTCTGCTGTTGGTCTATCCTGCTACCCATAAACTGGGCTGGGTCAAACGATTTCAACTGCCCTCCCTGTCGCTTAAGCAGGTCGCCGCTGCCACGCCGCCTGAATGGGAGGTGTGGCTTGCTGATGAGGTGCATGAGGAGATTGATTTTAACGGTGAGTATGATCTGGTGGGGATCACGGCCATGACCCATCAGGCTGTGCGGGCCTATCAGATTGCAGATCGTTTTCGCCAACGCGGTGTTCCGGTGGTGTTGGGTGGTATCCATCCCACGGTGCTGCCGGATGAGGCGATTCAACATGCTGATAGTGTTGTGCTGGGCGAGGCTGAGCCGGTTTGGGCTGATCTGCTGCGTGATCTGCAGCAGGGGCACTTGAAGCAGTTTTATCAGGTGCTTCCCTCTGGAGATCTACTGACCATTCCCTGGTCGCGCCATGATTTTTTGGCCCCCCGCAAGTATTTGACCACCAAGACCCTGCAGGCCAGCCGCGGCTGCCCCTACAACTGTCCCTTCTGTACGGTTACCCCCCATTTCGGACGGACCTTTCGCTACCGTGAGCCGGAGGATGTGCTGTCAGAGCTGAAGAGTTTCAAATCGGGTTTGATGGTTTTCCTTGATGATAATATTCTGGGTGATCCTGAACGGGCCAAGCCGATCCTGCGCGGAATGGTCGGTATGGGGTTGAAGTGGGGCGGACAGGCTAACTTGCGTTTTGCTGAAGACCCGGAACTGGTCCGGTTGCTGGCTGCGTCCGGTTGTGTCGGTATCTTTGTGGGACTTGAATCAGTGGATGGCGAGTATGCCAATCTTCCTAAAACCGCTGGCAAAACATCGCAGGCTGATCTGATCAAGAGGATCCGGGATACCGGTGTGGTGGTGGAGGCCTCGGTTATTTTTGGGTTTGACGACCATGACGAAGGGGTGTTTGAGCGAACTGTGCGTTACCTTGAAAACTGTGCCGCCAGCCTGCCCACCTTTCATATTTTAACCCCCTATCCCGGCACCGCCCTGTTCACGCAGTTTCAGCAGGAAGGCAGAATGCTGCATACTGACTGGCAGCGTTACGATCATGGTCAGGTAGTATATCAGCCCAGGCTGATGTCACCTGAACGGCTTTACAACGGCTGGGTTCAGGCCCGCCACGAGGCCTACCGCTGGCCTGCCATTGCCGGACGGGTTATGCAGAGTCCTGGCAAAGGGGTCAACCTGTTGTACAACCTCCTGCGGCGGGGCGGGATTTACGGCAGGGAGGAGAAAACAGCATGAATATTCTGCTGCTGCGCCCCCATCCCGGTCATGACAAGTTCGGTCTGGGGCCGTTTTTCTGTGTTGAACCGCTGGGCCTTGAATATATTGCTGCAGCCCTTTTACAGGACCATCATCAGGTCACGATTGCCGACCTGCGCTTCCGCCCCGGGCTTGCCACGGTGCTGCGCCGCTCACGACCTCAACTGGTCGGCATCAGCTGTCTGCATACCCTTGAGTTTGGGCAGGTGCTGGAAACTGCCCGTGAGGTACGGCGCCTGGCGCCTGAGGTGTTCATCATCGTGGGGGGGGCATGCTGCTGCGGCCTTCTCTGGCCCGCTGGAAGACAGTGCGGTTGATGCCGTGATGGTGGAGGATGGTGAGAGCCTGATGCCGTTGCTGGCAGGCTGCCTGGAGCGGAGGGAACCGCTGGAACAGGTGCCGGGGCTGCGGCTGCGCAGACCGGACGGCTGGCAGAGCACCCCCCGGCTTGAGGAACGCCCGGCACTGGATCTGGTACCGCTGCCTGCCCGTGATCTGGTCAAGCAGTACCGCAACGGCTACCACTGCCTGCTGTTCAAGCCGGTCTGGCTGATTGAAACGGCCAGGGGCTGCCCCCATCGTTGTTCCTTCTGTTCGGTCTGGCAACTGTACGACCGTACCTGCCGGGAACGTTCCATTGCGGCGGTGGTGGAGGATTTTGCCACCAGCGGTGATGCGGTCTTTGTGGCCGATGATCTGTTCTGGTACAATCCGGCCCGCTCCCTGGAGCTGGCAGCGGCGCTCAAGAAGCGCGGGGTCTATAAACGCTGGATACTTGTCCAGACCCGCACCGACCTGATCTGCAGAAGCGCCGCTATCATGGCGGTCTGGCGTCCCCTGGCAAAGGACTTTGACATCTTTCTGGGGCTGGAGGCGGCCAGTGATAACGGACTGTCCGGTCTGGATAAAGATAGCGGCATCAAGGAAAGCGTTGAGGCGGTGCGGATTGCCCGTGAGCTGAAGTACGGTATCAACGGCAATTTTCTGGTTGATCCTGACTGGGATGAGGACGGGTTCAGGCAACTGTGGGGATTTGTGGAACAGTATGGTCTGCAACGGGCCGGATTCACCATCCTGACCCCCTTGCCCGGTACCGATTATTACAACTCTGTTGCCCACCGGACCGTTGGGCAGCCTTGGTCCAATTTTGACATGCATCATCTGCTCTGGGAACCAAGACTGGGGCCTGAACGGTTTTTTGAGCTGTATGCCGAGACCTGGCGGCGTTCGATCCTGAATACTGCCGGTGATAAGGGAATCATGGACTGGATCAGACAGGTGCGCCCTTCCCAGATCCCGTACATCATCCGGGTTCTGTGGCGTACCCAGCGGATGATGAAACCGGCAGAATATATGAAGGAATACCGTGCCAGCTGCCCGGCAAGAGCAGGGGGTGCCCCATGATACTCTGGGCTTTTCCCGGACAGCCGCTGCAGTGGGAACA
>CAZNWF010000181.1:0-4576 GCA_964576485.1 uncultured Geobacter sp. | reverse complement strand
CATATCCGCTGCCGTGCCCACCAGGGTCAGGTCTGTGGGCTGCAGCCCCAGCTTGTTGGCGATCATCCCTTTGCGCTGCTGTTCATAGGTCTTGCCGCCGCACTGCAGCCTGGTGGCCAGCTCTTTGGATAGCTTCATCCAGAGCTGTGGGTGGGCGGCATGGTTAATCGCCCCCAGGCCATTGATGATGCCATCGCTGGTGGAAAGCAGATGGCGGCGTTCAGGCAGTTGCACGATCAGACTTTTTTCCCAGAAGCCGTCCCGTTCAGTTTTCAGTATCAGAGCTGTTGCGCCAAGTTCTGGCGGCAAGGTCAGGTTGGCTGCCTGAGATGGGGTGGCTATGACGTAACTACAGAGTATGGTACTAAGGAGTGAATGCAGGATAAGAGAACGGAAATACCGATAGTACATAGAGTTGCCTCCCCCGAAGCGTGCGAATGGAGCGGTGTTCCGGCTCAGGGCGACCTACTTGTCCGCCTTCCCAGTTTCCCAGTGGCTGTACCCGTACGCTTCCATTTCAAGGCGTTGGCTTTGCTGTCTTGCCATCATCCTTGAACTGAAACCGTTAACTGCTTGGGTTGGACGTTCGTTCCCTTTACGGCTGCGGGGCAGCGGGGGCCTTGCACCCCTCTTCCTCGCTTCCATTCGGTGTTGAAAAGTTTGTAACAGATGCCAAGAAACAGTTCATCTGTCAAGAATTTATGGTGAGGATACGGTTGTCTTTTGCCAATCCATGCCGTAGTATCGCTCGGGTTACCTACGCAACAGAGGGGGCAGAATCATGGCACTACCGGCAAATATTCTGGTTGTAGACGATTCACGGGCAAACAGCAGTATTCTGGTTGAGATCCTTGAGGCCCAGGGTTACCTGGTGTCTGTTACCACATCGGCTGAAGAGGCGATTCCACTTTTTAGCGCACAGGATTTTGATCTGGTTCTGACCGGTCTGATGCTTTCCGGCATGAGTTGTTTCAATATGATGAAGGTCTTCAGGCGTCACAAGCCGGAGATTGATGTCATCATCCTCAGCTCCAACGACTCCGGTTTTAATATCATCAAGGCGCTCCGTCTCGGCGCCTACGACTATATCGTGATGCCGCTGGATGACGAGAGCGTGCTGTACAATGTAATTGAAAAGGCTTTGGAAAAACAGGAGCTGTTACGCAAGAAGGCGCACCTGTTGAGTGAACTGACCAGAAAAAACAGTGCGCTGCAGGAAACGCTGGAAATGATGAAATCAGCCAACCGGATCAGTGCGGCGCTTATGTCAACCTTCAGTGTCCCTGATATCATGAAAAAACTGGTGGAGCTTGTCACGGAGCATCTGCAGGCGCGTCGCGGCTACATACTGCTGCTGGACAAATCAGGTGCGACATTGCAGGCAAAGGTGGCTACCGGTCTGGACCCGCTTTACTCCCAGCAGTACAGTCTGCCTCTGGGTAGGGGCATCTCCGGCAGGGTCGCCGTAGACGGCAAACCATTGATTATCTGCGATAGTACTGACGAAGGTTTTGTTGATGATATCAGGGAGGAAGATCCTGACGGTGTTATGTTGGCCGCTCCCAGCATCCTTTCGGTTCCGTTGCTGGTGCAGGATCGTATTGCCGGAGTGTTGACCATTTCAGGCGGTGTCAGGGGAGAACCGTTCCACAATGACCACCTGGAATTCCTTGCCATGCTGTCCCGTTATGCCACCATCGCCCTGGCCAATGCCGGGGTGGTGTATAACCTGAAAAAACAACTCGCTGCGTCAGCATAACCTGTCTTGTTCACCCTGTCCTGACATGACTGGCCAGACCCGACAGCCGGTACGACATAGCCACGGCGGCAATCTGCGCTATTTAAGCCAGCAGTCAGGGCTGCCGCAGGGAGAGCTGCTGGACTTCTCCGCCAACATCAACCCGCTGGGTCCGCCGGACTGGCTGCGCCCGCTGATCGAAAGCCGGATCAGTGACCTGATCCATTACCCAGACCCGGACGCAACTGAACTGGTTGATGCCTTGGCCACCCTGCACCGGATTCCGACTGATCAGATTCTGGTGGGTAACGGCGCCACTGAACTGCTGCACCTGTTGCCCCGGGCGCTGGGCTGTACCTCGCTGCTGTTAGCGGTGCCCAGCTATGCCGATTATGAAGAACCGGCCCGGCTCTCCGGTCTGGCCATCGAGCAGGTTCTACTCTCCCCTGACGCCGGTTTTGTGCTTGATCCAACCTGCCTTACACCTTACCTGAAACCAGCCCAGCTGGTGCTGCTGGGCCAGCCCAATAATCCCACCGGGCGTACCTTTGCTGCTGAAGCCCTGCGTGCAATCGCCTTGCAACATCCAGCCACCCTGTTTGCCGTGGATGAGTCGTTCATCGGCTTTACCGATGGAAGCCAGAGCCTGCAGCAGAACCGGCCGGACAATATCCTGATCCTGACCTCGTTGACCAAGCTGTACGCCATTCCCGGCCTGCGTCTGGGCTACCTGACCGGTGCAGCAGCGCATATCCGGCAGCTACGCAACTATCTGCCCAACTGGACCGTCAACAGCCTGGCCCAGGCGGTAGGGGTGCGGGCAGTACAGGATGCAGACTACCTGCAACGGACCCGCAGCTTTGTAACTCAACAGCGTGAGCAGCTTTTTTGCCAGCTTTCCTCTCTGCCCGGCCTGACGATCTACCCCGGCGAGGCCAATTTTCTGCTCTTGCGTCTCCATCATCCAACCCTTGCTGCACAACAGCTTGCTGACCTGGCCCTGCAGCAGGGGATCGCCCTGCGGGTATGTGGGAATTTTAGCTGGCTGGATGGCCGTTACTTCCGCGTGGCAGTGCGGACTGAACCGGAGCAGCAGCGGCTCTACACGGTGTTGCAGAGTATCCTGGCACCGTCACGGCCACGGGTTGTGAAGCGTCAAGCCCCGGCGATCATGTTTCAGGGCACCGGCTCCAATGCTGGTAAGAGTATCCTGACCGCTGCGCTCTGTAGGATTCTGAAACAGGATGGCTATGATGTGGCGCCGTTCAAGGCCCAGAACATGTCTCTCAACTCCTTTGTGACCCGTGACGGCGGCGAGATGGGACGGGCCCAGGTGCTGCAGGCCCAGGCCTGTCGCCTTGACCCGGATGTGCGAATGAATCCGGTGCTGCTGAAACCCAACAGTGAAACCGGCTCTCAGGTGATTCTGTGCGGAAAAGCAGTGGGAACTACTGATTTTAAGAGCTATGTAGAACAACGGGAAAAGGTCTGGTCCACGGTTACGCGCTGCTATGACGAACTGGCAGCTGAACATCAGATCATGGTGCTGGAAGGGGCGGGCAGTCCGGCCGAGGTCAACCTGAAGGCCAATGATATCGTGAACATGAACATGGCCCGCTATGCCGGTGCGCCGGTGCTGCTGGTGGGGGATATTGACCGGGGCGGCGTGTTCGCCTCCTTTGTGGGTACCATGGAGGTCCTAAGCGAGGCAGAACGTGCTCTGGTGGCCGGGTTTGTGATCAACCGCTTCCGGGGCGATGCAAGCCTGCTGGGAGATGCCTTGGCTTACACTCGCTTTCACACCGGTAAACCGGTGCTGGGCACAATTCCATATCTGCATAATCTGTGTTTGCCGGAGGAAGATTCAGTCTCCTTCAAACAGGGGCTGCTGGTTGCAGGGGCAAAGGATAGCCAACTGCTTGATATTGCGGTGCTGGATCTGCCCCATATCTCTAACTTTACCGACCTTGATCCGCTGGGGCTGGAGCCGGATGTTGGCCTGCGGATCGTTCGTAGCGTAACGGAACTGGGACAGCCTGATGCCCTGATACTGCCCGGCAGCAAGAATACCCTGGCTGATCTGGGCTGGCTGCAGCAGACCGGCTTGGCAGCAGCCATCCTTGAGCTGGCCCAGGCTGGACAGGCTGAGATCATCGGTATCTGCGGCGGGTTTCAACTGCTGGGGGGGCGGATCAGCGATCCCCTTGCCATTGAATCCGGGGCTGGAGAACAGCAGGGGTTGGGTCTGTTGGCGATCAACACAATCATGGCAGAAGAAAAGACCACCCTGCAGACCTGCTGTTGTCATCTCCCCTCGGGCTGCCTGCTTTCCGGCTATGAGATCCACCACGGCATTACCACTGCCGAAGTGATTGAACCACTGGTTACCGGGCAGGATGGCAGACTGCTGGGCGCAGGCAGTGCCAATGGTCTGGTCTGGGGCAGCTACCTGCACGGCCTGTTTGATGCTGATCCCTTCCGGCGCTGGTGGCTGGATCAACTGCGTCAGCGTAACGGCTGGCAGAGCGATGGCATCATCCGCGTCAGCTATGATCTGGAACCGGCCCTGGATCGTTTGGCGGATACGGTACGTAACAGTCTGGATATGCGGGAGATTTATCGGTTGTTGCGGTTGTGATTGGATAATTTTGCCGCAAAGGCTCACAAGATGCATTCCGGCCAACATCCAGTTTTGGGCAGATCACCGGTTCACGCGCGCGCGTGAACCGGTCAATTACGAGTTGAACAGAAAGAGAAAGACTCCTTATTTCTGTTTTACGGTAAGGCGCGGAGTCAAAAAGAAAATGGAGCTGCCAATATGAATTGCAACGAAAAAAT
>CAZNWF010000180.1:2335-4703 GCA_964576485.1 uncultured Geobacter sp. | reverse complement strand
GATGAGATGGTTGCCTTTCTGATTCGTGATGTCCACGACACCGGAGGAAAATAATGGCGCTGCTGCTTGCAAAGGGTGAAGATTTTGCCTCCTGGCGCGGGGTGGAGGAGTTTGCTGTTGCCTATCGTGAGGCAGCAGTCAGGCTGGCAACCCGGAAACATCCCGAGGGGATCGCGCAACTGCTGGAACTGTTGGAAGATCTGATAGCTGCTGTGGATCAGGAAAACAGTGCCATGGGCGGTGAGCTGGCGCGATCGGTTGATGAGCTGGCCCACGCCTCAGAACAGGGACAGTTGCGTAGCCTGCTGGTCAGCTTTTATGATCGTGTCTACCACCATTTTGCCCGTTTTGGCTCGCCGGTAGCTCTGTTCAGCATGTCGGAAACCTTTTTAAAGGCTTTGGCTGAGTGCTGTCTGCGGTTGGCCAGGAACCAGATTGAAGAACCGTTGCCTCCGCTTGCGCTGCTGGTCATGGGGCCGGCTGGCCGTCGTGAAGCAACCCGTTTTTGCCGGGTGCAGCTGGCGCTGGTCTGGGATGGTGACGTCTCGGAATCGTTAATACTGCAGCTGGGAGAGGAACTGGTGGCCTGGCTGCGGGTCTGTGGTGTTGCCCTTGAAGAGACCATTACACCGCTTAATCCTGATTGGCGGGGCAGTCTGGAACAGTGGCAGGACCGCTTTGAATCAGCTGCTAACCGGCAGAATCAGCGGGAGTTGATTGAGTTACTGCGCCTGGCAGACCGGACCGTGCTGGTGGGAGAAGACGGCGTTGCTGACAGGTTTAGTGCCCTCTGTCAGACCTGCCTCAGCCAGCGGAGCTTTGTTGGTAACCTGGTGGAACGTTGCCTGACGCTCTCAAACGGTATCGGCATGATGGGCAGCCTGAAGCTTGCCAAAAGCGGGCCCCACCGGGGAGGCTTTTCGCTGCTGGATCACGCCTTTCTGCCGCTGGCAGCTGCGCTTGGGGGACTGTGCCTGATGCACGGGGTAGATCTGGTGGGCACGCCGGAGCGCTTACGTGGGCTGGTGCGGATCGGCAAGCTTGATGTTGATCTGGCAGAGCGGACCCTGCATGCCTGGCACTGCTTCAGTGAACAACGCCTTACCCTTGAACAGACCGCAATTCCCGGTCAGGACTGCCGGGATATCCTGTATCTGATGCCATCAACCTTGCATGCTGCCGATTCAGAACGTCTGAAGCTCTCTCTGGAAACCGTTGCCGATCTGCAACGCTATCTGCAGGTAAGCTTTGGTGCCTACAGATGAGTAGTGGCTTGAAGATATCGCTTTCAAGCGGATCTTTGTTTACCCTGCCCCTGCGTCGGGCCTTTGAGCTGTCTGCTGAGGCTGGCTTTGACGGGGTAGAGCTGATTATCAATCAGGATTTCCAGCGGGTAAATCCGGTTAAGGTGGTGCGTTCGCTGCAGGAAATTGCGCCGATCAACTCCATTCATGCCCCCTTTATGCCGCTGGACGGCTGGGGTGGTCCAATCCAATCGCTTTTTCACAGTATTGAGCTTGCCGCAGATACCGGCATCCCTTTGGTGAACTTTCATCCTCCCTCCTGGATGGGGATGGAGATCGGATTCTGGCGCTGGCTGTACCGGATCCGTGATTTTCAGAAAGAGATCGGCATTGATGGCGAAGTACTGGTTACCATAGAAAATATGCCCTGTATCGGGCGACTCAAAGTGAACCCCAATATCCTTTCATCCACCAGGGATATGGTTGCCTTTATTCACGATCATAACCTTTTCCTTACCTTTGATACCACCCATATGGGATCTGGTAAGGCTAACTTTATCAATGACTTTTACCTGTTTTATGAATCCGGCCGGATTCGTAATATCCATTTCTCTGACTATGGTTTTGATCGTGAACATCTGATCCCTGGCCATGGTCGCTTGCCCCTGACCCGTTTTCTCAACCATCTGAAGAATACTGATTACCAGGGCTGCGTTACCCTGGAGATAGATCCCCACGAGTTTCCCAAAAATGAAGAGGTAATTCTACAAAGTTTGAAGGAATTGCAGACCTATATGCGGGTTGAGACCGGGATGCTGCCGGTTGAAGCGATGGAGCGTTTTGAGATGCCACCTGTCGATATTGATGAGGGGGATCTTAACGGATCTGGCCAGGGAGGAACAGAGTATGCCAGCATCGACACTACTAACTGAAATTACTGATGGTGTAGCCACCATAACAGTCAACAGGCCGTCCAGCATGAACGCCATGACGCTTGCCACGCTGCAGGAGCTGGACAGGGGGGTGCAGGAACTGTCCGCCTCTACGGAGGTGCGGGCAGTCATCATTACCGGAGCAGGAGAAAAGGCCTTCATCGCCGGTGGTGATATCGCCATGTTGCGGGA
>CAZNWF010000180.1:0-2235 GCA_964576485.1 uncultured Geobacter sp. | reverse complement strand
AACGCTGCCAGATCCCTTGCTGCAACGTTGGCAGGTAAAAGTCAAATGGCTCTTAAGCTCTGCAAAGAAGTGGTGACCAATGGTCTGGAGATGGATCTGCAACGGGCCTGCAGCTACGAAGCAGACCTGTTTGCCTTAAGCTTTGCCACGGCAGACCAGCAGGAAGGGATGGCTGCCTTTCTGGAAAAACGCACGCCGGTTTTTAGTGACCGGTAATCGCTGATAGCAGGCTCTGGCCTGGAAAGGAGACGCGACATGCAGTCTGTTTTTCGTATGTTGATGGTTGGACTGATGCTTTTGTGTGGCCTGGTGGCAACCTCCCCTGCAGCCGAGTGGCAGCTGAAGGAGATGGGGGTAGGTGTCTATGATGAGTCCCAGGGCTATGACACGGTGCTCACGGTACTCCAGCGGGGTGAGCACTGGTCGCAAAAACAGCTGTATGAACAAGGTTGTTTTGCCAACCGGGAAAAGAAATTTGGCGCCTGGCTGGTGGGGCCTCCGGTGGACAGCTACCTGAATCGTTTCGGGACGCCACAATTTGGCTACAAATACCGTCTGACTGAACCATCCGGTAAAAGCGCCATGTTTGGACCCCATGGTTTTTATAAACCGGGATTTGCCACTGTTTTTATCAATGCCAGCGGCCAGACCGGCTCCTGGAAGATCGAGTTTTATCTCTGGAATCGTGACAGCGGAGCAGAGACTCTGCTCGGGAGCAGATCATTTGTCATGGATCCATGAAAAATCTGTTTATCAATCGTACCAGTTGGATCTTTGACCTGGATGGCACCTTAACCCTTCCAGTCCATGATTTTGGATTCATCCGCCAGGAACTTGCTATTCCTGAGGGGGAAGATATCCTGGGACATCTTGAAACACTGCCACCCGATCTTGCAGCGCTGCGGCATCTCCGCCTTGATGAAATCGAACGTAGCCTTGCAGGTCAGGCTGAAGCAGCTCCCGGTGTAGTGGAGCTGCTGGCCTGTTTGGCTGAACAGGATTTTCAGATGGGCATTCTTACCCGTAACAGCCGTGAGGTTGCCTTTGTAACTCTGGAAGCATTGGGTGTCCGTCACCATTTCCCTGATGCACATATACTGGGCCGCGATGATGCTCCTCCCAAACCTGACCCCGGTGGCATCCTCCATCTTCAGGAAAAATGGCAGGTTGAAACTGAGAACCTTGTCATGGTGGGGGATTACATTTTTGATCTACAGGCTGGCAGATCAGCAGGAGCGTTGACCGTCCATGTGGGAAGGCCGGACGGACAGCGTTGGCCTGCTGCCTCCGACATCATGGTGGAGACACTGGCTGATCTGCTTAAGAACATCAGAGCTGAAGATCAATAGCTGCTGTTATTGTTATTAATACACCAAACAAATGCCGTTGCCGGAAGCTGGCCGGTTAGGAGGCAGGTGCGCTCATGAATCCTGATATACCCGTACTGCTCTGGATTTTGTCCGCTGTCTTGATCGTTACCGGCTTAATCGGTCTGCTGTTACCATTACTGCCTGGGGCACCGATACTGTTTCTTGGGTTGTTGTTTGGTGCCTGGGCGGATAATTTCCAGTATGTAGGCCCCTGGACGCTGTTACTGCTGGCGGTTTTGACAGCCCTTACCTATCTGATTGAGTTCGTTGCCTCAGTCCTGGGGGTCAGGAAATTCGGAGGCTCAAACCGCGCCATGTGGGGCGCTGCCTTGGGTGGTTTTGTCGGTATCTTCTTTTCTATTCCCGGCATCATACTTGGACCGTTTGTCGGTGCAGTGCTGGGCGAGCTTTCGCTTCAACGGACACTGGATCAGGCCAGTCGAGCCGGTTTCGGTACGGTAATCGGCTTGGCAGTGGGAATTGCCGGTAAACTCGCCATCGGCATGACTATGATCGGGCTGTTTTTGATCATGAGGTTTGTACCGCTCTGAAGAAGAGTACAGCATTCCAACCTTTGAATCCGTGGAGAAAAGTCACATGCGAAGAGCCCTTGTTATTATTGGCAGTGTCTTTGTTAGTGCTGTTGCAGATGCCGCACGATGATGGCAACGCTGCTATTTGTCTGGTGTTAGGATAATTTTATTGACAGCCGAATCTGCTTTGAGTATGTTCCCGCCACGTAAAGGGGAGTAGCCACCGGCCGGAGAAATGGCCGACCCATGTCCGTCAATACGACCACCCGGTCCGGACATGGGACGAGAAATCGACCGCAAGACCTTTACCCCAGTGTGCAGTAGCGCGCTGT
>CAZNWF010000179.1:0-4721 GCA_964576485.1 uncultured Geobacter sp. | reverse complement strand
ACCTGCACAAATGCGCTACCCCTGATCGTAAAAAAGAAAAAAGGACTTCCTCCGTGCGGTTAAGTCCCTGTCTCTTTGACTATAATCATGCAGAACCTAAAACAACGATTGAGATTCTGTTACCACAACTTTTTTCCTTGGCTTCTTAATCTGCTTAGCTGCCCGCATTTTTTCCTTAAAAAGAAGCCATAATCTACTGTCATCTGCAATTTCTGCAAAATCTATTTGTGTCCAAATACCTGTAATGTCTGTATTATCTTTTGATGTAGCCATACGATTTCCCCTCATCCTAATTCTTTTTTGTATTCATAATTGGTGGTGGATGGCACCGGCGACAGACCCGTGACAGCGGGTCCTGCGGATCAATCAGCCAGAAGTCCCTGCTTTTGCACCAATTACACTGCTCACGGTATAAAGTTCGTGTCTCGCGTTCACCAACAAGGGCAGCCAGCAGCCAGACACCATGCCCTTTGGGAACCTGAATTACCTCTGATGTATCCTGACTTTCATGCTGCACGGGAACGCCGGTAACAGCGGGAACAGGTTTTACAGATGCTTGATTTTCCATACGTTTAGATAGTGCCGCATCGTTCCCGACAGATATTTCGCTAATGGGAACGACGGGCACACCAACTGGTACGACATCTTCTGTTCCCAATGTTTCCGTTACTGCTCCTAACTTCGGGAACATCCCCTCATTATTGCTGTTCCCGATTTCATCAGCATTTTGAAGGCGGTTCCCGATGTGCTCGTTGTTCCCGTCAAGATCGGCATAACAACCTTTACCAAGATTTCCGATCATGGTTCACCCGCTCCATTGAGACTGTTTGTGCATATGACAAAAACATTTATGGTTTGGTTATCAACCCTGATTTTTTTGGTATACCGGTTTGGATCATTTCCAGGTACAAGAATGCCCCGTTCAATCAACACCTTCTTAGCCAAGTTGACATTATGTCCTTTCAAAATCTCACGCTTGAAGGTTTCCGGCAGTACATAGTAGTGCTCGCCATCACGGTATCCGGCCCGGTTTATGATAGTTCTGGCATCATTACCGTCTTTGACGGCAAACCGTGCATCACCATGATTTTCCAAAAACAACCTCAAGTCCTCAATAATTCTTTCAACTTCCTTTGCGCCGGTTCCACCCCGGTTATCCAGCCAAGCCTTGAAGCAAATGACAGCTGCATTTCTCGCATCCCCTGCCTGCCAGCCAGTCAATTTGTTAATTGTTGCATACTCTCCGGCAGCAGCAACAAGTCCGAAGTATCCTGCCACCCTAGTGATTTGGCCATCAACATGGGGAGGGCAGACCGAAGTTATAAATGCAGCACGCTCCTGTCTGATCGCTTCTGGCAACTCATGTGCATCAGCCACCACCTGCTTCAGAAACACCATACCTACATGCCCGTACTGTTTAGCGACTGCTGCGTTCAGATATTGTGAGAGCTTGGCCCCATTTTCGGTATTATGTATTTCTTCAAAAACACCATGTTCGCCAGTATCTGCTGGAATATCTGCTAAACGTACTTCCTGTCCTGCTTTAACTTTTTTCCCTCCTGATGCCATATGCTCGGCAAGAGTGATTTCACCGGTACTCAAAAACAGCGTCCGCCAGCGTTTTGGCTGTCGTGCCTCGCCGTCCCTGCTGGATCGGGACTTGCCTGCCCCGTTGGCCAGCATATAGGCTATCTCCCCCGCTTCAGCTGGAGAAACTTGGGCCAACTCATCCAGTCCGATCAAAAGGTCATTATGGGCCGCTGCTATCCCCTCCAAGCCGTTACCAGTAGCTCTCCAGCGCAACATGTATTCTCGCCCGCCCCATATTGAGCAGGCCACTTTCAGTGCAGTGGTTTTGCCGGAAGAAGACTGACCAAAAAAGTTGATACCAAAATTTTCTGCCCCGACCAGGTAGACAAGCGGAGCTGCAAAAGCCATTGAGACGGCAAACAGCAGGCGGCTATTACCTATGCAAAATGTGCTCACCTGCTGTATCCAGTCTTGTAGGGTACCGCATTGGGAAATGACGGGGTCTGCCTTTCCTTGATAGACAACCGGCTCACCAGTAGATGTGCCTATGCTGCCCAATGGCAGGACAAATAGCTGTTCGTTGTGCCAGCCGGTGCGGTCAGCACAGCGAGCCCGGCGCCCTTTGTCAGGTACTGCTTGCTGCAGGTACTGCAGCAACAGTGATCGTACGCGGCTGCTGATGGCAATGTAGGGCAATCCCTTGGCATACAGCGTACTCCTGATCTCACTACCGTCTCCCGCAAGTAGATGCATAGGCATAGACCAGATGTGTTCGATATGGTCCCGGTCGCGAAAACGAAGCATTTTTCCCCATGACTCATTCCGACCATCCCTTGTGTAAGCAATCACCTCAATTGCAGCAGCAACGGTAACCGGTGGCAAAAACGTGTTATCCTCAACTCCGTAATAATTCAGATTGCCCGTCTCAACCCGGAAGCATGGCATCGGTAGCACCTGCTCATGTGGAAGAGCCAAAAAATCGGTAACAGAGTGATGCAGCAGATAGTCATCAAGGCCAACCTTACCTCCGCTGTCGGAAGGTAAGAGATAGGCAATTTTGACAATCGCTCCTTGCAACAAGAGCGCGGTTGCAAGTCTGTTAACCGCATCCTGCAGATTTTTCGGCTTACCATCTTTGCCTAAATCTAACCAGTCACTGTCAGGAACGAGTACCACCACACGACCGACTAGGCTGATCCTTGAAAAATCCGGTATCAAGACATCAGTGCCTTTTTGTTTCCAGTTCCATAATCCGGTGATGCCGATGCAGGGTAAACCGTCCTGAGTCGCTTTCAGCGCTTTCTTTTCGCCTTCCGTTATATATATGGTTGATAGCGATTTCATTTCTGACTCTGTCAGTATTGGCGGTATGTATAGTCTGTTGTGCGCCCCCTTCTGCTGGCTATATTTGGGCCATTTTTCACCCGCTAATGGTTCCTGAATGTAAAAGAGTTTGTAACGAGCAAAGTCAGCGTCGAAAGGTATTCGATAAGCAGACTCGACCGGCAAGTTTCGGATTCCGGTCTCTCGCTCGATATCGCAGGGTCTGACTGACGCAATTCCGGCCAGTTGGATGGTTGCCTCAGTCAGTCCGGATTTTTTCAAATCAGCAAGATGTTTAGGATCAAGTGAAGTCATACTAGTTCACGTTACGCTATAGGTTTTGTTGTGCTGACAACCGGTCTGCTCTCAAGCCAAGCCATTACCTCACTCTGCAGCCATCCAACTCGCCCCGGCCCGACTTGACGTGGCTGTGGAAAGCTACCGGCGCGCACATCCCGCCAAAGGCTGGTGGCACTTCTACTTGTTATTGTAACAACCTGTTTTTTACTCAAAATCATATCGTTCATGGGTGCTCCATTCTTTTTAAAAGTTTTTCAGGAAGAACCGGGTATACGTATTTAATTTACGTATACCCATCGTCCCCTGTTACATGATGTTGCCCTGATATCCGCTAAAACGGTAGTGCTACCGTTTTAAGCTCTTTAGCTTTTGAAATGGTCTCTTTCACCCATGGGAAAAGCTTGTTAGCAAGGTCAACATCATTGATATCCTCAAGCCCAAACTCCACCAGATCATTCACACGTGGAGCGCATTCGAGTCCCTCTGGTAGCGGGGAGACTGATACGATGCGATTATATGAATGTGCTGAAGACGACGACTCTTCCAGCGTCACCGTTAACAGGCAGCAAGCGTCAAGCAAATTGCCTAAAACCAGCTGATTGATATCTGCAGTTGTCAGTGTTTTACGCATAATCGCGCTAATAACCGAATACAGACGGCTTTTAGGGTTCATGCTGTTTTTGCAGCGCTGACTTAGCACAAACGGGGTGCCATCAGACTTACATTTCGACATTTCCCATACGGTTAGCAATTCGCGATATTCACGCTGGTTGCCTTGATACTCACTGAGTTGTGTGCCCAGATCAATAATCTGGGTCATGCGTCCAGGATAGGAACCTGGTTCAAGTCTCTCGGGTCCTGCTTTAACTAATGTTACGGCCATTGGTTTGGCCCTCCTTTCATCATCATGATCCAATAACAACAACTGACTCATCACCGTTACGATCCATCTACCTACGTCATTTCACCCTCCTTCCTCCCTATGCATTTCAGGACAAAAAAAATCCGCCTGCCGAAAATCTTCATTTGCTAGGATGAAGTCTGTGGCAGACGGATCAAACCAGCTACAATTGCAAGCTGGCATTAAAGTTTTTTAGAATAACTTCATCCTAGCGCTTTAATCATCGCGCAAAAAAACAACTTGTCAACACAAATAATTTAACAACTTCAGTCACTTACATCATTTGATGATATATCATTACCACAAGAAATAGACTAACTGCTTAAAACTTTTTAAGAATAATTTTTTTTAGGGAGGTATGTTTTTTTGGATTTTTGGGGGAGAGGCGAGAAAAGCGGTTGGAAACAAAACTGCTAATAAAATCAATGATAAATGAAAACGGGGGGAAGGCTTTCGCCGTAAGCTGCAGGATCAGGATCAACTGAAACTGTTGATGAACGGTTCATCAGTAAAATCATCATCATTTTTGCTCCATGGCAATTTCCAATTACGTTGTTTCTCCGTTAACAGCATCGCGCAGTAGATTGCTGGGCTTAAAGGTCAGCACCTTGCGTGCCTCAATGGTAATAGACTCGCCGGTCTGCAGGTTACGGCCACGGCGGGCGTT
>CAZNWF010000178.1:0-4723 GCA_964576485.1 uncultured Geobacter sp. | reverse complement strand
GTTAGTCAGGCAGCATCGCTCCGGCATCGCCAGCCGGTTATCTCGTGAACGTTAGGTCTAGAATTAAATTTTGAGGGAGGATATCAAGTGGCGTGGTATCTAAGAAAATCGGTCAAGATTGGTCCCGTTCGGTTCAACCTGTCCAAAAGTGGCGTTGGCACCTCCGTTGGAGTCAAGGGGTTCCGGGTCGGAGTCCGCCCCAACGGGAAAAGCTATATCCATGCTGGCGGACATGGGCTTTACTACCGACAGGAACTGGGAGGTGGAGCGAGCGGCGGAAGAACTGCTCCGCAGACTCTTCCTCAGACACCCTCGACCTACAACGAACCATCTCGGCCCGGCACCATAGAATACACAACCGCCTCTTCTCAGGAATTGGTTCCACAATCAAGGAAAGACCTGTTGGGCAGGCTCAATCAATCCTACACCGCTGTACGCCTCGACTACGTCTGCGGCGGAATCGGTCTTCTGCCATCCTTCATTGCATTTCAAAGTAGCTCTCTTGTCGGCTGGATTGTCTTCATACTCGCAGTGGTAGCCTTCATTTTTACCGCTCACTGGGAATCAAAGCGTCGGACCATCGTCCTTTATTACGACTTCGAAGATAATGGGGAACGTTTTCAGAAAACCATCTCCGCGTTCAATGCCCTCGCTTCAAACAGCAAAGTATGGTCGTTGATAACTTCCTGGGGAGTCAACAATATCCACGATTGGAAACGAAACTCTGGCGCCTCAAACTTGATTAACCGCACTGAAGCTCAAGTCGGAGAAGGAAAGCCCCCGTGGGTGGAGACGAACATCGATGTGCCGGTCATCAAAACCCGTGGGCAAAGCCTGTATATGATGCCTGACGGCATCCTCGTCTATGATAGCAAGGGTGTGGGCTTCGTAGAATATGACGATATTCGAGTGGAAACCAATACCACCAGATTTATCGAACCAAGTCCACCACATGATGCCAAGGTTGTCGACAAGACATGGAAGCATCCGAATAAGAGTGGCGGGCCTGACCGCAGGTTCAAGAACAACTATCAGATACCAATTTGCCTTTATGGCGAACTGCGGGTCAAATCTGGCTCCGGCATGGACTTGTACCTCATGACCTCGAAGAACGAAGCCCCGCAGAATTTCTCGGCACAATTTAGCGTTTCCTGCAGCCCGGTATAATTGTAAAATCAGTAAGTCTAAAAAGACCTAACGGCTCAATCAACTCGGACTGGCTTACTCTGCGCTGAATTTCACCAGTTCCTCAGTCGTCAGTTGGTCGGCAGTTCAGGCAGCATCGCTCCGGCATCGCCAGCCGGTTATCTCGTAAACGTTAGGGGACTGTGCTTTTTGGGTGGTGTTTCGGGGCAATTCTTCTCTGGTTGGGGGTGAATCGTCTATCTGATACTTGGGGAGTGCGTAAGCACTTTAAGTGCGTAATTTCATGGAGCCGGTCAAGAGTCAACTTCGCAACGTTCGCTGACGCTCTCTCTGTGGTGCCCTCCTGCTCCCACTTAAAGGCAAAACCTTAAAACCAAAGGCAGGCATAGCCCTAGCGGGCTACGCCGAAAACCTTTTCCTTGTCGTTTGGAGGCCGCCCCCAGGTGCAAAGTGCGAAGCACGGAGCAGGTTTACTGGAATAGCGACCAGACCCATTTTTCAACGGTTTCACGATGATAACGGACAGAGCCGCCAAGCTGGACACGCCCCGGAATCTTGCCGGTTTTCTCCATGCGGACGAGAGTAGAACGGGATATACCACCCAGCAGGTCGCAGACCTGACTGACGGTCAGCAGGATAGCTGGGACAACTGGAGCAGGTTCGGCCTGAACAGGCGGGAGAGGATCAGGCACCGGAGCTGCAGGCCGTGGAGTAGGAGCGGGCTTTCTGTGATGTTTCTTTGCCATGTTGTGTCACCTTGTATCATAGAGTGTCATCAGGTGTCAATTTGACCGCCCGAATGACAGCCTTATAGCACTTGTGTCATGCTGTGTCAATTTGTATCATGCTGTGTCATTTTCTCACAACGAACGCGCACACCGGATTGCGTTGAGGCCTTTTTAGCATTTGCGTCATGTTGTACCATGTTGTGTCACCAAGTGTCACCATGTTCGCTGCAGGGGGGTGTCGTGTAATTTGCGCCCCCGTGTTACTAGACGGGGGCCATACATCCCCCCACCCCGCCGCAGAGCGTCGGACCGGGGGTCTGATCTTGGCACGATCTACCAGACGCCTAACCATATTAGCCGACTGTGCTACAGGGGCGGTATTAACCGGCTAGGGCCTGTTTCGGTGCAGTACTTGGCCTAGTCCCCTAACGGCTCAATCAACGCACCTTGAACGCAGTGTCAGAGACGGGAAAAGCGACCTAATCGCCGAGGTAAGGCGTTACCAGCCGCTCCGAATGTTCAAGACGGTTATCTCGCATAACGTTAGGGGTTATTTTTGTTGCAACATTTATATTGACATAATTGTTTTTTGTTGCCACAAATATCTATATGAAGATCGAATTTGATCAAGCCAAATCAGACAAAAATCTGCGTGAACGCCAGCTGCCATTCGAGCGTGCAAGCGATTTCGACTGGAGTTCAGCGGTTATCGCATCCGATCTTCGCAATGAATATCCTGAAGCACGCTATATTGCCGTCGGGTATCTCGACAGCCGTTTACATGTGCTTTGCTTCACCCCAGCGAGTGAAGCAATCCGAATAATCAGCTTCAGAAAAGCTAACAGAAGGGAGGCAGAAAAATATGGCAAGCCGCTTACCATTGACTAACAAGGACGGAGAAGTCCGTGAGCTTACTACAGAAGACTTCAAACAGTTCAAGCCTGCCAGCGAAGTGCTTCCGCAGCTATTTCCGAAAGAAGTCGCCAAAGAAATGCTTACCCCAAAACCTGGGCGCCCTCTTGGCAGCGGAACCAAAGTTGCCCAAAACATCCGTTTTGACGCTGAAATACTTGCTGCGTTCAAGGCAACCGGCAAAGGCTGGCAAACCCGCATGAACAATGCTCTCCGTGACTGGCTCAAGACCCATACGCCAACTCCTTCCCCCTAACGGCTCAATCAACTCAGACTGGCTTACTGTGCGCTGAATTTCACCAATGCCTCAGTCGTCATTTGGCAGGTTAGTCAGGCAGCACTGCTCCGGCATCGCCAGCCGGTTATCTCGTAAACGTTAGGCATTTACACTCATAATCCCACAGGTTGACATATGTTCTCGTATTTGCTAACCTCGCCCATATGAACTACACCATCGAATATTTCAACGAGCGGGTTCTATCAGAGATTGAAAAGTGGCCAGACGGCATCCTTGCCGCCTACGCCAGACTGGTTGAATTGCTGATGGAATTTGGGCCAAATCTGAAAATGCCACATTCAAAGGCATTGGTGGGTAAGGGCTTGTTTGAATTGCGCCCCAAAGGGAAAGAAGGTGTCGGAAGAACCTTCTACTGCTATCTTGTTGGTCAACGCATCATCATCCTTCATGCATTCATCAAGAAAACACAGGAAACTCCTGAGAATGAAATGAAAATTGCTCGCAAACGTGTCAAGGAGGTACAAAATGGCTAATTCACAATATAAACCCGTTGCTCATAACCATGCTGCTTTCATCGAAAAGGCAAAACAACGTGAAAGTTTCCAGAAAGCGTATGACGAACTAGAAGAAGAGTATGCACTCGTCAAAGAAATGCTTTCAGCCCGGGCTCGTGTCGGTTTGTCTCAAGAGGCTGTTGCTGAACGTATGGGCACAACTAAAAGCGCCATATCAAGACTTGAAGCAGCAGGCAAGCACTCTCCTTCCCTTTCAACCCTCAAGAAATATGCTCAAGCCGTTGGCTGCCACCTTGAAATCAAGTTTGTGCCGGAGCATGTCTAACGGCTCAATCAACTCGGACTGGCTAACTGTGCGCTGAATTTCACCAGTTCCTCAGCCGGAAGTATGTCGGTTAGTCAGGCAGCGCCGCTCCGGCATCGCCAGCCGGTTATCTCGTAAACGTTAGGTTGCTAAAAATAGAATGGATATTGGCGGTTAATGTACAAATGCGGTGGATTGTTTTAGTTGTTCAATCACCCATGCATTCATGCTTTTCCCGGCAATACGGGCAGAAGAATATATCCTGCGGTGGAGGTCAGGCGGAATACGAACCACGAACTTACCAGTAAACGGTTTTTCCGGTTCATGGCCAAGTTGGGCGCAGAAATCAAGATAGTCTTCTACAGAATCATGAAAAGCCTGCTTTATTTCGGCTACTGTGGTTCCTTGAAATGTTATTACATCACGGGTGTTAATTACTTCACCGTGAAAGATTTCTGCTTCATCATCAAACTCGACTTTGCCAATATATCCTTTATATTCCATCATGGCTTTACACCTCCTGCCTCAAGAAATCTTCTTACCGAAACGACAGCACCTTTGTCCGTTTCCTTTTGCGGGTGAGGTCGGTGAAAGGTAGCCTTTACGTCATTCAACAAAAACCGTACTCGGGAACCGTTACCTTCAAATCTTTGCGCTCCGACTGCCATAAGCAAAGACTCAATATCAGACCATGCAATATTAGAAAGGGCTGGCTCGATAAATATTGCATCCAATGTCTTACGGTGCTTGTTATTCATATACAATCAGTATCACCAATTGATACTATTACTCAAGATGAAATTTAGTCTACATGCGGACTGTAACCTAACGGCTCAATCAACTCGGACTGGCTTACTCTGCGCTGAATTTCACCAGTTTC
>CAZNWF010000177.1:0-4752 GCA_964576485.1 uncultured Geobacter sp. | reverse complement strand
CATTGAAGTAGCGGGCGTTGTAGGGGCAACCTTCCTGACAGGTCAGGCAGCCGATGCACTTTTTGATGTCCATCAGCACAATGCCGGTGGTCTTATCTTTGTAGGTGGCCTTGGTGGGGCAGACCCTGGTGCATTGTGGCAGGTTACATTGATTGCACAGTATTGGGATAAACTCCCGCTTGCCACCTACGGCATCAGGGGTTTCCTTTTCAAGGATGGTGGTGCGGTAAGCGCCATGCACTGTAGGAACATGGTTGGTGGCCACACAGGCCTCCATGCAGCGTTCGCAGTCAATGCAGCGGTGCTGTTGCATAACCATGCTGTAGTGGGGCTTGTAAGGGTACTTCTTGGCAAAATCAGAGGCATGGGCGCTGTTAAAGGTTGAGACCGCTGAGAACAGGGAGCCACCGGCAAATATGCCGGTTATGGCCAGGCCCATCTTCAGAAAGTCGCGGCGCTCCTGCATCGGTACGTTTTCAACCCCTTCGTTCTGCAGATTGTTCAGATCTATGTTTTTATTCATGATTGGTATCCTTGTCGTAGTAATTGATCTGCAGGGTGGACTAGTGATCCTCAACCTTGTGACCGTCAAAAACCTTTTCGCCGATCAGGAACAGCAGGGCGGTCAGGCCAAAGCCGCCAGCAGTGATGATCCACTCATAGACTGATGGGGCGTAGTGCAGCATCTCCTTGAACTCATTAACTCCCAGATCATAGTAGACCGGCAGGGACTGGCCAAGGTAGACCAGGTTGAAACGCATGACAAAAATACCGATTACCATTGACAGTGATGCGATCAGCATTAACTTCAGGTTGCGCCCTTTAGACAGAATGAAAAGTACCAATGGGCCGACCATCCCCAGCAGGATCTCGAAGAACCAGAATACAAAGGCGTGGTGTCCGAATACTTCAGACTGTACAACCGGGTAGGCGCCAGCAGGTTGACCGGCAGCTCCGGCAATTAACTTCCAGGTGGTGAAGAACAGGATAACGGTGATCAACAGGATGCCGATTTTGGTGGTAACCTCAAGGGCACGCTGCATTTCCGGTGACATCTCCTGCTTGTTAATCTTGTAACCAAGGATGTGGAAAAACAGGATCACTGCGCAGCCGGTCATCATGGCTGATGCAATAAAATAGATCGGCATGTAAGGGCCCTGCCAGTAGGGGCGGCCCATCAACAGACCAAATACCGCGCCAAGGTTGGAGTGGGCGGCAATACCGGCCACTGAACCACTGAAACCACAGATAACAGCAGGTCTGTGCTTGTTCATCAGCAGGAAGATGTATTCGGCGAACATGAAGGCCAGATAGATACCGTAGAGGGTGCCCATCCACCAGATGTTTGAGGTCAGGTTAGGAGAGATAACGTTCCAGATCGCCATCCGCCAGGGAAGTTTGATCTCAAAGGCGATTACGAAAAAGCCGGAAAGGATGGTTGCGATGGAAAGAAAGACCGAACGTTTGGCGATCGGCATGAAGTCCTGCACCCCAAAGACGTGGCCGATGGAGGAGATCAGACAGAGGCCGGTGGAGCTGACAACAAAAAAGACGTAGGTTGCGATCAGAACGCCCCAGGGTATCTCGCGGTAAACATTGTAGTACGCCTCGTGCCCCTTGAACATGGCCATCAGGCCGACCCCGGCAGAGGCCAGAACCACGGCGGCGGCAATGAAGACCATCAGGTAGAAGCCGGTTCCCGCTGTCTTGAGCCGGTTGGCTACCCCGGTGACCAGCTCGTTGAGAGATGGAGTGGTGTGGTGATGTGCCATGCGTCGATTCCCCTTTGTTATCTGATTTCTGAGTCAGGCTACAGATTCACGTTTTTGAATGTTGCATTTCTACTGTAACTAGCATGCCATAATCAGAAAAGCAACAGGATTGTGCGTAGTTGCACGTGTTGCAGCTTGAGTTGCACGAGTGTTGCAGTGGGGCTGCCTTGACTTTAGGGGGCCGCTCTGCTATAGCGAAACAGCCTATTATTACATGCTATTTGGAGTAGATAATGTCAAAGAAGCTGTTTATTCCCGGTCCGGTAAATGTGGCTCCCGAGGTCTTTGCTGCCATGTCGCAGCCGATGATCGGCCATCGGATGAAAGAGTATGCTGAACTGCACGGGCGGATAAAAACAAACCTGAAACGTTTGATGATGACGGAAAGTCGCGTGTTCCTGTCCACTTCCAGTGCTTTCGGCGCCATGGAAGGGGCAATCCGCAACCTGGTCAAGGGGCGTTGTGCCAATTTCTGCAATGGTGCCTTCTCTGACAAGTGGCATGATGTAACCCTGCGTTGCGGCAAAGAGGCCGACGCTATCAAGGTCCCCTGGGGGCAGCCGATCACCGCAGAACTGGTGGATGTAACCCTGGCAACCGGCAGGTATGACAGTATCACCATGATTCATAATGAAACCTCCACCGGCGTGTTATCACCGTTGCCGGAGATTGCCACGGTGATGCGCAAGTACCCTGATGTGGTATTCATCGTTGATACGGTTTCATCCATGAGTGCCATGCCGATCGGGTTGGATGAGCTGGGGATTGATTGCTGTATCTTTGGTGTGCAGAAGGCCTTTGCCCTGCCGCCCGGTCTGGCGGTCTTTACTGCCACCGAAAAAGCGCTGCAGCGTGCTCAAACAGTTGAAAATCGTGGCTATTATTTTGATTTCATGGAATTTGCGGCCAATGATGACAAGGATAATACCCCTTCAACCCCCTGCATCTCGTTGATTTATGGGCTTGATTGTCAACTGCAGCGGTTCTTTGCAGAAGGGCTGGAGGCACGCTGGGCACGGCACCGTGCCATGGCTGAACGAACCAGAGCTTGGGCTGCTAAACATGGGTTTGAGCTGTTTGCCCCTGAAGGTGCCCGTTCAGTAACCTTAACCAGTGTGGCAAACAGTCGTGGGGTGGATCTGGCAGCGATTAAAAAGCAGCTGGGTGAAAAAGGGTATGCCTTTGATGACGGCTACGGCAAGATCAAGGGCAAAACCTTCAGAATTGCCCATATGGGTGATCTGCAGCCGACTGAATTGGAAGAATTTCTAGCGGTCTTGGATGGGGAGTTACAAGGCTAACCCCCCAACCCCCCCTTGTCAGGGGGGCTTTGCTCCCTCCCTGATAAGGGAGGGCTGGGGAGGGTTCGAACTACGCTTCTTCAAAGACATCCTTGCCAGCGCCGCACAGCGGGCAGCACCAATCAGCCGGGATATCTTCAAAGGCTGTGCCGGGGGCAATGCCGTGATCAGGGTCTCCGGCAGCTGGATCATACTCATACTGGCAGATAGTACAGACATACTTTTGCATCGGTGTTCTCCTTTGGTGTTTTTTGATAATCCGGGTGTGTCAGGATTCCCAGCTGATGGCCTGCACCGGACAGCCGTCAATGGCAGCCTGGATATCAGCTTCGCTGGCCCCTTCAGGATTAAAGCATTCTGACCTGCCTGAGGCGTTAAAGCGGAATACCTGCGGGCAGAGGCTGATACAGAGACCACAACTGATGCAGACTTCCTGGTCAACTACCGGTTTCTTTGCCATTTCTGGTTCCTCCTGAGTATAAGAAACGATACCATTAAACTGCTGCAGCAGCAAGAGTCTGCTTGAATACAAAGTTAAGGATACCCTGACGATGATCTTCGATACTGTTGTTGTTGGCCCATTGGGCGTTAACTGTTCTATCCTGGGATGCGAAGAGAGCGGTCAGGGGGTGGTGGTGGACCCCGGTGACGATGCTGAGAGCATCCTTGCGCAGGTGCAGCAGCGTGGTCTTGCTATTTCTGCAATCATCAATACCCACGGTCACTTTGATCACGTTGGCGTTAATCGCCGGTTGACCCAGGCCACCGGTGCGCCGCTCTACATCCATCAGGCTGATGCTCCGATGCTGGAGCGGGTGGCCAAAACAGCAGCCATGTACGGCCTGCCGGGGGAAAACTCTCCCCAGCCTGATCATCTGCTGGAAGATGGCATGCTGATCGAGTTTGGCACCCATCGGCTGCAGGTAATTCATACGCCCGGTCATACCCCGGGTGGCTGCTGTCTCTATCTGGAGGCTGAAGGTAAGCTGATTGCAGGAGACACGCTGTTTGCCGATGGCGTCGGGCGGACCGATCTGCCGGGCGGTTCTCATCAGCAACTGGTGGAGTCAATCAAGAGCCGTCTTTTTATCCTGCCTGATCAGGTGCAGGTTTATCCCGGTCACGGCCCCACCACCACCATTGGCCATGAAAAACGCCATAACCCGTATCTGGACTAACACCATGACAGAACTGACTGGAAAAACGGTAGTACTGGGAGTAACCGGCGGCATCGCCGTCTACAAGGCGGTGGAACTGCTGCGACTGCTGACTAAGGCCGGTGCTGAACTGCATGTCATTATGACCAGGGCAGCCACAGAGTTTGTGACGCCACTCACCTTTCAGACCCTGTCCGGCAATCCGGTCTCAACAGAGCTGTTTAATCTGTATCAGGAACGGGAGATCGGTCACATTTCCCTGGCTGACCGTGCTGATCTGCTGCTGATTGCACCAGCCACAGCCAATGTGATCGGTAAGATAGCCCATGGCATTGCCGATGATCTGCTGACCACCACGGTCATGGCCACCAAGGCGCCGGTGCTACTGGCACCGGCCATGAATGTGAACATGTATCAGAATCCGCTGTATCAGGAAAATGAAGCCCGTTTGCGGCGGCATGGCTATAGTTTTGTTGATGCTGAGAGCGGCAGTCTGGCCTGTGGCTGGGAGGGAAGCGGGCG